>CAZTLA010000041.1:0-20145 GCA_964614365.1 uncultured Syntrophales bacterium | reverse complement strand
GAGTTATACCGGCCGCTATTCGGGTCTGGTCCATAAAGGAAGGGGTATCCAAGGCGATTGACCTGCCGCTTGCGGAATCGTGGAAGCAGGTATCGGTTGATGCGATAGGATGGAGTGAGAGCCGTTTGAGCGTTGAAGGAGCGCGATATGTGGCCTTTCACGATACGGTCGATGATCATATTTTTACCCTGGTGAAACGGGAGTGACGATGTTTCGAATGAACGGGGCATCATAAGAGTATACGATGGGCAATGAAGTCATGATGTTGGCGATCCTGTTGGCGGGAACCTACCTTGCAGGGTCCGTCAACTTCTCCATCCTGGTTTTCAGAATGGCAGGGAGGGATGATCCGAGACGTCATTTCAGCGGGAATGCGGGGGTCACGAATGTCTATCGACAGGCCGGGATATTGTGGGCCGCAATGGTGCTGATCATGGATGTGGCGCGAGCATTCATTATCGGCGCCATAGCTCTTTCCCTGCTCGATATGCAGCTTGTTCCCTGGGCCGGTCTGGGCTTGGTTGTGGGCAACCGTTTCCCCTGCTTTCACGGATTTCAGGGGGGGAAAGGCGTTGCCGGCTATCTGGGCTTTACGGCGTCCCTTTCTCCCTTCTTCTCCGTCCTGTCGTGTATCGTTTGGCTCCTGACCTACGGCATTTTTCGGATTCCCTTTGTGGCGTCCTTTTTCATGATCCTGACACTTGCCGCAGGAACGATTATCGTGTATAGTACTCTGCCGGTGGCGGTTTCCGGCGTTTTGACGACGGCGCTGTTGATAGTGTTTAATCATAAGGATAATGTTTCATCTCTTAAGACTAAAGGAGGCTGAAATGATGAACTCGAAATGCGTAAGAATCGGAATCACTTCTGTGCTGCTTCTTTTGCTCGTTTTGCCGTTGTTTGCATGCAAACGCATTGAGGTGCTGATCAAACAAGACCGATACGCCCCATCGTTTCAACCGTCCGAATACAGCAACTACAAGGGGAAATCCGTCTATCTCGTCAGGATTGCAAATATGGCTGAAAACACGTATAGCGGTGCATACCAGAGCCCGGATAGAGGGATAACCTACAAGTCACAGATTTCAGCGCTGGACATTTATTTCTGGGACTGCTTTGACAAGGCCTTACGCTCCATCGGAATGGGGGTTCACTCGCAGGGAGGCCCGCCTCCAGGAGTGCCGGAGTTGCGGTTTATTTTGCTGTCGCTCAATGATCAGGCATTCTGGTATAAGGTTCTTCTACTGAAGAATGGATTCCAACTGTTTGAGAAGAATTATACGGTACGCATGCGGCCTGTCGTGCAGACCGACGATATGGCGCTGGAGCAGAGGGCATATGCATTGATTGATCTGGCAGTTACCGTCGTTCTTGAAGATCCGGATTTTTCTCAGAACTTCAAGTAACTGACGGGAGGGCAGGGAGGATGTAAAGTAGGGAACGGTTTGAAACCGTTCCCTACGGGGTTGGAGCTGGTTCAATCGTGCAGCGGTGAAAGAAAAGGCGCCGGTCATGAAGACTGATTAATGGCCGCAAGCTGCCAGGAGTTGTTTCCCACCGGGCGGGTAAACGTCCAAAATTCTTCGAATTTGACGGGATCTGTTTTGCTGCCTGAAACTACTGCGCCGGTCATCTCGTCGGTAGTATAATCCAGAAGGTTCGCATAAAACCGGACGGTAATGAAATCCCTGCCCGATTCCTGCCAGACTTCGGTCAGATCGACGTTCCGTACGGCAATGTTCTCAAGACGGTTAATCTGTTTCTTCTGTATCAGGCCATCAATGTCACCCTGGATGATACGATACATCTCATCGGTGAGCAGGTGCCGGACTGATGCCATGGTGCGGTTTATCCAGGCGCCCTGGATCTTAAAAAAGGTGTCCATGCACTGATCCGTGAATCGTGTTTCGTCGAATGCCGGGTCCATTTGCCGCACATAACCGAGGCCGGCGTCAACATCCGATCCCGCAGCCTGCTGTCCGTACGACGGCGGGGAAGAGACTTGCTGCCGGGATTCCGGCATGGACGCTTCATGGTAAAAGGCGGAACCGGCGGTCGCTTCCGCCGCTTGTCGCTTCTTCTTGAGAAACCACCAGATACCGTACAGAATTGAACCGATCAGGAGAACTTCAAACAAGCCGATCCCGCCGCCAAATCCGCCGCCTCCGGCAAATCCCATACTCCGGAAGAGCATTCCCCCAAGCATCCCGCCGACAAGACCGCCGACAAGGCTGCCGCCTATATTCCGGAAAAAACCGCCGCTTTGCGGTTGTGTCATGGGTGCGGACGGCGCCTGGCCAGCCTGCCGGCTTGGACCGGACGGCGCGACGGATGGAGACCGGGGAGCCGAGTAGGACCTCGATCCGCGGCTTCCCATGGATCGGCCGCCGCCCACCCGGGCAAAAGCGTCGAGCTCGAGAATGTACATCAGGAAAAAGAGAAGGCTGAACGTCATGAGTCCGTATTTGATCCATCTGGTTGTAAACATATTTCCCTCCTTTGATACCACCGGTTCACATTTTTGCCGTGGGTAAAAAAAAGCCTTTACCCACGGTGTAACTCACCTTGAATAAAGGTCTTGCATGCGCTGATGATCACAAAACCAGGCCCCGCGCCCGGGTGTTCCCACCGTATTGACGAACCGCGGGTCGGTCAATTGCTCGACCGATTGCTACTCCCCTTATGGCGGCACTTTAGCGGCTCTGTATGTACTTTGTCAAGCACTATCTTATTGGGAATGGGGCTTGCCGCATTGGCAATAGAAAAAAAGGAGGGAACGGTTTCAAATCGTTCCCTCCGGGGTTGGGGCAGGTTCAATCTCGACAAATTGAAAAAACGTTACTTGGTTCACGCTTTAAGCCTGAACCAGTCCCCATTTATCCCTGCTGCGGAAAGCGTCTTCGGGGGGGCGGGTGTAGCGGCGCGAAAGTGCTCATCATGTTTCCGGAGGCCAGTGTTCCGTCGCGCCTTAGGGGGGCTCCGGGAGGATGGTAGCCGCTGCGCGACGCACCGCGCGTTCCTTGAGTCGGGTGGTGAAGAGCATCAGCAGCGGCGGCAGCGATACCAGGACGGCCGCCAGGCCCGCTGTGGGCAAACCGGACCACCGGATCAGGGGGCCGGTCACCAGCGCCATTACGACGCTCACGGCGCCGGCAACGCTGTCAGCGATGCCGATAGCCCTGCCCCGTTCTTCCGTATCGACGAGATCGGCAATCATCGCAGTCGCCGCGACGTTTGCTGCAGCCCAACCCAGCCCGACGAGAAATGTTCCGACGGTAACCGACCAGAACGACGTGGTGTAGGCAACCATGGCGGCGCCGATCAGTGCGATGACGATGCCCGGATACATGACCTTGGTGCGCCCGAAGCGGTCGGCCAGTTTGCCGAGCGGGATGGTGAAGGCAAACATGCCCGCGGAGTGAAACATATGAGAGAAGGCGATCGCCCCTAGCTTGTGCCCGTGGTGCGAAAGGACCAGCGAGGTCAGGACCATGACGATCGACATATTTCCCTGGGCGGCGCAGTTGGAGACGATGGCCAGGCGAATCGGCGCGTTGCGAAGCATGGTCCGGCCGCTGAAATCCGAATGCTGCTCCGCCGGCGGTTGCGGCAGGGGCGTGTAGTCGGGATAGTAGCGTTCGAGATGCATGCCGATCTCCTTCGGATCGGGACGCACAAAGGCGACGAAGACCATGCCCGACAGGATCAGGACCGGCAGCATCAGCCACGGCAGGCTGAGCGGTTCCTGGCCGAGGCCGGGGGCGATACGCTCGGCGAAGCTGACCAGCGTCGGGCTGATTACCAGTCCCACCAGCGATCCCAGCGCGACGTAGCCCAGCGCCTGCGCGCGCATATGCGGCAGAAACATGTCGGTCGCCGCCACGCGCAACTGCTGGGACGCGTTCATTCCCATGCTGAAGACCAGCATGCCGCCCAGCAGGAGGGCAAAGCTGCGCAGGCGTATCGAGAATCCGACCATGAGCGCGCCGACCAGCGCCAGCGCAAGGCCCAAGAGAATGCCCGGCCTGCGTCCGAAGGTATCCGTAATCTTGCCCAGCGGGTAGGAAATCAGGAACCGGCTGAGCCCGATCAGGGCGACGGTAAGCCCCGCCAGGGCGGCGGAGCCGGTCAGGGCGATGACCATCAGCGGTCCGAGACCGAACGCGAACTGCATGCCCACCCCGGAGAACATTTGGGAAAGGGCGAACAATGTGGTGTTGCGCTTGATCAACGGCGGAATATAGGTGGATTTGTTGATGGCAGGTTTATCTATGAGTGCACCTTACGCAAAAAATATTTTTTCATAAGACAGTTCTTTTTTCGGATTACCGTGGAATCAGCGGTGCTATTCCTTTTCATACGACGCTCAGGAGCATGTAGGCTATCGAGAAGCGGCCGCTCTCCGGTATGAAGCAGAGAAGTTTTTCCCCTTCCTTCAGCTTTCCCGAATGGAACAATTCTTCCAGCATAACGTAGATGGAGGCTGATCCGGTATTTCCTTTAGAGCTCAAATTGGTAAACCACTTTTCATAGGGAATGGTAAAATCAATTTCTTCCATAGCCTGGAAAAGCTTCTCGCGGAAAAAACCGGATGAATAGTGGGGCAAAAACCAATCTACCTCGTCGGCTTTCAGGTCTTTCTTTCCGATGGTTTGTGCCAGGGCCATATTCACGGCAACCTTGACGATGTTCTGATTCAGAATCACGGTATCCTGCTTCAAGGCAAAATAGTTCTTATCCAGGGCTTCCCGGAGAGAATCAAGCTGACGCCATCCGGTGAGGGAACCATCCTCGTTTTTGACGGCTCCCGCATACATGCACGCCTCGTATTGACCGGCATAGGAAACGTGCTCGATCCAGTCAACTTTCAACGAGATCCGATCGGGGTTTTTTCTTGGTGACAAGAATACCGCGCCGGCGGCGTCGGAGAGCATCCATCGGAGGAACTCCGATTCGAAAGCCAGGATGCTGTTCTTATTAACGGCAGCTTCGCTCTGCAGATGTTCGAAGAATTGCGCCCTGATGAGGGAGGACGCCAGTTCGGACCCCGTCGCCACGGCATTGTCGCTGAAGCCCAGGGCGACATTCATGAAGGCGTATTTGAAGGCGGCAATCCCGGAAAGACAAATTCCTGCGGTCGAGATTACTTCACCGGGGGGAGACCCCAGTTCGCCATGGACCATAAGGCCGTGTCCGGGGGCAATGACATCTGCGGTTGTTGTGCCGCAGCAAAGACAACGGATATCCTGTGGCGTAAAACCTTCGTAGGGTTTCAGCCTTCGCACGGCTTCTGCCGTCAACTGGGTATTCGTATGGGTCAATGCACCCGTCGTCGGATCAAGGGCATAGTACCGTTTCTCGATTTTATTACTGTCGAATATTCGCCTCTTCGTTTTTGAAGAGAGATTATGAATCCTGCCGATGATCTCCTCCATCCGGTCATTGCCGACCGGTTCATTGGGGAGGAATGCGGAAACGTCATTAATATATACCGTCAATTCAGTGTCCTCCTATGCAGCCTCTTCACCAGTTCCGAAAACATCTCATAAAATGTCTGCTCCGGGATGGTGGTGGGGACGACCGCATTGGTGAAGGTGTAATAGTCCAGATCGTGAACGACGATCCGGTCTTTCATGATCCCATGGAGAGGGGTGCCGGGAATGGGAGTCAACACTGATAAGACAGGGACTTGAATCCCCATTTCCCCAATGAACCGCTCCAGACGGGAAAAATCATCCTCCGTATAATCCGGAGAAACGATGAAATCCCCCACGATGAGCATGCCCAACTCGTGCAGCAGTTCAATTGACCGGGGAATTAGGTGAGCCTTGAACTTCTTGTTGTAATACTCAATCCTCCGATCCTGGATATCCTCAAATCCCACCACCACGGCATGAAGACCGGCGTCTTTCCAGTCCCTCAGTAAATCGGAATGCCGGACAATCGTGTCCGCCCGGACATCTGCAATAAATCGTTTTTGGATGCCCGCGCTTTTGATCTTCCGGCAGAGATCCTCCGACGTGGCGGGATCGCCGAACGTATTGGCATCTACCAAACGGATAACGGGGATATCACCCAACAGGCCTATGTCCCTGATGACGGAATCCGGGGAATGGACAAGGTACTTTCCGCCGGTCACTTCGGGAATGGCGCAGAATGAGCACGCATGCGTGCAGCCGTACGCGGTAATGGCGAACCCCATCGTCATCCCCAGTTTCTCCAAAACATAGTGCTTTCGATAGCGCTCCACAAGATCGTAGCGGGGCGGGCAGTGATCCATCAGATCATTCCGGCCATAGGCTCTGGGGATGAAGGAAAGTGGAGACCCGGGTGAGGTTTTCGCGATACCGGGAATCGCCACAGCGCTTCCCCCCTGTTGAAGCTGCTCAATCAGTTCGCTGAAGCTCTTCTTTCCCATGCCCATGACGATGTAGTCAATCTCGTTTTTGTTGAAATAGGATGGATCGCAGGTGGCATGATTCCCCCCGACAACCACCAGGGCAGTATTTTCCTCCCGGATTCTTCGCGCGTATCCAAGCACGGTGTTCGCCTCGCAGGCGACAGCGGTGAAGCCGATCACTTCGGGACGAAAATCTGCGACAATGCGAGGAAAAGCCTCTTCCTGCTCGCATTTCATATCGAGGATCATCAGGTCATGCCCCGGGAGGGATCCGGCAATGACCTCGAGGCCGAAGGGCTCTCCCTTGAATATCTGTTTGATGGAGGTGACGCCATATTCCTCTTCCGGAATGCTCCGTCCGCAATTAGGGGGATTGACAAGAAGAATCCTCATGATGCAATAAACCTTGAAGAATAACCTGTATATGCTACAGCCCCATAGATGTGGCTTGCTATCAGATAGGGGCGCTCGTGTCAATGACAAAGAATCCTGATAAAGAATCCTGTTTGGCGGTCATTCCAGTCTTGACATGCGGTGCGCTCCTTTCTATAGTCACCATCGAAAAAGCATGAATGTACGAGGAAATGCGATATTCCCTTTTCGAACGGCTGCGCGAAGCCATGGAGCGGCATCTTTATAGATTCCCGCGGGCAATAGTATGAAGATATCCGAAGTACCCCAGGACGACATAAAGACCTTGCACGGAGAAAAAAAGGCCGTATACGCCGTCGACGAACAGGGGCTGTACACCCGGACTGCCACCAGGGGATGGAAGGCGGAAGAGATCGTCCTTACCCAGGTAATCGACACCTTTGAAGAAAAGGCCGGCGAGGCAGCTTCCCGGGTAAGAAAAAACGAAACATCGCCCATAGAATACTTCATGTACAAGAACTGGATGGATGTCCGGACCCTCGCCCAGGCCATGGGTCTTTGCCGCTGGCGGGTGAAGCGGCATTTCAAGCCCCGCCTCTTCAAAAAACTCAGCGATGCCACTCTGGCCGAGTATGCCCGGCTCTTCCGGGTGCCTGTTGACGTTTTAAGGAACTTTCCCCGGGAGGAATAAGTGGCGGAATTGAAGACATGGGAACATAAGCAGTACGCCCATTGCGAAAGCGGCGTGGTAAGCGCGCTCCTGAGACGCCACGGTCTCGATCTTTCCGAGCCCATGGTGTTCGGCCTCACGGGCGGACTTACGTTCGCCTTTATCCCCTTGATCAAGATCACCGGCATGCCCTTGCTATCGTACCGCATGTTCCCCGGGGCGATTATCAAGGGGGCTGTAAAAGCCCTCGATGTCAGATTTTCGACCAGGAGGTACCGGGATAAGGGAAAGGCCCTCGCCGAACTCACGGATCTTGCCGACAGAGGTGAAATCATAGGCCTGCAGGCGTCGGTTTACTGGCTGCCCTATTTTCCACCGGAGATGCGCTTCCCGTTTAACGCGCACAACCTCATTGTCTACGGGCGGGAGGGGGACGAGTTTCTTATCAGCGATCCCGTTTTTGATCATGTTGTCCGGATCAAATCGGAAGACCTCCAAAACGCGCGTTTCGCGCGGGGAACCCTTGCCCCGAAAGGCTTCCTGTACTATCCCCGTGGGGTCAATCCCGGCGTCGATTTGCAGGAGGTCATCAGGAAATCGATAAAGCGAACGGTGCGGATGATGCTTTTATCACCGGTACCCTTCATCGGGGTGAACGGCATCAATTATCTGGGAAGAAGAATAGGAAGGCTCGATGCCCGGAAAGACCTGCGCTCTTGTCGCCTCTTCCTCGGCCATATCGTGCGGATGCAGGAGGAAATAGGTACGGGGGGAGGCGGCTTCCGGTTCATCTATGCGGCCTTCCTCCAGGAGGCCGGGCGTCTTCTTGGATCTGCCCGACTGGAAGAGGCATCGCAGATGATGACGGAGGCGGGCGATACGTGGCGTCAGTTTGCCGTAGCCGCCGCCAGGGCATGTAAAAGCAAAACGGCGGATTTCGATGTGGGGAAAATCGCCAAACTGGTGCAAACGTGCGCGAAGCAGGAGAAACGCGTCTACTCCTTTCTTAAGTCAATATCTGTCTAATTCAATAACCGCATAATGCCCGCGCTGGTTTCTGGTCAGGTGCAGCAAGGTCCTTCCGGGAAAGAGTTGTACAAACATGCTGATGCCGCAGGCCGTGGCAGAGCCGGAATATCCGTAGTCACGGAGATAATCAAACTCGGCAGCGGGGCGGAGCGCTTCTCTCCAGGCGGCGGCTTCATCGCTGCCGATCAGGGCGCCGAAAGAGACCACGTCCGCCGGCGTTCTTTTCCCCTCCCTGATCCAGTCCATGCATGATTGGCCGTCCCGGAACGATCTGATCCCGGTGAAGGCCCCGCAGGCGCCTTCCTTTACCGGCTTGACATGGAGCCACGCGCTCCCGTCGATGGTTCGCCAGCCACGATCGGTCTGCTCGTGCAGGGCCGTTCGGGACGGAAGCGCCTCATCCACGCCGCCGATCAGGGCGCTTGTTTCCGCACCAAGGGCAAAATCAACATTCAACAGTTCCAGCCCCCGTTCAAAGGAAAGATGCTGGCTGGAAACGGTGATGTTGCGACCACGGATGCCCAGGTGTTGGGCGAGATAGAAGGCCGCCGTATTGCTCAGAGTGTTAATGAAACTGAAGGGCTTGGGCAGTGATCGGGCGGCGAATATCTCATCAAGGGCTTCTGCGGTTTCACGAAGGTACCCGTGCTCCGTAGTCAGGAAGACGGCCGTATCGGTCTCGAGGGTATGCTGATGAATGCATTGGCGCGCGCCAAGCAGGGCAAGCAGGACGAACCGATTCACCCTGCGGAACGTTTCCTGCGTATACCGCTCCATCTCCTTCTTTAACGAGTGTATGTCCGCGTCCGTTGCACCGATGAAGGCGGAGCTACGGTGAATGTACATCCCGTTCATTCTGAATCGTCCTGATTGGAGAGAATAAGGGTCGTGCAATTGCCGCCGAATCCAAAATAGTTCAGCATGAAAATGCCCTTTCCGGTTTCCCGGTGTTCCGTCAGGGGCGTCAGGTTCAATGTCTCGTCCATTTCCCTGAAGCCGGGGGTGGAGGGAATGAAACCCGCCTTGACCGATTCCGTAAACAGTATCAGCTCGTTGACGCCGCAGGCGCCAGCAGTGTGCCCGATGAACGGCTTGACACAGGTGACGGGAGGGATGGCACTGCCGAAGGTTGCCCTCATGGCGGCGCATTCGGTCCGGTCGTTATTCTCCGTTCCCGTGGCATGAGCCTTGAGGGCGCGTATATCTTCCGGCCTGATGCCCGCCTGCCTGAGCGCCCTCTTCATCGTTTCTGCAACGGCAGCTCCTTCCTCATCATGGCTGGTGACGCTGTAGGTGTCGCAGAGATTCGCTCCGCCCAGGTGCATGAAATCCTCCTTTGCCCTGCGTTTTCCCTCCAGCACGACCGCCCCGCAGGCCTCACCGAGGATCATGCCGTCCCGCATCCTGTCGAAGGGCCGGTAATCGGAGGCGGCGATGGATTTCAAGGCTTCAAACCCGTAATAAATGAGGTTGTTGTACAGGTCGTACCCGACTACCAGAGCCCGCTCGATGTGATGTGCCTCTATCATGGCCGCGGCGTAGAGGAAGGCGTTGGCGCTCGAGGTGCATGCCGTGGCAAAGGAGTAGCAGTTACCCCCCATTGCGAACCTCTCCGCAACGGCGCCGGCGATTTTCCCGTACCCGGAGGATGACTGGAGGAACGTTCCACCCACAGTCGGCGGCATCGAAAGGTGGTTGCCCGCAAATACGGGAACCTCCATGGACGATGAGCCGAAAAACACGTGCAGGTCATTGATCTCCGCGCCGCTCAGGCCGGCATCGAGGAGGGCGCGGGACACGGTAGAAAAGAGAACTTCGTAGAAATAGGCCTCGGAGCGCTCTTCCAGCCTATCCCCTGCGTCGCGCTGGATGAGGTAGTAGGGTTTCGTATAGGGCAGGCGGGCCAGGACAAAGGGGATATGCGCCGGCCGTATCCTCCGATGGCGCACGGCGTCTACAATCTCATGCAGGTCATCACCGAGGGAGCAGATCATGGCCTTTCCCGTTATCCATGCTCTTCTTTTCACGTGCTACTCCGGTTGGATGAAGTCGGCAAAGGTGTTTAACGATCTCATGACACGCCTCATTTTCTTGCTGTCGGTAATAATGATGTTGTATTTAGTCTGCATGGCAACGGAAATTTGCAAGGCATCTATCGAATCCAGTCCCAGTTTGGATTCACTGCCGAAGAGCGGCTCGTCATCGCCGATCTCCTCGGGGGCATTTTCTATATCGCACTCCTCGACGATGAGTTTCTTCAAATCCATCTTCAGTCTGTCATCAAGGGAACCTTTCATCGCTCTTAGACCTCCCGCTGCCTCTGTAATGTGATAACCGCCAGGGTGAGCATGACGATTCCGAACAACAACAGGGACAGGCTTTCCGGAATGACGTCGGAGACGCTGCCGTTTCTGAGAAAGATATCGAGGAATCCTTCCAATCCCCAGGACATGGGAGACAGGTTGGCAATCTGCTGCATGAATCCGGGCATGACAAATTTGGGTACCATGATTCCACCCAGGGCGCCAAAAATGATAATCATGATTCCCCCGATGGTGCTTGCCTGTTCCGTCGTTCTGGCTGCGGAGGCAATGAGGAGCGCCACGGAAAGGGCGCTGAAGCTCACGGAAGCAGAAATCAAAAGAAGGCCACCCGGAGAATCCCCCGGCGTGAGCGCCGTGCCACCGCACAGAGGAACGATATACCTGCCGATGGCAATCATCAGTAACACCTGGATTGCGTTGATGAGAAAATAGGGGACCATCTTTCCGAAGAGCAGATGGAACCGCGATACGTTCATGCTTTTGAGGCGCAGGAAGGTACCCTGTCCCCGTTCGGAGATAAAGGTGTTGGAGAGGGGGATGGCGATGAAAAACATGGAAAATACGAGCCAGGCGGGAACGCTCTGCTGGACGGCGGATGGAATTTTGCGGTTGCTTTCTCCCCGGTAAACGTACTTGACATCGACGTGGCTTTCCCCGGCCGCCGTCAGTTTTTCCCTGTTAATTCCTGCGACAACGAGAAGCTTGTCGATACGGTCAAGGAAGGCATCCCATCGCAACTGCGCCAGACTTCCGTCCAATGCGCTTTTCAAAACCAATTGGGTTTGAATATTAACCGTGGGGTTGACAAGGAGTTCTAAGGGCTTCTCATCCGCATTTTTTTCAACTCTTTCCACGAAGGCGGAGAAGTTTTCCCTCACGATCAGGGCGAACTTGTAGTCCCTGGAAATCATCTGCTTCTTGACGGCCTCCGTTGCGGCCCCCTTCTCAAGGGGGTGAAGCCTGAACGCAGGGAGTTGCTCCATTGTTTTCAGGAACGCCCCGGACCGTGTTCCCGTATCGCGGTTCACCGTAAGGACATCAATCATGACGCGGCTGTGGTGCTCAAAGATATCCCGCATCGTCAGGGACATGATCAGGATAAATACGGCGGGCATGACGAACAGGACGGATACGGCATGGATGTCCCTGAATATCAGTAAGAATTCCTTTTTCAGGATGTACCGTATCTTTGTCATGCGTGAGGTTGCCGCCGATCTTCGTCGCGCAGTCCGATTTTTGTCAGCGTGAGAAATAGCTCCTCAAGGGTTCTCCGGCCAAACGCCGTGTCAGCACTGGTCAAAATGGCCTGCTTGCTGTCGGAGAGGATGATTTTCCCCTCATCGATAACGGCGATCTCATCGGCCACCTGCTCGATCTCGTCCAGATAGTGGGACGTATAAACGATCGTCATGGTCCTCTCCCGGTTTATCTTCTTAATCGTCTCCAGGATATACTTCCGGGACTGGGTGTCGACACCCACCGTTGGTTCATCGAGGTACAATATTTCGGGATCGTTTAAGAGACCTATTGCCAGATTCAAGCGGCGCTTCATGCCGCCGGAAAACTTATCCACCCGCTTTTCCACGAAGTCCTGCAAACTGCCTATATCGATACATAATTTCATGCGTTCTTTCAGGGTCTTCCCTTTCAAGCCCCACAAGGCCCCGAAGTATTCCAGGTTCTCATGGGCCGTCAATCGTGGATAGAACGCCAGGTTCTGGGGCACGTAACTGCATTTGGCTTGGATTGTGCCGAGCGCATGGTCGGGATCAAGTCCGCCGACGCTGATGCTCCCGCTGTCTTTCCGAATGACGCCCATCAGGATGGAGATGAGGGTCGTCTTTCCCGCACCGTTGGGACCGAGCAGTCCCGTGATAGAGCCGCGGTGTACCGACAGGTTCAGATCATCCAGAACGGGCTTGCCATCGTAGGATTTGTTGAGATGGGTGATACTGATCATTTTTCCGTCGTCAAAGATTACAGGATCCATACTGTATGCTCTCGCTCTATAGGGAAAAGGTCGTTTTTCGTCAAGGCGAAAAGTCTGATGCCTCTCAATAGCGGATAAGAACGGGCGAGGGCTACCATGTTTGTATTTCGGGCAGAAGTGCCACGGCCCAGGTTCCCGGTCCCATGTGTGCGCCGGAGGTGAGAGACAGAGGGCGCACTATCGTGTTCGCGTTCGGATAGCGTCGTGCCACGTCAAGCCCGATCTCTTCCACCCATGGTCGATTATCTGAGTATTCCAGCATGATGAATCCCTTCCCTTCCGGTTGCCGGGAGCGATCCAGCGCATCCAGGGCAAAACGCACCTGCTCTTCCCGGTTCCGCGCGACGCCGACCTTGCGGACGCCCTCGGCCAGGGGGCTTACGATCGGCTTCCTGTGGAGGAGGTCGCCGACAAATGCCCCTGTTTTCGACAGACGTCCTCCGGCTGCCAGGTATTCGAGGCGATCAAGGAACACATACTCTTCGCAGCGAGTCAATGCCTGCCGGGCGAAGGCCATGACTTGCGGAGCATCGCCGGCCTCATTGGCAGCGGCGGCAACGGCGGCGACAGCGTGGACGAGCAGCCCCAGTCGTCCCGATGCCGCGCCAGTATCCAGAACGAGAAGGCGGTTTTCCGGATCATGTTCCCGCTTCCACTCCATGGCAACCGGGTAGTTGCCCGTGAAGGCTGATCCGACGCACAAGTAGAGCGCCAGCGCATGGCGGCTCATGACGCTTTCATAGGTCTGGTGACGTTCGAAGATGGAGGCCTGGGCCGTCGTCACCCGTATGCCGGAGCGCATGGCGCTGTAGAGTTCGTCGGGGTTGAAATAGGTCTCCGGCAGGCAGCGATCTCCGACGGTGATGTAGCTGTCCAGGAGACTCACTCCCAAATCATTAGCTTCCCGGCGGGTCAGGGAGCCTGCCGCATCGGTCATGATATGGATGGCGGGTTTCCGGCTTCTGCCGGCAAAGGATGACGTCTGCTGGTGCAGATCGTCTTCCATCCAGTCGATGACCTGGCCGAGGCGAACAAGCTGCCGGCGGGCGCCTTCGCAATCCCGGGTGTGAAAATGAATTTTCAGATAAGCATCCCTCCGGGTTACGATAACAGCCTCGCCGAGGCACGTTAACATCTGCCCCGTCTCTGCCGCATCCGCTCCGCTTTGGAGGACGGTGTCCACGCAGTAACCCGTTTCCCGTTCTTCATTATGTGACGGCGAGACGGTGATCCTGTCGTGAAACGATTCGGTTAAAAGACGGAAGGGGATCTGACCACCCGCGAGGACGTGGAGAAATCCTTCGAAGAACAGGAACATGCCCAGGGCGCCCGCGTCCACTACCCCGGCCTTCCTGAGTTTTGGCTGTTGATCGGTCGTGTCGCGGACGGCTGTCTCCAGATATGCCAGAACTTCGGCTATCCGGTCCGAGCCGGAGAGAACCCCGACATCGGGCAGTACTGCCGCCAGGGCATCGAAGAAGCTCAGCATCGTTCCCGGTTGAGGTTCGGAGATGCCTTGCCGTGCACGTTCGCATCCCAGCCGGACGGCATCAGGCAGGTCGTCGAGGGATTCCGTCTGAATAAAACACTGGAAAAACGCGGAGGCGATATTCCCCGAATTTCCCCGGGCTGAAAGGAGCAGATCGCGGGCAACGATTTCCCGGTTCCGCTCGGGCCGCCGCAGGGGAGATAAGCTGATGACGAGATTCCGACCCGTGTCGCCATCGGGGATGGGGAAGACGTTGATCCGATCCAGGAGATCGGCCCAGGCCGTGAGGCGTTCCACACCGGCTATGATGGCCTGTTGGAAATCCTCTCTCATGGCGTGCAACCGACAACCCGTCCGACGACGCGTACCTTCGCATTATGAGGCATCATGTTCTTCCCCGAACAGTTCCGACTCGGCAATGCTCCGGGCGAGGCGCTCGATGTCTCCGTCCATTTCGCGGTCTTCCAGCACCGCTTCCGACAGGGAACGGATCTGTTGCACGAGGACCAGGAGCTTTGGCCGGACGTCGAGGTTCCCACGGATCTCGCAGCCCTGAACGGCGGCAAGGAGGTGTATAGCCAGCACCCGTTCCGTCAACGTGCAGATTCGTTCCGCATCGCGGGCGGCGATGGTTCCCATACTGACCTTGTCCTGATTGTGGGATTCCGTGGAACGGGAGAAGGAGGCGGCGGGCATGGTCAGTTTCAGCGCTTCTGCCGCCAATGCGGACGTAGACAGCGACATGGCCTTGAAGCCATGGTGAAAGACGAAGAATTCTTCCGCAACCCGCACCAGGTCTGCCGGAAGGCCCCGGTTGAACAGAGGATCCACCAGAAGGGCCACCTGCCGATCGCACATGTCCGCTACGGATGCCAGGGCGGCCTTCAGGGCATCCATGGCGAAGGCCATGTGACCACCGTAGAAATTCCCGCTCATGAGCGGCTGACCCGTCTCCGGATCGAAGATGGGGTTGTCGTTGGCGGAGTTTGCCTCGGTTTCAACCCATTGCCGGATCCAGGTCAGGGCGTCGGAGAGGACTCCGATGATCTGCGGGGCGCACCGGATGGAATAGGGGTCCTGCAGGTCCTCCCGTGCCTGGGACTCGATATCGGCGATGTGTTTCCGTGTCTGGAGCAACTCCGTCAGACGCCGGGCCACATGGACTTGCCCCGGAAAGGGCTTTGCCTCGCCGATCGTGGGGTGGAAGTGGAGAGCTTTTCCCTTCAGGGCGTGGACGGTAAGCGCCGTGGCTGAGATGCCCGCTCGGAGAATCCGGTCTGCCCTATCCACCGCGAGGATGGCAATACCCGTCATCGTGGATGTGCCGTTCAGCATGGAGATGGCTTCCTTCGGGGCAAAAGCATACGGGGCAAGGCCGGATAGTTTCAGCGCCCGCGCGGCGGGCATGCGCTTGCCCCGGTAAAACACCTCGCGCTTCCCCGTCAGAGCCGCCGCCACGTAGGACATGGGGGTCAGGTCGCCGGAAGCCCCTACGGAGCCCTCACCGGGGACCACGGGCGTGATCCGGTGGTTGAGAAAGGCCGCCAGTTGTTCCAGGAGCCCGAAGGAAACGCCGGAATATCCCCGGGATAAGCACAGGAGCCGACAGAGCATGGCCGCCCGCGTGGCTTCGACGCCGATGGGCTCGCCGGTGCCGCAACCGTGAAACCGGATGAGATTGTCTTTGCGGTGCTTTAATACCTGATCCTGCGTCAGGCGCTTCCCGCAGGACTTGCCGTACCCCGTGTTGACGCCGTAGATGGGAATCTCGTCGCGGATGGCGGAATGAAGCATGGCCTCGCTTCGGCGGATCCGCTCCCGGAAGGAGCGTTCCCGGCTGAGCTTTACCAGGGCCTTTCCCCGCGCCACGGCAATGATTTCCTCCAACGTCAACGGATTCCTGTCGATGGTTACCTCTTTCGTCGCCTGCCGCTTCATGACTTACCCCCTGAGCATTCTTCCATTTTCCCGAACCGACGGGCTATCAGATCGCGCTTGCGACCCCGGTACGTTCTGTCAGCTTTTTCCTTTTCGATTACCTTCTGCATGAGCTTGAACATTTTATAGGTCTGCGGTTCATCCCGGTGGAAGGTGTCCCATGCGTGGTCGTACAGTTCCCGAAGCTTTTCCGGAGTCATGTTTCTGGGTTGGAAGACTACCTTGTCAGCCGTGTAATCGTTCCAGTCGTAAGAGAGAATACGCCCGGCCCGGTGCAAGTCTTCAAAGGTCCGGGTATGGGGAAAGGGCGTGAGCAAGGTAAATTCGGCAAGGTCAAGATTGATCTCCATGAGAAAATCCACGAGCCGGCGGATGGAGTCCTCCGTGTGGTCGTCAAGACCAAGGAGGACCGTTCCCTCCACGGCGATGCCGTGTTCGTGGTAGCGCCGGATGCGGTTCCGGATGAGATCCGATGTGTCGAAGATGGCCTGGTAGACGTACCAGGCGCCCGCACGGGCGGCCAGATCGAGTATTTCATCGTCGTCCTCGATAGGGTGGCAGCACCACTTCTTTTTCAGAGGGATCATGGCCGTAAAGAGTTCCCGTTCCCAGTTCTTGTCCTGGGCAAGGGAATTGTCCACGATGAACAGGCGGTTGTTGTCGATCGCAGACAATTCCTCAACCACCCGGTCAATGGGGCGGGGGCGGAACTTTCTCCCGCCCAGGAAGGATACGCAGCAGGGATAGCAATTGAAGCGGCATCCCCGCGACGCGTGCACGAGATCCACCATTTGCACGCCCTTGTAGTTGTACAATTCACGATTTAATATGGCTCTTCTCGCCGTCCCGATGCATTCGACGGGAGGGAAATCGGTCATGTAGTCATAGCGCTTCTTGAGCCGGTCGTTTCGGAAATCACGAATGACCCCCTCCATCCTGCCTTCCGCCTCGCCGAGAAAGACGGCATCGGCGTGCAGCAGCGTTTCCTCGGCATGCAGCATTGTGGCGATGCCGCCAAAGATGACTTTGATTCCCCGCTGCCGGTACCTGTCCGCGATCTCCCATCCCCGCTTGACCTGGCTGGTGAGCATCATCGATATCCCCACGAGATCGGGGGAATCGTCGAAATTGATGGGTTCCACGTTTTCATCGGTAAAATCAATTTCCACGTCATCGGGGATCGTTGCGGCAAAGACAACGGGCCCGTGGGGCGGAAGATGAAATTCCGTTTGCCGGTCCAGTTTTTTCCATTTCGGATAGATCAGTTTGAATTTCACGGTATTGTCTCGGGGGAGACCGGTTCCGCGCTGATCAGCCTCAGGCGCAACGAATAATTCCCCGACTCGAAACCGGTCAATTCCATTATTTCGGGGATCCCGTTCCGGAGGGAAAAGGCGCTGATTATTCGTTGTTGTTCATACCGGTTGCGATATTTTGCGATCTCCCAGGTGTCATCCCCATGGACGATCACATCTACGATCGCTCCCTGATTTCCGTCATACCGGCAGATAGCCGATCCGTCTTCACGCACACCGGCATTGAGGAGCCTTCCCTCAGGGGCAAGAAAAATGAAACGGATGTCATCCATCATGTGTTCGGCAAATTGCTCCGCATTGAATGGCGGCAACGCTCGAGATACAACCAGTTTTTTATCATACCGGGCCTCGAACAGAACAAATCCCTCGATGGTCATGATCGCGCTGTGAATCCCCCTTGATGACGGGTCGGCGACCGTGATGCCCAAAACCGTTCCCGATCCGCCACCCGGCAACGCGGCCTTAATAGTATGAACGAAACGATAGGGCGTATCGAGAAACGGCCGGCGACACTTTTGTGCGACAGCTACGGGTTGATCGGCAGGTTTGATGACGGGCAAGGGGCTGCAGGAAACAAGGCAGACCATCCACATAGCGATACAATACCGGATACAGGATAGTAAGGAAGCGTTCATTCTACGTTCCGGAACAGCGTTTCACCGATAGGCGAATTAATCTGAGCATCGGTGAATTCAAAGAGGGTGTAATTCCTCTCACCTTCGACAATGTTCACGGATTGTAAAACTCCCGGGCGGTCCGGTGAAAGCGTGATAACAATGCGCGAGATCATTGCCGCAATACCCTTTTCCTTTGGAGTGAGAATAATATGCGCCCCTTTTCCTCCTTTCAAGTCTGCCGAGAAATATTCGCTTCCGGTGAACTGTCCCTTGCTCCACCTGCCGATCTCCTGGAGGACGAACTGCATCGAATCAACGGGGCCGCCCGCATCCTCGGCAAAGCCTTTACTGCCTGCGGTGTATCGTTTGATCTTGCCTTTCTGCATCAGCAAAACGCTTCTCACGGGAGAGGTGTATTCCCATCTGACCGAATCGGGCGCCTGAAAATAGAAACGCCCCTGGGAAATGAGGGGTTTGGTGAGGATCTGCATATGCTTTTCCTGAGAGAAACGAGCGCTGACCGAGGTGACCTTTGCCGATTCTCTTTGAACATCCTCCCAGGTATCCGCCCATCCGAGCAGTAAAGCGCAGGCCGGAAGCAATCCGATAAGGAAGCTCCTTCTTTTTATTGTGCGGTAAATAGTCATAAAGTTCATTAGAACATGCCGCCGTTGACGGATATAACCTGTCCCGTAATATACGAGGCGTCTTCGGAACAGAGGAACCGGACAACCTTCGCGACCTCCTCCGGCCTTCCGATTCTTGCCATGGGAATGATCTCCTTGATCTTCTCTACCGGCGCCCCCTGAATCATTTCCGTATCGATCAGCCCCGGTGCAACCACATTGACCCGGATCCCCAGCCGCGCCATCTCGGAGGCCAGGGAGCGACTGGCGGCGATCAATCCGGATTTTGCGGCGGCATAATTGGCCTGTCCACGGTTCCCGACGATGCCCGCCACGGAAGCAATGGAGACAATGGAGCCCCTGCGATTTCGCGCCATTTTCTTGACAACGGGCTTCGTCACGTTGAAAAAGCCCTTCAGGGTTGTTTGGATAACCCTGTCCCAATCTTCTTCAGGCATCATCATAAAGAGGCCGTCGGCGGTGATCCCGGCATTGTTCACCAGAATGCGAATGTCTTTATATCGGGACATGATATCTTCCATCTGTTTGGCTGTTTCCCCCGAATCGGCCACATCAAACCGGATCTTCTCTCCCGTGCCGTTCTTCGAGCGAATGATTTCGAGGGTTTCCTCAGCCGCCTGATCGTTTGATTTGTACGTGATGATGATCCCGTATCCCGCTTCGGACAACTCAACGGCGATGGCACGGCCGATGCCCCGACTGCCCCCGGTCACTAGGGCGATTGGTCGTTCGTTCATGTTGATTCGCTCCTGTGACATCTCATGACGGCAGGGGGAGGGCCGATTCGGACCGGAATACCTGTATCTGAACACGACACAGAAGTTCTGTTCCTGTCATAACGGTTCCCTCAAGCACATTATAGTTTTCGGCGCTATACAGATTTCTCACCGTGGTGATCAAGACTGTTTGCAGCGGAATCCGATCCAGAAAGAAATCGGCCTCCTTGATTCCGACGATCCAGCCCACACCGCCGGCGCCTTTGTCACTTCCTTTTTTCCAGCTTATATGCACTCCCGCCGTCTGCGCCACGATCTCTATAAGGACAAGGGGATCAACAAAAGAACCCCGACAAAGAGGCCATCGCTCGGAGACGAGTGCCGACGTTACGGCCCTATCCGCGTTTACCTCGACCACGTCATTGATCAGTTTCATCCGGTCCCGATGAGGGATCAATGATTCTATGTCCATAAGCGATGCCGTCATGTCGTTTGATCCGGAAATGGGCGATAATCGCATCGCCAGTCATCGCGTGAGAGAGGTTTTTCCCGATGTTCAAAGCCGCAAAAATGTGCTAATAAGCGCCGGAATAGTAATGAGGAAAATGAAGGAAGTCAAGGGCTATTAATGACGAAG
>CAZTLA010000040.1:0-20381 GCA_964614365.1 uncultured Syntrophales bacterium | reverse complement strand
GCTCCCCGCAGCAAGCTGCGGGGAATCTTCGATTCCTAAGGAACATCATCCTTCATCATTCGTTCGCTTATCCAACGTCAAGCCGCGGGGACTGCGCTCGCTACCGAATTCAGCCGCTCTCTTATATACCAGAGCAAAAATAAATACAACGACAGGAAAACGGATGGTTCTCTCGCGCAATCGCTATTCCGGAGAAAGCGATTTCCTGTTGCAAAATGGCGGGTGGTGATATAGAAGTTGTTCTCTTATCGGGTACTTATCATGCGGGGCAAACGGCTTTCTTTACGGACAACCAAGACGGCCGGTTTGCGGAACAAACGAGGGGGATATCTATGGGAACGTTATTCGGCACGGACGGCATCCGGGGAGTGGCAAACGAATACCCCATGACGGCCGAAATGGCCTTAAACATAGGACGCGCCACTGCCCGCCTGTTCAAGCGCGAGGGACACACCGCGAAAATCATCATCGGCAAGGACACCCGCATCTCCGGCTACATGTTTGAAAACGCCCTCGTATCGGGAATCTGTTCCATGGGCGTCAACGCCATCATGGTGGGCGTCATTCCCACACCGGGGATCGCCTTTCTCACCAATAGCATGCGGGCCGACGCCGGCATCGTTATTTCCGCGTCGCACAATCCCCTTCAGGACAACGGCATCAAGATTTTCGGCAGCGAGGGATACAAACTCCCCGATGAGAAGGAACTTGCCATCGAAGAGATGATCCTTGCAAACAACATGCACGGGCTCCATCCCGCCCCAAGAGATTTGGGCAAGGCCTACCGCATGGAAGATGCGCGGGGCCGCTACATCGTATTCTTAAAGCACACCTTCCCCAAGGAGCTGAGCGTCGAAGGCACCAAGGTAGTCCTCGACTGCGCCAACGGAGCCACTTATCGGGTGGCGCCCGCCACCTTCTTCGCACTGGGAGCAGAGGTAAGCGCTCTCTTCGACGAGCCCGATGGCGCCAACATCAACGTCAATTGCGGTTCGCAACACCCAGAAATGCTGGCCAAGGAAGTGGTGAAACAGAAGGCCGACGTCGGCTTCGCCTTCGACGGGGACGGCGACCGCCTTATCGCCGTGGATGAAAAAGGCGCGGTGCTCACCGGCGACCAAATCCTGGCCGTCTGCGCTTCCGTCCTGAAAAAAGAAGGCCGGCTTGCGAACAACCTGGTGGTGAGAACGATTATGAGCAACATCGGGCTTTCTCAGACCTTCCGGGAATTGGGCATTGACTGGAGTACCGCTGCCGTCGGCGACCGGGCCGTGCTGGAGGATATGCAGGCCAAAGGCGCCGTCATCGGCGGCGAAGATTCGGGACACATGATCTTCCTCAACCACCATACCACGGGCGACGGCATCATCACGGCTTTGCAACTCCTGGCAACCATGAAGAAGGAAGGCAAACCCCTGTCCGAACTGGCAACCATCATGAAGGTATCCCCCCAGGTGCTCATCAACCTGGAGGTAAAAAGGAGGCCGGAGATCGAGACGGTTCCGGAGATCGTCCGCATAATTGCCGACGTGGAGGCAACGCTGGGAAACAGGGGGCGCGTGCTGGTACGATATTCGGGAACGCAGAACATGTGCCGCGTCATGGTGGAAGGCCCCTCGCGGGATGAAACGGAGTCCTCCTGCCGCCGGATCGCCGAGGTCGTCGCCAGCGTCCTGAATGCATAGTTCCCCGGCGCCGCCTGTTTTAGCGCGGGTCGCCATGACCGTTTGATGAAAAAGCGCCTTCCTAATCTTGAGAATACCGCAATGACCGACGTTCATACGTATTATGGTTTTTCGGCGAATCCCTTTGCGGTTTCTCCGGACGCGAAATTCTTTTTCCCATCGGAGGGCCATCAGGAGGCCCTGGCGTCTTTGCAATACGGAATCAACGAACGGAAAGGCTTTGTCCTTATTCTGGGGGAAGCCGGCGTCGGGAAGACGACACTCATCGATCATCTGATGAGCACATTGGACGTAAAGGTAAAGATCGTTCTTTTTCCCCAGAGCCACCTGCCTTTCGGAGAAATGTTAAAGGAAATGCTCCTCAAGCTCAAGCTGCCGCTGGGACACGAAATCAAGGGCTCAATGATGCATGTACTCTACTATCATCTGATTGAATGCCTGAAAGAGAATGAAAATGTCGTCATCATCATTGACGAGGCGCAGAACATAAGTCTGAACTTGATGGAAGAAATCCGTTTGCTTGCGAATCTGGAGACGAGCACCTCGAAGCTGCTTCAGATCGTGCTTGTGGGGCAGCCGGAGCTCGGGGAAAAACTTCGGTCCGTAGCCATACGGCAATTCAAGCAGCGGATTGCCGTCAGTTACCGGATCAGACCGTTAACTCCGGCGGAATCTCTCCACTATATCAATCACCGGTTAAAAATGGTGGGAAGCTGCTCTTCCACCATTTTTACCGATAAGGCCCTGTCTCTGATCTGCGGGCACGCAAAAGGAAATCCGCTGGCGTTGAATATCCTGTGCTCAAATGCGTTGTCTCTCGGATACCACCTTTCCGAGAAAAAAATCGCTCCTGCCAGGGTGAAGAAAATTTGGAATGAAAAAGAGATTTTCACGCCGCAAAGAGCCAACGTTCTGGTGTCCAGGATTCAGAGAAATCTGCCTCGTAAAATTTCCTATGCCTTCTTGGTGCTGGTTATTTTCGTGATGGCCATATTTTTTGGCAGGGACCATGTGCAACTTCTCTTTCAGACAGAAAAACCCGGCGATTCCGTCGCCCAGCCGGCCATCAAAGACACGGTCAGCCCTTCTCCGTCTGAAGACGCACCCCAAGTCGCTGTTGAACCGGTGCCCGCCTCTCCCAGCCCGGGGAATACGGATGCCTCGCCGAATAACCCTCCGCCGCCCCCTCCCATATCGCCGCCGATTGCGAACAATGCCGAGACGGCCATTCGGGTAAAGGCAACCATCACCGCGGAAAAAGGAACCAACCTATCGCTCTTGGCCTATAAATACTATAAAGAGGCTGACGAAACCCGCATTGACCATATTATGAAACTCAATCCGGAAATTACCGACCCCAATCTGATCCTCGTCGGTCAGAAAATCAATATGCCGGAGATTGCCGAATCATTGCTGGTTATGCCATACGGCGAGGGTCTCTATCAGGTTCACCTGCGAACGTTCGTGAATTCTAAAACAGCCGTCCGATACACCCATGATATTCCATCAAGTGGAAAAAAGATCGAGGTCATTCCGTGGAAAGTATCATCAAAGGAAACATGGCATCGGGTGGTAGCAAGGCCGTTTGCCGGCAGGGATGAAGGATTGAAGTTCATCGAGGAAATGAAGCAGAAGGGTTTCTTGATCCTCCCTCCGAAGCCTTCGAAAAAAGAGCAATAACGCTATAAAAGATTTGTCTCGCTTAAGCATTCGCCGGCTTACCCCGCAGCTCAGTGCGGGGAATGCGCTTGCTGCCGGATTATAGCGGCTCCACAAAAATCCACATTCTTCCTCCGCATACATCGCCGTCTTTAATGCCCAGGTCGTCGGTAAGATCGACTTCAATGAGCTCCGGTTTTTTCGTCTTCAAGATACAGCGAAGAGCGGTACTCCGGACCTGATTTTCTCCGCATCCGCCACCCACGGATCCGTACGTTGTGCCGTCGGCGCATACGATCATCTTCGCGCCCGTTTCCCGCGGCGTCGAACCGACGGTTCCGGTAATGGTGGCAAGGCAGACGGACATGCCGCTCGCCCTGAACTCGGAGAGCTTTTGAAATAGTTCCAGATCAGTCATTTGCCATCCTCCACGACCGCTCGCATCGCCCGCACCCGCGAGGGCCCCTTCCTCCGTGCGCAGACCAGCTCCGCTGCAATGCACAGCGCGATTTCCTCCGGCGTTTCAGAACCGAGGGGAAGGCCAATAGGGGTAAAGACCTCATTGAGACGATCGCGGGATATGCCTTTTCCGCCAAGCAAATCAAGGACGAAACGAACCCTGCGACGGCTGCCGATGAGACCGACATAGGCCGTTTCTTTCGGCAATATCTCAGCCAGACATTCCACGTCGTGTTCGTGCCCTCGGGTGATCACGACCACGTAGGTGGACGGAGTGACCGGCACGGCGCGGAGTGCCGTTGCAAAATCCTTTGCCGTCACTTCACACCCGGGGAAACGATCCGGATGGGCAAAGTCGGCGCGGTCGTCTATCACCGCAACCTTGAATCCGACTGCGCGGGCAAAACGGGCGAGCGGCAGAGCTATGTGGCCTGCTCCACAAATGAGCAGGGTAACATCGGTGGAAAGAATATCGAGAAACAATCGAATGCCGGCTTCGATTTCAACGGTACGTTTTTTCTTCTCGGCCAGCGCTTCCCGTGCCAAGTCGCGCAAACCCGCGTCCAAATGGGCTGCCCCAAGTCCTCCCTCCATCGTACCGTCGGCCAGCAGAATCACTTTCCGACCGATGGGAATATCCGGATTGTCCGAAGCGATGATGGTGGCAAGACAACAGGGTTCTCCTTTCGCCATCAGGTCAACTATGCGGCTAATATCGTTCATTCACCTCTTCCTGCCCAACTGCCATGATACGATCAACACCGAAATAAAAGCCCTCGCCCTTCTCATTTTCTCCCTCCCCTTTAATGGCTGATTGATATTTCAATAAGCCGGCCATTATAGGAGAAGCGTACATGGTTGGGATAAATCTCCACGACTTTCATCCCCTCGATCACGGCACCTTCGCTGGTCACCATGCCGTTGATCACCGCACGGCGCTCTGAGGGTTCTTCATTCCAGATGATCCCCGATAATTTTACCGATGGTGGGGTCATCGCAGATTCGCTTGAGACCCGTTCAGAAGGTTTTTCTGTATTTCGGGGAGTGATGCCTGCCTCTTTTGAGGCATCATTCCGGATGGCTTCATTTCCACTCTTGGGAATTGCCGTGTTTGTTCTTGCGGCAGGGGTCTGATTTTGCGGTGACACCGGGCTTCTTTCGTCTTGAATGACACGAAGAGGTTCCCGGGCAGGGAGTGCGGGTGCACCCTGGTGACGTGGCGCAGGAAGACTCGATGCGGTAGGAGGTAATTTCTTGGGCGGACCGCCGAACATCACCATCACGGCATAGGTGATTAAAACTGTCGCGATTACGGCAAGGAAAACAGCGACCAGATATCGTGGTAATTTTACCCCGCCGGGGGAAATGTCGGGCTTGAGAATCTCAGTCGCAATATTGGTCATTCCCTTCCGTCGGGATGATTCTTCGCGATCGAGTTTTTTCAAAGCATCGAGTATCAGACTCATTTTCGCCCCACCGAGAGTCTTGGCACTTTGAAACGATCGATGGATCGATACAAGTGCATCAGTGTTTGACCACCGACGATACCATCCTGTTCTATGCCGCTTGATGACTGAATAACCTTGACGGCCGAAATGGTATCACTATCATAGAGCCCCGTCAAAGGCTTGCGGTAAACACCTGCCTCTCTAAGAAGTCCCTGAAGCCGCTTGACCTGTGCTCCCTTTGCCCCCGGTGACATACTCGTTAAGAAATTCAGGTAATCTTTCCAGAGAAGGAAGGCCTGACCGGACCAATACCTCTCAAGTTCACCAAAGGAAAGGGCCATTCCCCCGGCAATGAGCGGATCGATACGGATCTGATCGTTTTCCTTGCCCACCAGTAAAACAAAGCGTTTCCCTGACATGCCCGGCATTCTCAACTCGAGCGCGGCAGGATAATCAAGACGAAGAAGGGTGCCCAGGTTACCGGAAAATCTGTACAGACGGAGCCCCCGGTCAAATGCTGCGCGTTCCATTTCACCGCTCCGGTTCAAGCGGCCGCTGTTGGCCAGGGGCAAAACATTCCAAAAGCCGGCCAAGTTATTGAACGCCCTTCCGGCATTTTCTGATTCCGGAACCTGAACAAGTTTATCGGCCATGGCAGGGGTGCGATCTTGAACGATGCCATCGGAGATTTTTTTCATCCGCTTCTCTGTTGTGTCGAAGTGTTGCGCAAACATGAATCGGTGAAGGAAATCTGGCTGCAGAAAATAGATGCCCGCCGCAAGAATGACTCCAAGGATAGCAAGCGCAGGAATCATAATAAGACGTCGTTTCTGGTTAGCAGGAACGGTAATCCTTTTTACGTCCTTGATTCCCGCTGCCGCAATACGGGCATTTATCTGTGTGGCATCTCTTGTATAGCTGGCCAAAAGTATCCTGTCGCAGGCCGCATTGATAAGTCTCGGAAGCCCCTTTGAATACCGGTATATTTTTTTCAGTGCCCTCGGGGAAAAAATTATTCCGGCCTTCCCTCCTGCCACTGCAAGGCGGTGGGTGATGTAATGGCCCATATCTTCAAAATCCAGGGGCTGTAAATGATAGTGCACCGTAATTCGCTGGTTGAGCTGACGCATTTCGTTCCTCTTGAGGACCTGCATGAACTCGGGCTGTCCCGACAGGACAATCTGTATCAGTTTCTCCCGGTCTGTCTCCAAATTCGAGATCAGGCGGATCTCCTCAAGCACCTTTGCTTCCAGATTTTGCGCCTCATCGATGGCGAGTACGACCATGCGGCCTTCAGCATTCTGTTGCAGAAGGAACTGGTTAAGGGCATCCAGGAGACTCGAATTATCGGAAGGAAGGGTTGAAATACCGAATTCTCTATTTATGGTTTGAAGAAGCTCCGGTGGAGAAAGGCAGGGATTGAAGATCAGCGCTGTACGGTGATTATCTGCGTCAAGCTGGCTGAGCAGTGCACGCAGTACTGTTGTTTTCCCTGATCCTACCTCTCCCGTCAGAACAATAAATCCCGAACGATTGTTAATGCCGTACAGAAGATGGGCAAAGGCTTCTCTATGGTTCTTGCTCAAGAAGATGAAGCGGGGGTCGGGGGTCAGGTTAAAAGGCTTTTCCCGCAAGCCATGAAGGTTAAGGTACATCAGGCAATATCCCTTGAATATTGTGTGTTAGCAAATCAGCATGACCAAATGAAGGTCTTATCCGTTTGGTATAGCCCATTGCATATTTCATTTATAAAGTATCAGATTTCATTGAGAATGAACAATAATTTTCTCATGATCGATTGCGTTGACTCGGAGGTGAATGCGATTATCACGGAGGCATCACTTGAAACCGTTAAAGTTTTCTGCAATACTGGACGATAATACTATATATTACCCGCTATACGGACCGTGGATAGGAACAACACCTTCTTCTTTCGATGTCTTTTGACCGCATGTCTTGGAGGAAAACAATGAAATTATTAACCAATTACAAAAAGATCGTATATGACGAGTGCGCTGGCGTGGAGAATTTCATGTCCCTGCTTATGAAGCAGAGAAACAGGCGGGGGAAATGGACAAAGGAAGAAATAAACAAAATCGTAACCCAATTAAAACGCTTGACCGCTCCCGTGCCTTCTTTAATTGTTTTTCTTTCTCCTTTCGGTTTCCTGATGCTGCCGTTTCTTGCCAGGTTGCTCGATAGGCGGAGCGCAATTCGTTGTAGGTGAATAGAGAATTGGGGGCGTAAGGAAGTAAGGGTATCCTCGACGGCCATGATCGATGGGAACGGACATGGCCGTTTCTCTACCGCCGCGCTGATTGACTTCATGGAAGTGGATTCCCTCTTCCATTTCGTTCCGTTCTCCCTTACTTATCTCGTAGCAAGAGCTACGGGGAATGCGCTCGCTGCCGGATTCAGGGGAAAGGATTGATAAACGTTTGTGAGGAAAAACTGATTTTCCCCTCTTTCCTCCCGGTCGCCCCCGATTCTCTCGTTGCGTTACCGCCGCCCTTCTGCTATGAATAAACCCCCCAAAAAACCGGAAAAAGCAAAATGGCCGATCGTATAGAAATTGGATTTAAAAAGGGAATCAGGGATGCACTGGGAGAAAAGATCCGGCGCAGGATCGTCGAACATCTGGGAATCCGGGTGGAGGGGGTAAAAACCGTTGATGTCTACACTATTGACGATAGGCTCAATAGCGAGGAACTCCGTCTCGCGGCAGGCGGTCCCCTTTCCGATCCCGTTATCCAGGAGTTCGCCGTCAACACTCCCCTTGCGGAGAGTTTCGACTGGCTGATCGAGGTGGGCTTCCGTCCCGGCGTCACGGACAACGTGGGCAAGACGGCGCGGGAAGCCATAGGGCTTCTCCTGGGAAAGTGCGCTGTCGATGTGCCTCCGGTTTATACCTCCCGCCAGTACCTCATTACGGGGACAATCGGGAAGAAGGAAGCGGAAACCATCGCCACCAGCCTCCTGGCCAACGAGCTCATCGAGCGTTACGAAATCATCGCCGGCGGCGCCTGGGACAAGCAGAAAGGCATCGCCCCCACCGTACCGCGTGTTGCCGGCAGCGACCGACCGCATACGGAGGAGATTGACCTGGATGTGGACGACGGCGCGCTTTTGAAGATCAGCGGCGAGCGGGTCCTGGCCCTCACCCTCGCGGAAATGAAGATCATCCGCAACTACCTGAAGAAAGAAGATGTGCTCGCGGAGAGAAAAAAAACTGGCCTCGGCGGAAAAATGACCGATGCCGAACTGGAGTGCCTTGCCCAGACATGGTCCGAGCACTGCAAGCATAAGATATTCAACAGCCTCATCACCTATGATGATGGAGAGGGAACAACTCTCCGGATTAATTCCCTCTTCGACAGCTACGTGCGGCGTACCACTTCAGAGGTGCGGGCGCGCCTCGGCAAGAACGACTGGTGCCTCTCCGTCTTCAGCGACAATGCGGGCATCATCAAATTCGACGATGAACACAACCTGGTGTTCAAGGTGGAAACCCATAATTCCCCCTCGGCGCTCGATCCCTACGGCGGCGCCCTGACGGGCATCGTCGGCGTCAACCGGGATCCCTTCGGCACCGGCAAGGGGGCAAAACTCATTTTCAACACGGATGTCTTCTGCTTCGCGCCACCTACCTATGCGAAACCGCTGCCGCCGCGGATCCTCCATCCACGGCGCATATATGAAGGGGTGCGCGAGGGAGTCGAGCACGGGGGCAACAAGAGCGGCATCCCCACCGTGAACGGTTGCATCGTCTTCGACGAACGCTACCTGGGCAAGCCTCTGGTGTATTGCGGCACCGGGGGAATCATGCCGGCCCGTATCAACGGCGAGCCGACCCATACGAAAGTGATCGCGCGCGGCGACCTGATCGTCATGACGGGCGGCCGCATCGGCAAGGATGGGATCCACGGCGCCACTTTTTCTTCGGAAGAGCTGCACGAGGGATCACCCGTAACGGCCGTCCAGATCGGCGACCCCATCACCCAGAAGAAGATGACCGATTTTCTCCTCATGGCGCGGGATCGGGAACTCTACCGCTGCATTACCGACAACGGCGCCGGCGGACTTTCCTCCTCGGTGGGCGAAACGGCGCGCCTGGCCGGCGGCTGCGAACTGGACCTGAAAAAAGCGCCGCTCAAATATCCCGGCCTCAATCCCTGGGAAATCCTCATCTCCGAATCGCAGGAACGGATGACCCTGGCCGTTGACCCGGCAAAGGCGGACGCATTCCTTGCCCTGGCGAAAAAGATGGATGTGGAGGCAACCGTCCTCGGTAGATATACCGATTCAGGGATGTTCCATGTTCGCTACGGCGAAGAAACCGTCGCCTGCCTGGACATGGATTTTCTCCACGAAGGACTCCCCCAGATGGAGTTATCGGCGAAATGGACGCCGCCCCGTCATGCGGAACCTGACGTTCCCGAACCGGAAAACCTGGGACATGCCCTCAAGACAATGCTCTCCCGGTTCAACGTTTGCAGCAAGGAATCCGTCGTCAGGCGGTACGACCACGAAGTGCAGGGTGGGAGCGTCATCAAGCCCCTTTCGGGGGTCGCCGATGACGGGCCTTCCGACGCAGCCGTGATCCGGCCGCTCCTCGACTCCTTCGCCGGGGTCGTCGTGGCCAACGGCATCTGTCCCCGCTACGGCGATATCGACACCTATCACATGGCCGCCTGCGCCATCGACGAAGCGGTACGAAACGCCGTCGCCGTGGGCTGCCCTCCGGACAGGATTGCGGGATTGGACAACTTCTGCTGGTGCGATCCCGTGCAGTCGGAAAAGGTGCCCGACGGCCGATACAAACTTGCCCAACTCGTCCGCGCCAACATGGCGCTCTACAACGTGGCCACGGCATACGGCGTACCCTGCATATCGGGCAAGGACAGTATGAAAAACGACTACCAGATCGGGGGCACGAAGATATCCATCCCTCCGACGCTGCTCTTTTCCGTCATGGGCATCATGGAGGACGTACGAAAAGCGGTAACCCTGGACGCTAAGCAGGCAGGGCACCTCGTGTACATCCTGGGCAGGACGTACGCGGAACTGGGCGGATCCGAGTGGTACGCCCTCCATGGTGCAGTGGGAAACGCCGTGCCACAGGTGAATGCAGAAGAGGCGATGACGCTGTACAATGGCCTGCACCGGGCCATTGAGGCCCAGTGCGTGGCATCGTGCCACGACTGCTCCGACGGGGGACTCGGCGTGGCATTGGCGGAAGTGGCCTTCTCCGGCGGGCTGGGCATGACGATAGACTTGAATCGCGCGCCGGTTTCCGGGATCGACCGTGACGACACAGTGCTCTTTTCCGAATCCCAGAGCCGTTTCGTCGTGACCGTCGCGCCGGAGGACAGGAAAACATTCGAAAAATTTTTTGACGGCCGCGGCGTGGCGCAGGTGGGAACCGTCCTTGCCGAGGGACGGCTCAGGATAAACGGCCTCCGGGGCAACCGCATCATCGATGAGGACATATCCTCTCTGAAAGCGGCGTGGCAGGAACCACTGAATTTTTGAAGAGAGCAAAAATGTCGAAGAGAGTAAAAGCGATCATCATCACGGGAAACGGCACCAACTGCGAAATGGAGATGGCCCATGCCTGCCGCTTGGCGGGCGCCGACGACGCGGACATCGTTCACCTGAGCGCCCTCCTCAGCGGCGAAAAAAGTCTGGACGATTACCACTTCCTCAACCTTCCCGGTGGTTTTCTCGATGGCGACGACCTGGGATCGGCAAAAGCGGGGGCGAACCGGATCCTGCACGCCGCCGTGGCGGAAACCCGGGAAAGACTGTACGACCAGTTCGTCCGGTTCATCCGGGAAGGCAAGCTGATTCTCGGCGTCTGCAACGGTTTCCAATTGCTCGTCAAGCTCGGCGTGCTTCCCGGCTTCAGAGGGAGCTACGACGATCAGACGGCCACATTGACGTTCAACGACTCGGGCCGTTTTGAAGACCGCTGGGTTTACCTGCGGGTGAACGACCATTCAGCCTGCATTTTTACAAAGGGGCTTACGGGCATTTACCTGCCCGTGCGGCACGGCGAAGGGAAGTTCATCACGAAAGACGAGGAAGCGACGCGCAGACTCCACACGGGCAGGCAGATTGTTCTCCAATACAGCGGTGCGGATTACGGGACAGCCACCATGGATTACCCGGCCAATCCAAACGGTTCCGTCGATGCGGTGGCCGGCATCTGCAACGAAACGGGACGGATATTCGGCCTTATGCCCCACCCGGAGGCTTACCTCCATTATACGAACCACCCTCGCTGGACCCGGGAAAAACTGCCGGAAGAAGGAATGGGGCTCCGTGTTTTCAGGAACGCCGTGGATTTCATCAGAAACGGTCCCTTCTGAGGGCGCTCACACACGCCCCCGACTGGAACCAGACTGGAGGGGGGTTGACAAACAGGGGAAACTGTTATAAAGGTCCGGCTGCCTTTCAACGTGCACCATTTTCTCCACACGGTTGAAACAGTTCAGGCTGCGCCTGACAGACGCTCATCCGGTTGTATAAAAGTCTTCGCGAGAAAAATCAGGCGGTGTAGCTCAGATGGTTAGAGCATACGGCTCATATCCGTAGTGTCCGGGGTTCGATTCCCTGCACCGCCACCATTTTTCTTCCTTTCGTTACTCCAGGCCGGTAGTGCTGGCGGTAGATTTCCATACCTCCTGGCCCACCTGTCCCAGACCGTAGAGGGTAACCATTACCATATAAATCTGGTCCGTTGCTTGCGCAGAAGACGCCCGCTCGGAATAGGTGATCTCCGCAGTCCAGCACTGTTTACGATACTTCATACCGTACGTTCTTTCCATCGTTATATGATCGAGCTCGTTTCTTCTGAGAACGTAGCTTAGGGCCAGGGAAGGCGTGAGAACGGCCTTCAGAGCAAGATTGACCTCCTCCAGGGAAAATTTGGTGTACCGGTAGCCGATAGTGGCGGCATCGCCGCGTGCGTCGCTCATGGATAAATCGTAATTCGTCTGCCTCCAGTAACCTGAGTTTACGCTGTACGCATGACGTGCCGAGAAGGACAGGTAGCTGAAAGGCAAAAAATCAAGTTCCATATTGACGTCACTGAAGGGCCTTCTCTCCGGGCCGGGGGTAACCTCACCCCTCCTCGCTTCTTTAATGTCATAGGTCTGAAACAGCTTCAGGCGAAGGAACTCCCGGTAACTTGCCGTCCCCCCTTTTTCCTTCAGCCGGGCTATAAGCGTGTTGGTGAGCGCATAGGTCAGCGTATTCTGCTCTCCAACTGCGGCAACGTAATTGGGCATGTCCAACTGGTTGACATAGGGGACATAGGTGTACGTAAGCTCCGGTTTGATCCCGTGCCGTATCTTATCCAGTGCCGGGCCGCCAATGTTGAAAATCCGGTGTACTTCCGTGTTCAGATTGAGGCCGAGGGTGTACAAATGCCGATCGCTTTGCCTGTTGTCGCCCGGTTCCTTGTCATCCCTGCTCCAGACCGTCTCCCGCACGGCTACCTGCGGTGTCATCTGGAGGTAAACGCCCAGATTGACGGGTCGGGAAAGCACGGGCTGGATGTCGGCAAAGTGCCCCTTTTGACCCCGCACCCGGTAAAAATAATCATAGGTACCGGCAAATTCCAGATTGTAGGCGCTGCCCATAAGGGGCCTTTTTATCCCCGTGAAGGTGATTTCCGGGTATCTCTGCAAGGTGGCGTCGTTGGTTACGCTGTTAAAATCTTCACTGTATTTGACAAGCCCCGTGAGGTTGTATAAGGGCCAGTTCTTGACGAAGCGCACCGTCGAATCCGCCGCCCCCAGGGATCCATCTCCCAGGAAGGCAATTTTTCTGAATTTCCGCTCCTCTTTCGAATAATTATCAAGATAGTAATTGTAGGAGTCGAAGTCCCGAAAATACCAGGGATCGGAGACCTTCATGATATCGGTCCTGATATAGGAGGTGGCGCTAAATGTGGTTTCGTGATTCAAATAAAACGACCAGCGCTTCTGGTCCTCCGTCCAGTTCCTGTTTAAATTGCCGGTGGGTCCACTGAAATGCCCGCTGTCGTTCATGTAATCGCCGTAAAACGTGCCGAAGGAATCCTTATCGATGGAATACCTGAATTCGACGCCTTCTTTGAAACCGCGTTTATCCATATAGCGCTGGTAGAAGGTGGCGTCTGAGCTCTTGGAAATCGCCCAGTAGAAGGGCACCTCCCCATCCCAGCCGTTCTTATTTCCTGAATAGGTGATATGGGGATAGAGGAAGCCCGACTGCCGTGTTGTTTTGGCGGGAAAAAGAAGATAGGGGGTATAGAGGACGGGAATGTTTTTTGCCAACAGTCTGGCATCCTTCAACGTGCCATACCCATCAAGGGTAATGTCCAGCACGCTGCCCTTCAACTGCCAATCGGGCGAATCGCCATCACAGGTGGTGGCTGTGGCATCCTGTATGTGGTACGTTGCCTCTCCCTTCTTCTCGATCTTCTTCCCCGTCAGGTAGAAGTGATTCTGGGAAATGAACGCTTTCCCCTGGTACGCAACGCCCATTTTGGTGGCGATATTAACCATGATCCGTTCCCCTTCGAGAACGTCCTTGCCGCTTGTGACCACAACATTCCCCTCGGCAAGGGCATCATCCTCAGCCTTGTTCAGGACCACGGAATCCGCCGTCAGGATGCCGCCGGAATAGGTCATCACGACCTGCCCCTGGGCATGGTAGGTGTCATCGTCCCTGTTGTAGGAAATACTGTCCGCATCGATAGTCACCGGATCGCTGGGAGGAGACCCCGGCCCGGGAGAAAACTCGGACTTCGTGGGGATTGGTTCCGGACTGGAGAGCGTTTGTTGAGATTGGAGCGGTATGGACGTTGCCGGGGAAGCGGCCTCCGGCCGTGGCAAATCCTGCGACAACACAGATGAAAGGGCGATCATCCTATGCGGAATGCCCCGTATTTCCACGGTTGCCTCGCCGATCGGGCTTCCCCCTCCGTCGTGAACCACCTCCGTGAATACCGGCGCCGTTTCACTTCCTGCATTGAGCGGCCCGCTCTCACTCTTTATTTTTTCACTGCCAACGGACTCCTGAACCACCGCGGTTTTCCCGGGGGGGGGTAAAGGCGCGGCATCCTCCGGCGTCTCCGGAAATGCGTTCCCGGTGTATACGCTCCTTTTCGGTATATCATAAGCCCTTCTCAGAAAAGCACCCGGGTATGTTTTCTTCACCCTCCCGAGACAGGCGATAGCCTCTTCATTCTTTGCATACCTGCCGACCCTTAACGTATAGAGACCATTTACCTTCTCTACCCGTACCCCGCCTTTTTCCGAGAATTCGAGCATGCGCGCAGCCTGGACAATTTTCTCCTCGTCCGTGGAAGAGACGGCTTGCACCGTGTAAATCACCCTATTCTCCGCCAGGGAGGATCCCTCCGACCAGGAAACAAGAAGCAACACCGTTATTAATTGATATCCAAGATTCTTCATATATGCACTAACGGGGTCCCCATGCGGAATGGGCCTGCTTCATCTCCCCGATAAGATACAGCGAACCGGTTACGCAGACGAGGTCGTCCTTGCCGGCCTGATCCAGCCCCAGCCGCAACGCTTCGTCCGACTTCTCCACGATCCGGACACGTCTCCGATAGCGACCGGCGAGCGGCAGAAGTTCCGCGGGGGACACGGCCCTGCCGATTGCCGGCCTGGTCATGATAAAGCTGTCCGCAAGGGGAAGCAACTTATTCAGCATGTGGGCGTAATCCTTGTCGTCCAGAACGCCGAAAACGATGATCAACCGCTTATAGGAGAAATCTTCTTTTAAAGCCCGGCAAAGAGCGGAGATTCCCGCCGGATTATGGCCGCCATCCACTACGAGCGTGGGGGAGAGCTGCAGTGTCTCCAGTCTCCCTTCCCAACGCGCTTCACCGATTCCCTCCCGAACGGCCCGGTCATCGACGGGGAATCCTTTCTCGGCAAAGATTTCCACGGCGGCAATGGCCGCGGCGGCATTTTCACGCTGGTGGCGTCCCCTCAGGGGACAGGACAGTCCTCGGTAATGCCGGCGAATACCTCGGTACGAAAAGGTCCCATCGCCATTCCTTCGCACGTTTACATCGCTGCCGACCCGGTAAAGTCTTGCCCCTTTTTCACGACACACGCTGATGAAGACCTCGATGACTTTTTTCTGTTTCGCCGCCGTGATACAGATTCCCCCAGCCTTTATAATGCCCGCCTTTTCACGCGCAATGCTCTCCAGACTGTTCCCCAGGTATGCCCGGTGTTCCAGGGAAATATTGGATATGACGGACACCACGGGCGTAACGACGTTGGTCGCATCCAGCCTGCCCCCCATCCCTACCTCGAGCACGGCTACGTCCACCTGCTCATGCCGGAAGTGAAGGAAAGCCACTGCCGTGAGAAACTCGAAATACGTAAGCGCTTCCCTGCCAGCGCGTGCGCGCACATCCTCAATACATGCCTTTAAATCCTTGATCGGTATCATGGCGCCGTCAATGGTAATTCTCTCCCGCAGGTCGATCAGATGGGGGGACGTATACAGCCCCACTCGAAAACCGGCCCGGACAAGGATGGAGGCGGTCATCGCGGCGATGGAGCCCTTGCCGTTCGTCCCGCCGATGAGGATGCTGGAATATTTTTTTTGAGGGTTGCCCAAACGGCCAAGAAGCCGGGAGACAGGCCGCAGGCCCAAGCGTATGACGGTACTGTTTAATCCGGAAAGATATTCGAGGGGATCTTGCATGTACGCCATCTTACTCGCGGTAATGTTCGGATGCTATATCCGGATGATCTGGCCGTCTTCGAGGATATGGACATTTCTGTTTCTGATGAGAGAAATCTCTTTCATTATGAACCGATGATACTCAAGTTTCATATGATAGAGGTAAATATCCGTCTTATGAGCGTCCAGTTTTGTTAACTCATGGGCCAGACTGGTTGGAGTGAGATGGCCGGTCATATCGGCAATATCCTTCATCTCATCAGGCAAGGAAGTTTCCATAAATACGGCTTTCAGTCTTTTCACTTTGTTTGCAATCGTCCATACCCCATCATCCGTGGGTCCCGTATCGCCCATGAAAATGACGGCACCTTCTGCGGCTTCAATGACATAACCAACGGTTTCTACGGTATGGTTTACCCCGAAAGCGGTTATGGACAGATCATACAGTTTGATGCTTTCTCCGGGTGTAATGGCTTCAAACTTAAGAACAGGATCCTCAACGCTCGGCAATGCGGAAAAATCAGGCCATATAATCCCATTGAACAGATAGGTCCGGATCGTTTCAATGATCCGGGACGTGCTGAGAACAACCAGTGGCTTATCTTTTTTCAGGAAGCAAATATTATCCGCCAAAAACATGATATCCCGAACATGATCCAAATGGGCATGGGTCACCAGGATATAATCGATATCCGTCTGCTCCTCCAGGGTCAGCACAGGCGTAACGGTGCCCGCATCGACAAGGATTCTCTTATTGAGAAGGAAACTCGTTGTATTGCAGCCGGGAAGTTGCGATCCATGGCAACCCAGAATCCTGATATCCATTTTCTCGTGCGCACCCCCGTCATGTCGGCACGTCGGTAGAAACCCGTTTTCCGGGCACAGAACACATTCAGGGAACCACTTTAAAGACTTCATCCCCGGGCCGGACCCGCTGGCTTACCTTAATGCCGATAAAGTCACCCGCCACTGCTCTTGCCACCACGTTGTTGTCGATCTCCAGGGAGATAATCGTCTCGGTCAGATCCGTCGTATGCCCTGCATATCTGAGCGTATCTCCCTGCCTGAGTTCGCCCGCCATGATTTTTACCGCTGCAACGGACGGCTTCGAAAAATACTTGACCACCTCACCGATTTTTTCTTCAGCCATGACGAATCCTCCCTTCCTGCATCCTGCCGAATACACGCATTAAAGTGGTCTTTCATCACAACCTTTTTCCTGAGCGAGACTATATCCTTTGGAACAAAAAAACAAGGGAAATTAGGAAAAAAAAGAGCAGGTATTTATGATACCTGCTCTTAAAACTCGGAGATAAAATTCGGTTGTCCTGGGGGAATTAGAGCCGCAAAGAATACCAGGACTATATCAGAACGCACCGCCCTGTGGCGGCATACTTTACTTTTTCTTCGCCTTTTGCTGCTGCTTGATCTCCGGGATAAATTCGATAACCGACACGGGGGCATTGTCACCTTTCCGGTAGCCTGTTTTAACGATCCGCGTATATCCACCGGCCCTGTCCTTATACCGCGCCGATAGTTCGTTGAAAAGTTTCCCCACCATATCCGGGTCTCTCACGAAAGCAAGGGCCTGCCTCCGGGCATGGAGGTCACCCCTTTTACCCAGGGTAATCATCTTATCTGCCGCTCTTCTGAGTTCCTTTGCCTTACTATCAGTCGTCACAATCTTCTCATGCTTCAGCATGGAAGTAACCATGTTTCTCAGCATGGCTATCCGGTGACTCGTCGTTCTTCCCAGTTTTCTTCCGAACTTCCCGTGGCGCATTGATCCTTCCCTTTCCGCAATTTGACGACTTCCCTATTTTTCCCTGTTCTTCTTCCCCGCTTCTTTTTTTTCTTCACCTGCCCAAGACTGCGAATCAAGTTTCATGCCGAAACCGAGACCGATTTCTCCAAGGATTTCTTTTATTTCACTCAGTGATTTCCTGCCAAAATTCTTGGTCTTGAGCATTTCCGCTTCCGTTTTCTGAACCAGCTCACCGATAAGGTTTATTCCGGCATTCTTCAGGCAATTAGCGGACCGAACTGAAAGCTCAAGATCGTCCACGTGCCTTATGAGGATGTCATTGATATTACCGTCTTCCTTGACTTCCGGTTTTTCCTCTTCCTCTTCTATCTCGTCAAAGTTGACAAAAACATCCAGTTGTTCTTTCAGTATCTTGGCGGCATAGGCAACGGCATCAGCGGGCAGAACGCTGCCGTCCGTCCACACCTCCATGATAAGCCTGTCGTAATCGGCAACCTGCCCTACGCGGGCGTGGGTAACGGTGTAATTGACCTTCTTTATGGGAGAAAATACGGCATCGATATTGATCGTGCCCGCCGGCTGGTCCGGTCCCAGTTCGCTTTTTGCGGGCACATAGCCACGCCCCATATCAACGACTAATTCCGCTTTAAACGGCACGTTGCCGGAAAGAGTGGCAATATGGTGTTCCGCGTTCAGCACCTCAACCGTGCTGTCGACAATGATATCGCCGGCGGTGATAACGCCCTCTTTTTTTGTATCGATACGGACGGTTCGCGGTCCATCCTGCTGATGCATTAAAAGCCGGACCCCTTTCAAGTTCAAAATAATATCGGTTACATCCTCCTTAACACCCGGTACGGTGGAAAACTCGTGAAGGACACCCTGTATCCTTATGGAGACAATCGCCGCACCGCGTATTGACGACAGGAGCACCCTCCTCAGCGCGTTACCGAGCGTGATGCCGAATCCCCGTTCCAAGGGCTGGCAAGAGAATTCTCCAAAAAACCGGGTATGGTTACTTTCATCAACATCAATCCGCTTGGGCCGTATCAAACTGGACCAGTTTTTTTTCATAGTTTTCATTCCTTACTTAGAATACAGTTCAACCACTAACTGTTCCTGGACCGGCATGGTCAATACATCCCTGGTGGGGAGCATCTTTACTATTCCCTTGAAATTATCCCTGTCCAGTTCGATCCAGGATGCAACCCCCCGCCTGGCAATGGTTCCCATGGCCTCCAGGATCCTGGTTACTTTTCTGCTTTTTTCCCGTACCTGGATCTCATCGCCGGCGCTCACAATATACGAGGGGATATTGATTGCCCTGCCGTTTATCAAAAAGTGATTGTGCGTAACCAGTTGTCTGGCTTCGTTTCTTGAGTTGGCGAAGCCCATGCGAAACACCATATTATCAAGCCGTCCTTCAAGGGAAAGCAGTAAATTAGTGCCCGTTATCCCTTTCTGCCGGTCTGCCTTTTCAAAGTTGCCCCTGAACTGCCTTTCCAGAAGACCGTACATCCTCTTGAGCTTCTGTTTTTCCCTCAACTGGACGCCGTAATCGGAGTGTTGTTTTCTGCGCTGCTGACCATGATCCCCAGGCGCATAGCCCCTTCGCTCAAAGGCGCATTTGTCACCGTAGCATCTGTCGCCTTTGAGAAACAGTTTCAATCCTTCTCTTCGGCACAACCTACATGCGGATTCTCTATACCTTGCCAAAAAAGCCTCCCTTAATCTGCAATTTGCCCTTTAATAATACTTACAGAAGTTCTTCCGTTGAAACAACAACGGAACATAGACACGCAAGCAAAAGCACCCGTTCGCTTGTCCGGTTCCCCTTATACTCTTCTTCTCTTCGGAGGACGGCAACCGTTGTGGGGAATCGGCGTCACGTCCCTGATCAGACTGATATTCAGGCCAGCTACCTGGAGGGAACGCAAAGCCGATTCCCTGCCCGAACCGGGGCCCTTCACATACACCTGAACCTTTTTAACACCCTGCTCCTTCGCCTTCTTCACGGCGTCCTCGGCAGCCATCTGGGCGGCGAAGGGCGTGCTTTTTCGCGAACCTTTGAACCCCTGGAGTCCGGCGGATGACCAGGCAATTACATTACCGGCGAGATCCGTTATCGTAACAATGGTATTGTTAAATGTGGATTGTATATGAACGATACCCTCCGACACGTTCTTCTTTTCTTTTTTCTTCCCTGCTTTCCTTACTGGCGCTGCCATTATGCCTCCGGCTCCCTGAAAAATATCTCACTATTGGTAAACAACGATTACTTTTTCTTACCGGCAATGGACCGCCGCGGGCCTTTTCTCGTCCTGGCATTCGTGCTGGTTCTCTGTCCCCTTACGGGCAGGCCCTTCCTGTGCCGCAACCCACGATAGGTACCCACATCCATGAGCCGCTTGATCGACATGGAGATATCTCTTCGTAAATCCCCTTCCACCTTGTGTTCCTTGTCAATAATGTTCCTTATGGAGGTTATTTCGGAATCGGCGAGGGTATCTGTTTTTGTATCGGGATTCACCCCTGCCTGCTCAAGGATACTTCTTGCCTTGCTGCGCCCTATCCCATAAATATAGGTTAATGCTATCTCCATCCGCTTGTTTTTCGGTAAATCGACACCTGCAATTCTTGCCACCT
>CAZTLA010000039.1:0-20394 GCA_964614365.1 uncultured Syntrophales bacterium | reverse complement strand
TCAAGCGAGGAGGTGCTGGCATTGCTGAAAGGCGAGGTGGATGGAATATCCACGACCCTCCTGACGCTTCTTCCCCATATAAACTCGCAGGATGTAATTCCCTTTGTCGCCATGGCGCGCGCGAGATTCAAGCTCCTCCCCAACGTTCCCACGATTTTTGAGGCGAAGAAGCTGTCGGCCAAGGAGAAAAGGATGGCCGATATCGGCATAGCCCTGGATGCGGTGGGCAGGCCGGTGGCGACCTCGCCGGGTGTTTCCAAGGAGAAGGTCGCTTTCCTGGAATCTGCCCTGAAGAAGACCCTGGAGGAACCGGAATTACTGAAACGGGTCGAGAAATTGGGCGAGACCATAGATTACGCCTCCGGCAAGGAGACTGCCGAAGCCATAGACCTGATGCTGTCGATCAAGGGAGAGGAAAAAACACTCTTCGGAAAGCTGCTCGGAGTCGAGGGGTATTAACGCACAAGAGTTGTGGGTGATCGTATGTTTGAAGCGCTTCTCCAGGGATTCCTGAGTTTATTCACGTTCGATGTCTTTGCCCTTATGATGCTCGGCGTGGTTATCGGCATCGTTTTCGGCATTATACCGGGCATCGGCAGCCTCACGGCCTTATCTCTTCTCCTGCCCTTGGTATGGGGTATGAAGCCGGAGGTGGCGCTCACCTTCCTGCTTGCGACGACCTGCGCGTCCTCCCAGGGAGGTTCCATAACGGCGGTATTAGTGAATGTGCCCGGCGACGGTCCCAACGCGGCGACGTTGCTCGACGGGTATCCCATGGCCCAGCAGGGCAAGGCGGGGCGGGCACTGGCCATCGTTCTGACGGCCGGCGCACTGGGAGGGCTTTTCGGCGGCGTCATGATGATCGCCCTTATACCCGTGGTGCGGCCTTTGGTTCTGAGCTTCGGCTCTCCGGAGCTTTTCTTCCTGGTGCTCCTGGGCATCTCTTTTATTACGGCCATTGCCGAGGGGAAAATGCTCAAGGGACTCGTCGCCGGGGCAATCGGCATACTGCTGGCCCTTTGGGGCTATCAGTCGACCACGGGGATACCGCGTTTCACGTTCGGCACCGAATACCTTGAAGACGGTATAAAGCTGATCCCCCTTACCCTGGGGCTCTTTGCTCTTCCCGAGGTTATTGATATTGCGGTGCGTGGCAGTAAAATTGCTCGTGCCGGGGCAACGGTAGCGGCGATCGGTCCGGACCTCTTCGAGGGGGTTAAGGACATCTTTCGTCATTGGTGGCTTTTCCTGCGCTGCTCTGCGATAGGAACCGTGATAGGCATCATTCCCGGAGTGGGCGCTCAGGTAGCCACCTTTGTCTGTTACGGTCACGCGAAGCAGACCTCAAAGCACCCTGAGCTGTTTGGACACGGCTCCGTAGAAGGGGTGATGGCCCCCGAGACCGCTTCCAACGCCAAGGAAGGAGGCGCTCTGCTCACCACCCTTGCCTTCGGCATCCCGGGCAGCACGAATATGGCGCTCCTCCTTGGGGCTTTCCTGGTCGTGGGCATTACGCCCGGTCCGAAGATGCTGGAGGAGCACTTGGCCTTGTCCTTCTCCTTGGCCTGGACCACCATTCTTGCCAATGTCATCTCATCCGTCGTTCTCTTGGCGTTTGCCCGGCAATTTGTGAAGATAACCTTTGTCGATGCCAGGATCATAGCGCCTATGATCCTGGTATTCGCCGTTATCGCCGCCTACAGCGTGGGGAGCAATATGTCCGATGTCGTTACCGCCTTCCTGTTTACCTTCTTAGGCTATGGAGCGAAGCATCTCGGCTATAACCGTGCCGCCATCATTCTGGGCTATGTCTTGGGGGATCTGGCGGAAACCTATTTTTCCATATCGCTGAATTCCTATGGCGTCGGTTTCCCCTTAAGGCCCATAAGCATCATTCTCATCCTCATCACCCTGTTGGGCATGAGTTATGGTCAATTGACGAAACTCTGGCAAAGGAGGCACGGGTAAATGATGCGTTTAAATCTTCTTTTTTCGGCGGCAATCCTGGCATTCCTGCTCGTCATTGACCTCTACTCACTGAAATACCCCTCTGAAGCGAGACTGTTTCCCTGGGTTGTCGGCATTCCTGCCGCTGTTGTCATGCTCATACAGACACTAAAAGAGCTTTCCCGGAAAGGAGCTGCCGATCGGGAAGAGGATGTTCTTTCCGAACAAGTGAATGGAGAATCCCGGGCCTATGTCGCGATAATCGCCTGGATGGTCGGCTTCTTGATCATGATTTACGTCTTGGGATTTTTAACCAGCATCCCCTTGTTCATCTTTCTCTATATGAAAACGCACAGCTTTAGCTGGCGTCGCTCCCTGGGACTGGCTGCGGGGTTGTTCATAATTATCTATTTAATGTTTTCCTACGGGATGGAGATGCGCCTCTATCCCGGGCTGATCTTCTCATAACAGGAGGGAAAAGCAGTGAGTTACTACAAGGACATCCGTGAGCACCTGGAGATGCTGGAAAAACGGGGCAAGCTTATTCGCGTTGAACGGGAGATCAACAAGGATACGGAGATGCATCCCCTGATGCGCCTGCAGTTCCGCGGTCTTCCGGAGGAGGAACGCAAGGCCTTTTTGTTTGAAAAGGTGACGGACAACCGGGGGCGACGCTTTACCATACCGGTGGCCTGCTGCATGCTCGGAGCTTCCCGGGAGATATACGGCATCGGGCTCATGTGTCCTCCCGAGGAAATAGGAGACAAGTGGATCCGGGCGCAGCTCAACCCCCTCAAGCCCGTTCTGGTGCCGAGCGGTCCCGTTCAGGAGGTGGTGCATGCCGGTCCGGGGCTGCTGGAGCATGGCGGCCTGGACGAGTTTCCCATCCCCATATCGACGCCGGGCTATGATCCGGGGCCGTTCATGAGTTCGCCCTATCTGGTGACCCGGGATCCCGAAACGGGGGTGAACAATATCGGGACCTATCGGGTCCAGATCAAGTCCCCCACGCGCACCGGCGCGAATTTCGCGCCCATGGATCAGAAGGATGCGGGCGGGCACTGGCTCAAGTGCAAGAAGAAGGGGATCCCCTTGCAGGCGGCGATCGTTATCGGCGCCGCACCGAATATCGGCTATGTGTCGGTAACCAAGTTTGCCTATGGGGTGGATGAATTCGACGTGGCGGGCGGCATCGCCGGGGAGCCGGTCGAGGTGGTGAAATGCAAGACGGTGGATCTGTTTGTCCCGGCCCACGCGGAGATCGTCGTTGAGGGCGTCATCTCCACCAGAGAGGTGGAACCGGAGGGGCCCTTCGGCGAGGCCAACGGCTTCATCGGCGTTCGGGACATCGGGGCATTCATGGACGTGACCTGCATCACCCATCGGCAGAAGCCGATCTGGCAGTCGTTTTTCAGCCAGTTCCCGCCGTCTGAGAGCAGCAAGATCCGGCAGATCGGCTCGGAAGGCGCCCTCTTGAAGCAGCTCAAGTACGACATGGACATCCCCAGCGTGCTCGCGGTTGCCGTTCCCGAATCCTGCGGATCGAACGGCATGTTTGTGGTCCAGATGAAGGACCCCCGGAGGGAGGATGTTTGGAGGGCGCTGGAACATTTGGCCGGCCAGCACGGCTATACCAAACTCGCCATCGCGGTTGACGAGGATATCAATCCCTGGAATGCCGATGCGGTCAACTGGGCCATATGCCTGCGGCACCAGCCGGACCGCGATATAAAAATCATCACCCGTACGCTGTCGGGACAGGACCACTCCCGCATACCCTGTGACCAGCCGATCCGCGACCCCAGTCTCAAGGAACCCGTGATGGGGACGCGGCTGCTGATCGATGCCACGAAAAAATGGCCCTATCCTCCCGTCTCCCTTCCGACGAAGGAATACATGGAAAAGGCCATCGTTCTCTGGAATCAGATGAAGATGCCTCCCTTAAAGCTGAACGATCCCTGGTGGGGATACAATCTTGGTTTCTGGGACGAAGAGTTGCAGGAAGATGCGGCGAGGGCCATGAACGGGGAATATTACCGGACGGGAGAGAAGCTCGCCGCGCGCAGAAAGCCGTGCTGATGAGAGCTCATGGCGGATTCCCCGTTATGGTGAGGAAAAATTCGTGAATACGACGGCATCGAGCGCTCCCCGTTATGCCGCCCTGCAACACCGGAACTTTGTGCTTCTCTGGTCCGGACTCATTGTCTCGAACATCGGAACATGGATACAGAACGTGGCGCAGGGCTGGCTCGTATTGGAGTTGACCAATTCGCCGCTGTGGCTCGGCCTGCTGGGCTTGAGTTTTGCGGTTCCCATGGTGTTGTTGCCGCTTATCGGCGGTGCGGTGGTGGACCGCATGAACTACATTCGCGTCCTCTATTTCACGCAAACCGCCATGATGCTGCTTTCCTTCATCGTGGCGCTCTTGATCTGGATGGACCTGGTCGAGGTATGGCACCTCCTGGCGGCATCGTTTATCGGCGCCGTGCTCCTGGCATTCGATAACCCGGCACGCCGGGCTTTGGTGCCGGATCTCGTTCCGCCGCAGGACTTGATGAACGCCTTGTCCATCAATGCAGGAACATACACCGGGGCGGCGCTGATCGGCCCGGCCATTGCAGGCGCGCTGATCGGTCCCCTGGGGATCGGCAGTCTGTTTTTTCTGAACGGCGTTAGTTACCTGGCGGTGCTGTTGGCGCTGACAACAATGCGCGGCGTGCCCGTACATGCCCGCGGCATCCATCCCTCCGTTGGTCAATCGGTGCTTGGCGGTTTGGTGTACGCATGGCGGACGCGGCTGATTTTCGCGTTACTGGCATTGTCGGCGCTTACGGGGATCTTCGGACGTTCGTACCACAACCTGTTCCCCATCTTTGCACGGGATATCTGGCAGAGCGGCGCCCACGGATATGGTTTCCTGCTCTCCGCCGCCGGCGGCGGAGCGGTTGCAGGTGCCTTCGGACTGGCATCCGTCAAGCACCTGAAGCGGGAGGGAGCAGTGATGATAGGATGCGGACTGCTGTTCAGCGTATCCGTCATCCTTTTTGCGATCAGTTCCTCGCTTCTCATGGGGATCGGTTTCATCTTCATCGGGGGCGTCATGGCAACCGTATTCAGCACCATGATCGCGACTTTTCTCCAGATTGCGGTTCCCGCGGAACTGCGGGGGCGCATCATGAGCCTCTTCACCATCACGATCATCGGCCTGCCGTCGCTCGGCGGCATGGGGATCGGCGTAATCGCGGAACTTCTGGGGGGCATTCCCGGAGCGCCGCGTGCAGTATGGATCGGCGGGGCGGTTATGACGGCGCTCATTCTTCTGGCTTCGCCGTTGTTCTGGCGACGCAGCGTCATGCAGGAGTCGTCCTAAACGGCCTGTTGCAGTTCCGGCGATGCCCCCGGCGGAATGGTTTTCCATGGCGGCACACGAACCCTCACCCTCTGCTTCGGTTTTTTTTCGAAGTCATCGTTTTTTTACTTGCCGATTCAACCGACAGGATGTATTGTCTCATCCCGTTGACAGCCGTGTAGCAAACAACCGGGACAGCTACCGTTTTCAAAAGGAGATTCGAGGCCGTGCGGTTCTTCCTTCGTCTTGCCCTGGGGTTGATCCTGACCGTGGTCTTCCTGTTCGTGTCGGGATGTGCATCACCCGTTAGTCTGCCGCCGCAGAAGAATATCCCGTCGATAGACCTGTCCGTCCGCTCCGACGAGGGTTCCCGGCTCCAACAGGGAATGGAGCGTACCGAACGCAGAGGCATAGCGCAGAGTACCGCCGCTGCGGACGCCGAATCGAACGTGCTGCCCGCGGGCGACGCTTCGGGCAGCTCCGTTGTCAAGGTGGCAGGGGAAGAACAGCGCGAGAAATCTCCGGAGAGCCCGCCCGAGAAATCCCCCGCTGAACATCCCTCAGCCGCTGCAAAACAGGAAGCGGCCACGGCATTCCCCTTGCCGTCGGCGGTGAAAAAACTTTATGCTGTTCAGATCGTGGCTTTTCAGGATATTGCGAAGGCAAGAAAATTTACTGAGAAGACGAGGGGGAAATTACCCGATATCCGGTGGGCGCGAGCGAACATCAAAGGCAAAGGTGTCTGGTACCGCATTCTCGTCGGACCCTTCTGTACGAAAAATGACGCGGCGCGCTACCGGGAGGGAAAAGGGATTAACGACCTGTATTCGGGCAGTTTCATTCGTGAAATCGCTCTGCCTGTTCAAGACAAGCCAAAAATTAAGTCCCGCGGCAAGCCCCAAACCGAGCCCCCGGGAAAGCCTCGACGATTTCTGGGACCGTGATAACGTATGGCTACGGGCGCCCGGCCATCAACTGCTCAACGATGCCGGCGTCGTATAACAGCCGATTGGGCTTCACCTTTGCGAAAGCGTCTTCGGGGGAGAGGCCGGTGTGGATGAGATAGAGCCAGGCAATCGTCGGGGAGCGGCTGACCCCCTCGATGCAGTGAATATAGATCTTGTGGTCGGGGGAGGCAAGCGATTGGTCAATGACCGCAATGGCATCCCGTACGAGCTGGGGCGTCATGAGGGATTGATCGCGGATATAGATGGTATGGAGAGTGAGTTTGGCTTCAATGACGGGCAGGGGATCATCGTAAGGATGATCGAGATTGAGAATATGCGTGATCCCCAGTTGAACAAGTTCGGGGACGTACTGGGGTCGCAACCAACCACCCTGGTAAATCCGGGACGTTATTTGTTTTGGTTCGAGAGCCATGGGGATATTGTATCCTCCTTTTGATTAAGAATGATTTTGCTGTCGCTTCTGCATCCAGCCCTTTCCTCCCAACATCCTTGCCACCATCATACTGGAGACGTTGTCACCGATGGAATTTACCATGGTTGCCGGAGGATCGACGAGGGTCCCGATCATGGTGATGATCGGGAAGGCTTCCGGAGGGAACCCATAGAGGGAGATGATCAGCAGTTCTCCAATGGTCCCGCCCCCGGGAATGCCGCTCACCACCGTGCCGCACAGGATCGCAATGCCGATCGCCGTCACGAGGGTCCCCGTTCCCGAGAAATCCACGTGGTATAACCCGAACAGGAAGGCAATTTTCAGCATGGCCGCAAGGCAAGAACCTTCCATGTGAATCGTTGCGCCAAGGGGAATGACAACCTCGCCGATGTCCCTGGGGATGCCCGTGTTGTTTGCCGCTTCGAGATTCAAGGGGATGGTTGCCACGCTGCTTCCCGTTGCCAGCGCCGTGAGGGATGGCGGGATGATGTTCTTCCAGAATGTCCGGACGCCGGTTCCCCCGGCGGCAAGGTACGCGTAAAGGGAAAAGGCGAGGAAGAAATAGAGGATGGTAAGAGGATAGTAAAGCGTCATGGCCCTCATATAAGAGCCCAACAGTTCAGGTCCGTACACCCCGATGAAGTAGGCAAAATAAGCGCCCAGCCCCACGGGCGCATAGAGCATGATGTAGGAGATGAGCTTCATCATTACTTCATTTGCGGAGGAGAGAAAAGCGGAGAAAGCCTTTCCTTTCGTCCCGACGGCAGAGGTGGCCAACCCGATGAGGATGGAGAAGATGATCAGGGCGAGCATGTTCTTCTTCGACAGGAGATCCGGGAAATCAGGCGCCGCAAAGGCCTTGACGATCTGCTCGGAGGTCTTGAATTGCTCCAGACGTTCGGGAACGGACACGTCCAGCCGGATTCCCGCCGCAGGCGGATACAGCTGCACGGCAACGGCCATGATCGTCGAGGCAATCAGCCCCGTGGCGATGAACACGAAAAGCATGGCCGAAAGGATTTTGCCCAGGCGCCGTACATTGGACATGCCGGCGACGGCCGAGGCAATGGAAAAAAATACGAGGGGGATAATGGCGGTGAAGAGGAGGTTCAGAAAAACGTCCCCGAAGGGCTTGAAGTGGACGGCTTCCTTTTTCAGGACGATTCCCAGGAGGGAGCCTACGCAGAGGGAAACGATCAGGAGAAGCGAAAACCCATAAGATCGCAAAAACACAGATGACGTAATCTTCCTGAAGCTCATGTCAGCATCTCCTTCTCACCCCGTAACATATTTATCCGCGCCCGCCGCATGACGGGAACGTCATTCGATGACGAAATCAAAATACGTCTCCGGAAACGGTTCATCCCGCAGAGTAAAGTGCCACCACTCCTTTTCGTAGTTCCTGAAACCGTGTTTTTCCATGAGCGTTTTGAGCAGCAGGCGGTTGATTCGCTGCTGCTGCCCAATTTTGCCGCTTGCCGTATGGGAGAGTTCGTGAAAGCAGTCGAACCCCGTCCCCATATCGAGTCCGTTATCCTTGTATCGCACCTCCACGGGGGAATAGCATGCCTCAAGTTTCTCTCCCGGCCGCCAGGGGGCCTGCTCGGATACGGGCAGGGCGACGATGGTAAGGTCAACGGTGCTGCCGCGGGAATGTCCCGATTTTGTTGCGATGTAGTCATCCTTGAACAGGTCCCGCTTTTCCAGCGTGGGATAGAACTCCCTCTTGGTCCTCGTATCGCCGAGATTTTTTGCCCACCGCACGAAGTGATCGACCGCCCGCTGCGGCCGGTAGCCGTCATAGACCTTGAGGGACAGGGAGAAGGGATTGAGCTCTTTCTGCACCTGGACGAGCGCTGCCGCCGCCTGCCTCGTGAGGATGCATTGGGGGGTTTTGTAGCCGTCGATCCGCTCGCCGACGAAATTATGCGGACCCGCGTACCGGATGTCGAGCCGTATCGAGGGGATCGCCGTTTTTACCTCCACGAAGCCCTCCGGCAGGTGGTTTCTGCTTTGAGCAGGAACGGGAAGTTGCAACTGGCCGAGGAAAATTACCGGGAGGCAGGTCAGTGCGAAAAAGAATTTTCGTTTCATCGTCAATACCCTCCAACCGTGGCATCCGCCCCCATGACGACCAGGGGTTTTGCCGCCGGGTCCAGCCACCGAATGATCCCGATCATATCCCCTTCCGATAGAGCAACGCAACCGGCCGTGGGTATTCCCTTTCCACTCCAGAGGTGGAAAAAGATGGCGCTCCCATACCCTTTGACAACGGGATTCGTGTTGTATTCCACGACGATGCCGAGCTTGTACAAATCGTCGTCCCGTCTCATCTTCTCGAACGAAGCGGCCGTGGTCATTTCCTTCGTGACCCATCGGTTGTAATCATCGGCGTTGACGTCATCAATCCAGAGGTCGCCGCCGCCGGCCTGTCGATAGGGCATCTTCGTCGGAACGGAAGGTTCGTAACCGAAGACCGTGCTCAGCGGGAACATCCCTGAGGGAGTCCTGCCGTCCCCTTCCCGCTTTTCTCCCGGCGGCGCAAACCCGTTCCTTCCGATCACACCGTCCATGGGGGTAAGAATGCGCTCCCAGCGGCCGTTTCTCTTGTCCAGAGCGAAAACCTGTACCGCTACCGAGCCGGGCAAGTCGGGGTTCGTATTCCGCCTATTCCGGACGAGGAGAATCTGGGAGGATTCCCCGAACTCTTTTTCGGAAAAGTCAGGGATGCTGCTTTCTCGAACCGGTGGGGATTCCCGCAGGGCGCCCCGGTAGTAACCGTTGCCATTCCACACGCATCCCGCGCAAAGAATACCTGCTGCGAGGGGTATCAGCAAAAGGGGGTTGTAAACGCCGGTTCTCATGGATGCCCTGATCTTGGTTTGTGAGAGGCGAACGTATTTTTCAGTTTGGAAGTATTGGAGGAAAGAAGATTGTATGTCAAGAAGAAATGACAAGGATTAAAATTTTGACAAACCACGCAAAAAATGATTTGATAATCGCCCCTTCTGAGATTGGGGCTACCGCATAACGTTTCCGTTTCGGGAGGAAACATGGATGTTACCGCGATTCACAGTTGGGATGAGTTTGATTCCATTGCCAGAGATCTTGACGGTTGGGCATTTCGCGGACAACGGGATGCGGGATGGCAACTGTTCAGTTCGCTGTCGCGGCACTTGAAGGATTTCGTTCCCGACCGCAGTTGCTGGCAGGAGCGCGAGTCGCGCGCCATACGAATCTTCCGACGGAAGGCGCACAATTATATTCCCGATCTGCGCATCCTGGACGACGACCTCCGCTGCCTTGCCCTCATGCAACACCACGGCGCCCCGACGCGGCTCATCGACTTTACAAAGTCGCCGTACGTCGCTGCGTTCTTTGCCCTGGAGCACGCTACCGAAGAAGCTGCGGTATTTGCCCTGAATACGCCGGTTCTCTGGCATGCCGCGCCATCGGGGTCGACGGTCTTGACGCGCGAGAAGATCGATCCGCGCGCGCACGGCAACTTTGACGCCTACTTCGTGACCAACACGCACGAGCTCGTTTGGACCGGAGAGCCGACGGAGATGGACCGGCGGCTTCTCGCCCAATCGGGCACCTTTGTCATGCCGGGGGTGCTCGACAAACCGATCGAGGATATTCTGAAGCAGTATGCTTCATCCGAAGCGCTTATCAGGAAATTTGTTTTTTCGGGACCGAACCTCCGGGAAGAATGCATGCGATCCTTGTACAGAATGAATGTCACGAATGCGACGCTTTTCCCGGATTTGGACGGCCTTGCAAAATCCATCGCATTCGAATTGGAAATCATCTGGAAAGGTCTTGTCGTTGATCCCACCCCAAAGGAATCTGCCGGCAATAAAATGCCGACACAGAAATAATCAATGGGCAGTGGCGGATCCTCAGGAACTCGCTATTCCTTCTTCATCTGCAGCGCCCTCTCGGTTGTTTTCCGGAGACGGAAGGCCACGGTCTTAATCATGTGCTGGAAATCGGCGGAGAGCTTGTTGAATTCCCTGTCGAAGAAATTCCGATCGACGATGCCGACCACCGTGGTCCCTCTGGCCGTCGCCGTTGCGGACCGGGGGATCTTGGCAATGTATGCCATCTCGCCGAAGATATCCCCCGATTTCAGGATCTCGATGACGAGCTTCTTGCCGTCCACTATTTTGGATATCTCTACGGTTCCCTCCTCAAGGACATAGATCCAATCGCCATTGGACCCGTCCTCGAAGATTACCTGGCCGTCTTGGAACGTCTCATACGATGCGATCTGAAACATGTTAGGCCTCCCTGTCGGTCATCCTGTCTGTTTCCGCCCACTATAAAGGAAATGGCAAAGCGGCGCAAGCCGGTAAATTCCCAATATCTTCTTGACAAGTAGCGGGACAGTTTCTATACTCTCGACCGTTTACTCAAAAGGGTTGTAATAATTTGCTTAATCCTGTCGGAACCTTAAATCACGGTTATCGTATACCGTTGAACTATCTCAAGGAGGAAAGCATGAAAAAGAACAACGATTTGAATCAATTGGAACGAACCGGTTCGACGCGGCGCGATTTTCTGAAAATTTCAGGACTTTCCGTCGGCGCGCTGGCAGCGGGCACGTTTGCGGACTTGCCCTTCAGCTACGCAAAAGCCAAGGAACTTTATCCCTCGGAGAGAATCGCCTACGTCGTTCCCAATGCCCCCGGCGGCGGATACGACATCATCGGCCGTGCCATCGGGCCTTATCTGACGAAATATCTGCGTTTGCTCACCCCCGGCGCCACCGGGGGGGGAATCGTCGTGAAAAATGAGGAACGGAAAGGCTACCGGATACTCGCCACCGGCAAGCCGGACGGGTATATGATCGGCATGATGGACAGCACCCCCTACATAGAGACCTTGCTCGGCACGGCGGAAGTGGATTTCACGAAATATACGTTCCTGCAGGCGATCGTTTCCACGACCAAGGTGGTTGTCGCCAATAAGAAAGGGTTCGGCAGTTGGAATGAAGTGATGGATGCCATGAAGAAAGAAACGATACGGATGGGGGTGGGGTTTTTCGGCCGGGGCAATCACGTCTGCGGCATAATAGCGAATGAAAAGATGGGGACAAAATTCAAGCTCGTTCCCTTCCGGGGAACGGCGGAATCCATGGGCGCCCTGATTCGCGGCGATGTGGGGGTTGTCATGGTTTCGGAAGACTCTGCCAAGGCGTTGATCGATTCCAAAGAAGTAAAGGTCCTCTTGCGTTTCAGCGACCATACGGACTATCCGGGATCGGTAACTGTCAAAGAGTTGGGTTTCCCGGACCTTACCGACCAGGTCAGTTCGCACCGCTTTATCATTGCGCCTCCGAACCTGGCGGCAGAGCCGAAACGGCTGCTGCTGGCAGCCTTGAAAAAAGCCTGTGATGACCCGGAATTCATCGCGTGGGCCAAGAAGACTAATTATCCCGTCAAGAGGGTATATGGACCCGACGCGGAAAAGTTTTTCCTGAAATTTACGAAATTCTACCAGGATATGTTGCCGGCGCTGAAAAAGAATCTCGACTGATTGCCGGCCATAATGTATCGATTGGAATCCATGAGCGCTCGCATTCCCCGCAGTATGGTTTGGAGAGGCTACATTTTTTCAAAAGCGCGCATCGCGGTCTCTATCGGGGCCGGTCGTGGTCATGGCCGGCTCCTCCGGTGCAGGAGGCCGACTTGGATAGGGGGGGCGTTTGGGGGGGGAAAACAAAGCGGACGGCCCGTTCGTAGAGCAGATAATCCCATGCCCAGTTGACGAGAACCATCAGCCGGTTGCGGAAACCGATGAGATTGAACAGGTGGATGACAAGCCAGAGTATCCACGCGAAGAAACCGGTGTAAGACCTTGAACCGATGGCCGCACCCGCGGCGTTGCGGCCGATGGCGATCATAGAGCCGCGGTCGCGGTACCGGAAAGGCTGTGGGGTCTTTCCCTCAATTTGCCGCAGGATATTGTGTGCGGCCGCAATGGCGGATTGGATGGCCACCTGCGCGACCATGGGCAGCACGCGGCCCTTTTCCCCGATGGACGCCAGATCCCCGACCACGTACGTTTCCGGATGGCCGGGCACTTGCAACGTCGGCAGGACGGGAACGCGCCCGTTCCGTTCCGTGGGGAGGCCCGACAGGACGGCTATCGGTTCCCCCCGTACACCGGCCGTCCACACGACGGTACGGGTCGAAATCCTGTCCTGGCCGCTCAAGACCACCGCGTCCGGGGTTGCTGCCTCGACCTTCACTCCTAAGCGAACGTCAACACCCATCTTCCTGAGCCTCTCAACCGTGTAGCGACGCACGCGTTCCGGCATAGGGGCGACCAGACTGTCCGCGGCTTCGAGGAGGATGATCCGGACGGCGCGAAAATCGATCCTCCGGTAGTCCCGGACGAGAGGGCCGTGGATAAGTTCGCTCAATGCGCCGGCATATTCCACCCCGGTGGCCCCACCGCCCACGATGATAAAGGTGAGGAGCGCACGACGTTCTGCCGTGTCGGTTTCCCTGGTGGCGCCTTCGAAGCAGCAGATGATATGGTTTTTCAAGGCAACTGCTTCGTCCAGCGTCTTCAACCCATGGGCATGCGTCTCAACCCCCGGTACGCCGAACGAATGGGTTATGCTTCCCGTGGCGAGGATCAGGTAATCGTAAGGGATTGCCGCGACGTCGGTCTCTACGACCCGGCTTTGCAGGTCAATGCGCCGGGCGTGGGCCAGGGCGAAGTCGACGTTCGGGAGGTTCCAGAGGATGCTGCGGACGGGATAGGCGATATCCTCCGCCTCCAGTTCGGCGGCCGCCACCTGGTAAAGGAGGGCGAGGAAGGTGTGGTAGTTGTTCCTGTCGACGATGAGGACATCTGCCGGTTTCTTTGCCAGGCTCCGGGCGGCCCAGAGTCCGGCAAAACCGGCGCCCACGACGACCACTCTCGGTTTTCCGTCTGGGTTCATCATTGCACCCTGGAATTGAGGGGTAAAATCAACGGAACGGTTTCGCTAAAAAGTCTTGATGAATTTAACGGCGATCAGAATCAGGAGAAAAATGAGATAAAATCTCAGGAAATAGAGGGCGATCTTCGTCGTTCTTGTCATCCGTACACGGGGCATCGTAAGTCTCCTTATATTTTGACGCGGGTTTCCACCCCCTTCATAATGTCGTTATAGTGTATCACCCCGAGGATATTATCGCTGCCATCCACGACGGGTATCATTCGGTAATGGTATTTCGCGAACAGTTCTGCCAGATCATCCTGTACATCATCTTCCTCCGCAGTGACCACGGGCGTTGTCATAATTTCGCCGAGGATCAGGCGATCTTCGGCGAGGATCAAATCGCGCAAATCGACGACGCCGGCAAGCCGTGTACCGCTCTCATCGACGATGTAGAGGTAGGAAATATTTCCCGATTCCATGCCGGAATGCCTGATCGTTGCCAACGCGTCACCCACCGTCGTTTCTTTCGGCATGGTCAGGAAAACACGCGACATCATTCCCCTGGCGGTGGCTTCCCGTTCGGAGAGGATGACGCGAACGCGATCGGCCTGTTCCCTGGGAAGCAGGCCCATCGAGTGGGAAACATAATCATGGGGAAGGATCGAGAAGAGTGCCGCCAGTTGGGGGATGGTCATTTCAGAGAAAATGTTGCGGGCCCTTTCCGTGCGCAGTTTGGCGATGATCTGGCGTTGTGTCCGCGGTTCGGCCTCGGCCAGGGTCTCGGCGGCTTTTTCCGAATCCAGGGCGGAAAACAGGGCGTGCTTTTCCTCTTTGCCGAGTTCTTCCAGTATATCGGCCAGGTCCTCGCTGGGGAGGTCGTGAATCTGTTTGCGCGTGACCGACAGCGATACCTTGTCCGTGGAAACGGCGTCCTCTACGGACAGAGGCTGGACGTATTTCCAGGAGATCAGGTCGTCTTTTATCCACCGAAGTCTTCCCATTCCCCAGCGGCGCAGGAAACCGTTGAAGGAAATATCCACGTGGATCAGGATCAATCGTCCCTTGGCCTCGATGAGCTGCACGTCGTTGACCACTTCCACGCGCCGGTCATCCATATCGACGATCGTGCGTCCCATCAGGTGCTTATCCAGGAGGATCCAGCCCGGCTGATCGACGAAGGGCGGATATTCGCTTCCCTCTTCGGGGGGCTGAACGAACATGGCGTCGTCTTCCACTCGGAGGACCCTTGCCCAGGGAATAAACGTGGTCGGGTTCCCCCATCCGTGTTCGATATAGATGCCCACAACTTCCGGGTAGGTTTCCGTCAGGGCAAAGACGAGGTCCGTGAGTTTCCCGATCCGGTTGTTGATCTTTCCGACGCAGATCGGGCGCTTCAGGAGTTCCGAAAAATAAATGAACCGGCAACTGTTTATCCCCTGAGGAAGCTCCGTCGCTTTTATTTTTTGCGGTATCTCTGCCATGGCGCACTCCTGCACGGTCAATTAAAAAGCTCCGGGAAAAGCGTACTGATACCCAACAGCGATGACATGACGATGACGACAACCACGATCAGGCAATTGATAATGTTTTGTCGCCGGGAATTGACGTGCTCGCCCATGAAAGATTTATCGTTCAGCAGCAACAGCAGGAATACGAGGGCCGCGGGCAGCAAGGTTACCGCCACGACCTGCACGAACATGGTAATGCTCACCAGCGGCGCCCCGGGGATCAGAACAATGGCGCCGGACGTTATCAGCATTGCCAGGTAAACCATATAAAACCAGGGTGCATCTTTGACGTTCTTATTCAAGGTATGGGCCCAGCCGAACACCTCGCCGACGGCCCATGATGTGGACAGGGAAATGCAAAGCGCTCCCAGGAAGCCCGCGTCGAACAGCCCGATCGCGAAAAGCTTCCGGGCCAGTTCGCCCTGGCCATAAGGGAGCAGCGGCACGATGGCCTCGGCGGTCTGTTTGGCATCCTCGATCAGGATGGGAGGTGTGTGGTAGAAGAAGACCGCGCCGGTGGCGATGATGATGAAGACGGCGACGACGCATGTGGAGATCGAACCGACGAAGGTTTCCAGCTTGCCGTACCTGATGTCATGGATATCGAGGCCCTTGTCGACCACGGCGCTCTGCTGGAAAAACAGCATCCAGGGGGCGATCGTCGTCCCGATATTCGCGAGGATGATGAAGATCAGGTCCGTATTGAACCTTCCCATATCGGGACGGTAAAATCCTCGGAATACCTCGCTCCACGTCGGGGCGGTCGGTGTTTCCATGGCCCAGAGCGCCGCGGGTATGTAGACAAGATTGAAGGCGCAGAAGAACAGGGTTAGTTTTTCAAATGTCCAGTACTTGCCGGAGAGGACGACGGCAAACAATATTGCCGTGACGGTAATGACCGTCAGCCAGGGAGGGATGCCGAAGAGGCTCATGGCTGCCGTCATGCCGATATATTCCGTGACCAGCGTCAGCCAGTTGGTAATGGCCAGGTCGATGAGGGAAAACCAGCCCCAGAAAGGGCCGAACCCGTCGAAGACGGCCTCGGCATGGCCGCGCTTGGTTACGGCGCCGAGACGAACGGTCATCTCCTGAACGTAATAGGCCATGGGAAGGAGGAAAATGAAAATCCAGAGGAGCGAAAAACCGTACTTCGATCCCGTTACGGCATAGGTGGAGATCCCCCCGGCATCGTTATCGGCGACCATGACGATCATGCCCGGCCCGAGGACCGACAAAAATATAATGAACTGCCGGCGAAAGCGGTTCAGGGAGTGCATGCTCTTGCTGATCCAGTACATGAGAAGACTACCTCCGGGCAAGACCGATCAGGAGATTGGATAGTCGGTTTAATCTACATGCTGGAGATAGAGGTTTGAAATTTGGCGGCGGGTTCCGGTTTGCGCAGTATCCGGAAATCCGCCAGAATGAGGCTTCGGGGCAGGAAACGGATCTATTTCCGGGATACAGCGGTATAATTTTTTTGCCGGGAACTATGGCCGGGAATTAACGTCCCTCTACTACCAGGGGGTTCCATATATTCTATTGACTCCACGTTACTATTCTCACCGATACGATCCTGCCGCGTTTATACATGAAAAAACGGTTGAGTCAAGAATAAAATGGGAAAAATGTTCATTTAAATGTCTCTACTCCCCTGAGGACGTCCTCGAATCGGCGGGCGACGTAATCGGGTGTCACGTTTTCATGGGATTTGTCTCCCTGGTTGGAATCGATGAAGATGGTCTTGATCCCGAGCCGATTTGCCCCGTAGATGTCCCGGTACATGTCGTTGCCCACGAAGATCACTTTGCCGGGCGTGAGCTTCATGCTCTCGATCGCCTTCTCGGCGAGCCTCTTGTCGGGCTTCCGGAATCCGTAATGGGCGGAGATGATGACGGGGTCGAAGTAACCGTCAAGTCCCAGTGCCTTTATCTCCGGCAGCGCGTAACAGGGCTGAGCGTCGGACACGATGGCCATGCGATAGTCGCGACGCAGTTCGTCAAGGACCCGCTTCACCTCGGGATAGAGCTGGAGGCGTTTCCGCGAGATGCCCCGATAGAGGTGGGCGAGGATCATGACCAGTCTCCGGCGGGTGTGAGCCGCCTTCACTCCTTCTTCCTTGAGGAACCTGTTCCAGATGGCTTCCACGTTTATTTCCGGACATTCCTCGCTGGACGCTTCCTTTTGCTCTTTCATGATCCGGTAGTAGCGATCCCGCACCTCCCACCGGTGCAGGTATATCCCCTGGTAGGTCAGATAATGGGCGATGCCGCGATATATCTCTTCCAGGGACTCGTCGGTTTCGATGTCGATCAGTGTTCCATAGAGGTCAAAGAGGATTCCTTTTATTGCCATACTGCATCTACCTCAATGTTTCCCTTGCTTCATCCAGCAGCTGCCGGCGGTAGTCGCCGGTGATCCACGAGTTGCGGGCGATGCGAAGGAGGGTAAGCCCCATATGAAACGGAACGCGCCGGGTGATGGACCGGAAGGCGCTGTCCCGGTCGGGGAAGTGGCAGGCATATTCCCAGAGGAAGTGCCCGATAAAGGGTTCCGCCAGCCATTTGTCGCCGGCGTATTGCATGAAGAAATGCTTGATCTCGGCGGCCACCCGCCCCACGTCGAAGACCCGGTCTGCCGGCTTCATCCGTTCCAGATCGATGGCGATTACCCAAAGGCCGTCGCCGAAGAGGATGTTGGTGGGAGTTGCATCGCCGTGGACGAGGACCTGGTTGTCCTCCCCCATGAAATCCTTCCCCCGCCATCGTTCCTTGAACTGGTGGAACTCCTCGGCCTCATTCCATCCGATGTGCCCCCAGTTTTTCAACTGATCCATGATCCGGTCGAAGTAGGAGCAGTCACGGTTGACGTCCACCCGGTTTCCGGTGGCGGTCCGGTTATGCAGGGTGGCGAGGAAGTAGGCCAGCGCGGTGAGCTTCCGGAAGAGGGGCTCCCGGTCTCCTTCCCCAATCGCCTTCAGGATAAAACCGGAGAGCGGCGTGCCGTGACAGAACTCCTCGACCAGGATGCAGTTGAGACCGGCATTGCAGCCGAGGGGGCGGGCGATGTAATGGGGATAACCGCTAAAGCCGAGAGTGCGCAGATGATGGAGATTGTTAAATTCCCGCTCCATGTGGCGAAAGGCGTCCTCCGGCGAGCGGTCCGTGATGCCGTTGAAAAACTTTCCGATAACGCGCGTCCGGCTGCGCCGATCTTCGTAGAGGTAAACGTGGTTGGATGCCTGGATCAGGTAGACCCGGAAGTCGGGAGGGCCGTTGCCGGCCCCGAATTGTGAACCACACCGTGGAAGGATATCATAACGCAGATACCCGTAGAGCGGATCTTTTTTGGAGAGATGTCCCAGGTATTTCATGAGGCTCCAGGTCTCTTTTAGAAAGCGTTATTTATCTGTCCCTTCCCTTGGCCCTCCCCTTGGAAAAGGGAGGGCGGGAGGGATTTTATAAATTGGGTCCTTCCTTATGATTGATACTTCTCACAAGTCATTCCCGCGCAGGCGGGAATCCCAAATCATGTGCATTGATGTAAATGCGGGCGCAGGCCTCGGCATCGGAGAGCGCATTGTGGTGATTCAGCTCAATATCCAGGCGCCGGCAGACGTCCGGCAGCTTTGTGGGATAGATGTGCCACCGTTTTCGGGCAATTCTCATGGTGCATTGAAAGGGGAGTTTTGGGGGAGGAACGCCGGCGGCTTCACAGCAGGCATGCAGTACGGACCGGTCGAAGCTCGCATTGTGGGCGACAAAGAAATCGGTGCCTTCAAACAGCGGCTGCAGTGAAGGCCAGAGCTCCCCGAATGACGGTTTGTCGGCCACGTCCTGCCAGGTGATCCCGTGTATATAGGTAAACACCATGTCCCGGCGCGGCGGCCTGATGAGGTGATAGTCGCGCCGCACAATCCGTCCCTCTTCCACCCGAACCATTGCCACGGCGCAGGCGCTGTCGGGAGAGTAATCCGCCGTCTCAAAGTCTATGGCAATGAACCTGTTTAATGTCTGTCTGCTCATTTTTTCCCGGCTGAAACCTCTGAAATGAATCCGGGCAGTGTCTGAAACTTCCGCAATGCCACTGTCGCGCTTTTCGGCTGTGTCAGACCATCCAGCGGACTTATTACCCCCAGGCCGCCCCTGTTCATTACGTGGGTATAAATCATGGTCGTTGCAACGTCTTTGTGTCCCAGGAGCTCCTGCACGGTCCGGATGTCATAGCCCGCTTCCAGAAGATGCGTGGCAAAGCTGTGACGAAAGGCATGCGGATTGACGGGCTTGGTCAGTCCCGCCGCTCTGGCCGCTTTTTGCACCGCCCGTTGCAGACCGTCCTCGCTGATATGATGCCGTCTTTTCCTTCCGGAACGGGGATCAACGGAGATCCTGTCCGAGGGGAATACATATTGCCATCCCCATTCCCGCGGTGCACGGGGATATTTTCTTTCCAGAGCGTAGGGTAGATAGACCTCTCCCAAACCATTCCGGATGTCCTGCTGATGGATAATTTGCACTCTCTTCAAGTGTTCCACCAGAAGAGGTTTTATCTGTTCGGGAAACATGGTTGCGCGGTCTTTCATCCCTTTGCCGTCGCGGATGATAATCTGATTCTGCCCGAAATCCATGTCTTTGACACGCAGGCGGACGCATTCCATAAGCCGCATGCCGCATCCGTAAAGGAGTTTGGCCATCAACTGATGGATTCCCTGCATGCCCGAGAGAACGGCCGTCACTTCATCCCTCGTCATAACCGTTGGCAATCTCTGAGGTTTCTTTGCGCGTTCTGTCTTGCCGATGTCGCCTACCTCAATGCCAAGCACCTGCCGGTAGAGAAAAATCAGCGCATTGAAGGCCTGGTTCTGAGTGCTGGCCGCCACCTTTCTCTCCGTGGCCAGATGAGAGATGAACCGGGCAATTTCCGGCGCGCCCATTTCTTTCGGATGGCGCTTGTCATGGAAAAAAATATAGCGCTTGATCCAGTCCACGTAGGCCTGTTCGGTCCTCAATGAGTAATGTTTCTTTCGGATGACGTCTCTTACCTGATCCAGCAATTTCATATCCAACCTTCACGCGGTATTTGTCGTTTCAATAGAATACGCCTTGACTTGCAACTATATTTTATTTAAAAGAATTAATCAAAGCAAATGTAAGGACGCGGTAGAATAACACCGCCAATAGGCGGTCTACTCCATGTTCCCGGCGACTGCGTCGCCGGGAATCGCGGCGCTGACTTCGTCCAGTGCCTTG
>CAZTLA010000038.1:15228-20874 GCA_964614365.1 uncultured Syntrophales bacterium | reverse complement strand
ACAACTATATCCTGGAGATATTCAATAGAAAGGATGCCGACCTGCTCTACATCGCAATTCTCGACGAAGAGGGCAAGGTTATATCGCACAACAATATTACCGAGTACGGGAAAGTGTATGCCGACCCGTTGACCACAAATACCCTGAAGGCGGATCGGACCACCATCCAGCATATGTCCGCAGGTAACTACCAGGCACTGGATTTTGGCGTTCCTCTCTCGATCGGCAAAAAAAGGTGGGGGAGCTTGAAGTTCGGCATATCCCTGGAAAAGGTGGAGCGCGAGATACTGGCGACCGTAAAGAAGATCATCTTTTTAACGATCGTTCTTCTTATTGCCGGCTTTGTAATAATCCTGCTGTTAACCCGACGCTTCATAGGTCCCATAACGCAGCTCGTGAATACTATGGAGAAGGCGCGGGGAGACTATCTGGACGTCAGGGTTGAGGTGAAGGGGCGCGATGAACTTGCCGTCCTGGGGGAACGGTTCAACAGCATGATCGAAAGGATCAGGCATGCGAATGAGGAATTGAAGAAGACCCATGAGAAGCTGGTCCAGTCGGAAAAACTTGCTTCTGTGGGCATCCTTGCCGCCGGCGTCGCCCACGAGATAAACAACCCCCTGGGCGGCATCTTCAACTGTGTTCGGATGCTCAAGCACAACGGCAGCAATCCTGAATTAAGGGCAAAATATCTGGACCTTGTCAACGAAGGCCTGGACCGGATAGAAATTACGGTAAGCAAGCTGCTGTGGATGTCACGGAAAGCCGAACATGCGCCTGTGAACATGAACATCAGGAATGCCGTGGAAAGTGTTTATTCCTTCCTGGACTATAAAATGAAAAAGGGAAAGATAACCTTCAAGAACGAAGTTGCCGCCGATCTGCGCTTCACCTTTGACGTCCATGATTTTCAGCAGTTGCTCTTGAATCTCTTCATCAATGCGATCCATGCCATGGAAAACGGTGGGATGCTTGAAGTAAAGGGTTGCAGAAACGATTCAGTGGTTTTAATTGAAGTCATTGATAACGGCTGCGGCATCGCGCAGGAAAATATCGGCAGGATATTCGATCCTTTCTTTACCACAAAACCGACAGGGGAAGGGACCGGGCTTGGACTCTGGTTGACGTATGAAATTGTCAGAAACTACCGCGGTGAAATTTCCGTGGAAAGCGTTGCAGGAAAAGGCAGTAGATTCATTCTGAATTTTCCGGTACAAGAGACATTATGAAAGAAACGGTCCTTTTAATAGAAGATGACAAGATCATGCGCATCAGCCTGGAAGACGCATTGAAAGGCGCCGGGTACGACGTCGTCTCTTTTGAGACGGGAACAGAGGCATTGCACGCCTTCAAGAATATCCCCTTTGGCGTTGCCGTTACCGACTTCAGGCTTCCCGACATGGACGGCTTCAACATTGTTAAGGAAATAACCAATAAGCAGGATGTCCCCGTGATCATGATGACCGCCTACGGCACCATAAAAGACGCCGTGGAGGCTATGAAGCTGGGGGCCTTCGATTATCTGACCAAACCTTTTGCCCTGGAGGAATTTCTCCTGCTGATTAAACGGGCTCTTGAAATAAAAAGACTGAGAGAAGAAAACATCAGACTGAAAAAGGATCTGAGCACATACTACTGCTCTCCCAATATCATAGGCGGTAGCGCCGGAATGAAAAAAGTCTTCTCCCTTATCGACAGGGTCTCTGCAACGGACGCAACCGTTCTCGTTCTTGGAGAAAGCGGCACCGGCAAGGAACTGGTTGCCACCACCATCCACTATCAGAGCAACCGGAAGGACAAACCGTTGATCAAGGTCAACTGTGCTGCTTTACCTGAAGGTCTCATGGAAAGCGAATTGTTCGGACATGAACGAGGGGCCTTCACGGGGGCGATAAAAAGAAAGCCGGGCAGATTTGAGCTTGCCCAGGGTGGAACTATTTTTCTCGATGAGATCGGCGACCTGTCACTATCGACACAGGCAAAGATCCTCAGGGTCATACAGGAACGACAGTTTGAACGGATCGGCGGAACGTCTACATTGACCGCAGACGTCAGGATACTTGCGGCAACGAACAAAAACCTTGAAGATGAAGTAAAGACCGGGCGCTTCCGGGAAGACCTGTATTATCGGCTTAATGTCATACCGATCGTCCTGCCTCCTTTACGGGAACGGAGGGAAGACATTATCGATCTCCTGGAATTTTTTATTGAAAAATACAATGCAAGGCTCTCAAAAAAGGTGCGATTTTCGCGAGAGGCGTTCGATATGCTGCTTGCCTACAATTATCCCGGCAATGTCAGGGAGTTGGAAAATATCATTGAACGGTGTGTTACCCTTTCACAATCCGACGTGATCGGCGAAAACGAACTGCCTCCCTTTATTTCTGTCAATGCGAGGAGCTCAAAGGGCTCCTCCCTCTCTGAGATCACGGCCGATGCTGAACGAAATCACATCTTGCTGGTTTTAAATACTGTCCAGGGCAGTAAGACAAAGGCCGCTGCCATCCTCGGCATTAGCCGAAAGACGTTATGGGAAAAAATCAATACGTATAAAATCACATGAGTTTTCCTACGGGCACGTTACGCTATCGTAACATGCGGCAACATTTCAACGCTTTTTTTCTTCTATAAAATCACCAAGTTATAATTTCGCTCCATTCTGATGTTACCTTTTCGTAACACCTTGAAAAAATACTCCTATAAATTCAATAAGTTGTAAGTGGCACAGAACTTGATAGTAGCGTTGCGTTGGACTGTGTCTGGGCAACAGCGCTTTTATACAACAAAAAGGAGGTTTAGAATGGAGATTAAGAGAAGGGATTTTCTGAAGGCGAGCGTAGCCACCGGCGCAGCGGCGGCGTTGAGCGGCGGAATTGAACTTAATGCCTTTGCTGCCGCCAAGGATAAGGAACAGATAAGCGGCGTCACAGGCGCAGGCAAGTGGATACCGTCAACCTGCCAGGGTTGCACCCAGTGGTGCCCGGTGGAATTTTTTGTGCAGAACGGCAGGGCGGTGAAGGTCAGGGGAAACCAGTTGTCTAAAGTAAACAGCGGCTATGTATGTCCGAAAGGGCATCTGATGCTTCAGGAGCTCTATGACCCTGACCGGGTAAAGGTGCCGATGAAAAGGACGAACCCCAAGAAGGGAAGAGGCGTTGACCCGAAATTCGTTCCCGTTTCCTGGGACGAAGCGCTCGATACGATCGCCAACAAGTTGCTCGAACTCAGGAAGAACAACGAGCCTCATAAATTCCTGTTCATCAGGGGGAGATACTCGCCCACAACGGAACAACTGGCCTACGGCACGTTGCCGAAGATATTAGGTTCGCCGAATTCAATCTCTCACAGCGCTCTCTGTGCGGAAGCCGAAAAATTCGGCCCCTTCTATACGGAAGGCTTCTGGGGATACCGGGATTATGATCTCGCAAACATGAAGTGCCTGGTCGCATGGGGCTGCGATCCTTTAAGTTCCAACAGAAATGTCCCCAATACCATCAACAAGATCGGCGACCTGATCAGCAGGGGCACGCTTATTACCATTGACCCACGTCTCAGTTCCATAGGCGCAAAATCGCACGAGTGGGCGCCCGTAAAGCCCGGTGAAGACGGCGCCCTCGCCACGGCTATTGCCCACGTCATTCTGACGCAGGGGATCTGGCATAAGGAATTTGTCGGCGACTTCAAAAACGGCAAAAACCAATTCCAGGCCGGCAAGTCCGTTGACGAAACGGCCTTTGCCGAAAAACTTACCGGCGGCCTTGTCAAGTGGTGGAATATTGAACTAAAAGACAGGACGCCCGAGTGGGCGGAAAAGATCTGCGGCATCCCCAAAGAGCAGATTGTCAGAATCGCCAAGGCCATGGGCGCCGCCGCTCCCAAGGTTGCCGTGTGGATGGGCCCCGGGCCTGTCATGAGCCCAAGGGGCGCCTATCCGTCCCTGGCAATTCACGCCTTAAACGGTCTTTTAGGCTCCTGCGAAAGCGAGGGCGGTTCCCTCAGGAACCACGCAAAATCACCCTTAGGACCACTCCCAAAAATTGATGCTTTCCTGGATGATATAGCGGTGAAATACAGCAAGGAGAAAAAGATAGACCAGCGGGGATATAAGCAGTTTCCGGCCATTGCCGCCGGGACCGCCGGCAGTGCAGTTATTACAAACAATGTGGCAACAGGGATACTGCAAGAAGACCCTTATGACATAAAGGTTTGCATCAGCTACTGGGCAAATTTTAATTTCTCCTGCACCGGGGCCGACCGGTGGGACAAGGCCATGTCTAAACTCTTCTATGTCGATATCAGTACCAATCCGGGAGAGGCGGCCATGTTCGCCGATATCGTGCTTCCGGCAGCCCACCACGCCACGCAGAAGCACTCCATAGTAGATAACAAGGGCAATCTTCACACCCATATTTCGATTCAGCAGCCCGTGGTAGGCAGAATGTGGGAAGAGAAGGCCGATGAAACGGAGATCATGTACCTGATTGCCGAGAAACTTGGCGCTAAGGGTTTCCCCAATATGATCAACTACTTCAAGTCATTCAAGGATCCGGAGACTGGCAAAACCCCGACCAACGCCGAAGAGTTTGCGCTGATTGCTTCAAAGATCATCAGCGCGCCGGTCTGGAAGCCGGAAAAGCCCCTCAAGGGCGACAAACTGACAGGCTGGGAAGACTTCAAGGCAAAAGGCGTGTACAATTCCGAGGGCTACCCTTTCCGGGACCTATGGGCAAAAGGCTTCCCCACGCCCACCAAGAAGTTTGAGTTCTATAGCGAAGCCCTCAAGAAAGCCCTCGGCGATCATGCCAAGAAGTACAAAACGACGATTGACGATGTGGTTGATGCGGCAGGCTACCTCGCAAAGGGTGAAGAGGCATTCGTGCCTCACTATGAACCCCCGCGGGTATGGGGCGACGCGGCCAAGTACCCTTTCATCATGATTGACTATAAGTCCAGGCTCAACAGAGAAGGGCGAAGCGCAAATAACACCTGGTACCAGGAGTTCAAAAAAGTTGATGTGGGCGATGAGAGCTGGGACGATGTCGTAAAGATCAATCCGGAAGACGGCAAGAAGCTCGGCATCAAGACCGGCGACATGGTGAAGCTCAACTCCGTTACAGGCAGCATCACCGTTGCGGCGAAGCTCTGGGAAGGCGTCAGGGCCGGAACCATTGCCAAGTGCTTCGGCCAGGGACACTGGGCATATGGAAAGGTCGCGGCCAAGGATTTCGGCAAGACGCCGAGGGGCGGCAACAATAACGACTTGATGCCCTTTGACACGGAGCGCATGACCGGAAGCAACTGTCGGAACGGCGGGTTCACCGCAGTAAGAATCGAAAAGGTCTGAGGGAAGGAGGAAACTATAAATGCCGAAATACGGAATGGTAATAGATTTGCAGAAGTGTGTAGGCTGCGGCGCATGCGCAATCGCCTGCAAGACAGAAAATAATACCCAGGACAGGGCAAAGGGCCAGCGATTCAACTGGGCAGATTTCATTTTGAAGACGGAAGGCAAGTTCCCTAATGTCAATTTTACCGCAAGGCCGGTTCTGTGCAACCACTGCACGGACGCCCCTTGCGTCAAGGCATGTCCCGTAACGCCCAAGGCCATGCACAAGCACGAAAACGGCATGACGATCCACAACATGG
>CAZTLA010000038.1:0-15128 GCA_964614365.1 uncultured Syntrophales bacterium | reverse complement strand
GTAACGCCCAAGGCCATGCACAAGCACGAAAACGGCATGACGATCCACAACATGGAAAGGTGCATCGGTTGCCGTCAGTGTCAGCAGGCATGTCCCTACAGTGCGGAAGACGTTGAAAAGGCAGGCAGGCAGTACAGTGTGATCAGCTTCAATGACTTCTCCGACGAGGTGCATCCGTTCTACAAAGACAAAAAAGAGACGATCCCCGGCTGCACGGCATCGGGAGATGAAATTTCCAGAAAAGCGGGCGACATGCCTCCGCACCGCACAATGTACACGCATTCGGACTATGCAAACGTAAGGGAGAAGGGGAAAGTGGAAAAGTGCATCTTCTGCGAACACCGGGTGCTGAACGGCGAACAGCCCTACTGTGTTGCATCGTGCCCGGCAAAGGCAAGGATATTCGGCGACCAGAGCGACCAGAACAGCGAGATAAGCAACCTGCTCAAGAAACACAAGGCCGTTCAGCTCAAGAACGGCAAAGGCGAGTTATTAAAGTCCGGAGAAAAGGGCACACGGCCCAATGTTCACTATATCAGGAGCTTTAAGGGCGAAGCAAAAAAGAGCCTGTAAGGGAAACAGAACCGTTGGTGAAGTAAATAACATGGCAATGGAGTAATGGGGGCTGGCGAATCCTCCATTACTCCAATTTATGATCCCGGCTCCCGGAGTCACAAGAAATACAAGAGGTGAACGTGCCCGCGCAAGAGTTTGTGTTACAAGAGCATGTGAGGGGAGACTGTTATCGTCTTTTGGCGGCATGTTTTTATTATCCTCAAAAAGAAACCTTTATCCAGGAAAGTGTCTTCAAAAATCTGACAGATGCATTTAAGAGAGTTTGTCCCCCCGCCGCGATTTTTTCCGAAAATATGGGTGAGGCAATTTCTCTTTACAGCAATGAGGAACTCTTGATCGACTATTCACAGCTCTTTGTAGGTCCCCAGGAACTTATAGCGCCTCCGTACGGGTCCGTTTACCTCGATAAAGAGAGGAAGGTCATGGGCAACTCGACGATAGCGGTAAGAGAAATGTATCGCGAGTCAGGACTGGCAATGAGCGGTGATTTCAGGGAACTGCCCGATCATATCGCTGCCGAACTGGAATTTATGTATTTTCTCATCATTAAAGAAACTGAGGCCCTTGAAAAGGCAGCGACAGACAGCGCGCTGCACTTTGTGGAGATGCAGCGCCTGTTCACCGACAAATTTCTCGGGCAGTGGGTAGGCCTGTTCTGCAGAAAAATAAAGGAAGGCACTGACAACGCATTTTATCGCGCCCTTGCTGATTGCGTCTCCACGTTTGTGGGGAATTGCTCTATCCCCGATAACATTCAAGGCAAGATGAATAGGGAAGCTGAAGGGATGTCAGGCAGTGCTTGAAAACAGACTTATCGCCAGTGTAGCTCACGGCGCAGATTCAGTCGCGATCGATCAGTCGAGGTGTTTGAAGATGCGCTTCAACAAAAGCGCCTGCAGCGTGTGCCTGGATCATTGCCGGTTTAATGCTTTAAGAATAGGCCAGGGCGTTGACATCCGACGGAGTGCATGCTCGGAATGTATGCTCTGCGTCTCTACATGCCCGTCAGGGTGTTTCGATATAAAGGCGATGGATTTTCATTCCCTGATCGCCCGATTGAGAAAAATCGGCCATTCCGTCCCGGCGCCCGTTCTCGGTTGCAATGCGCGGCCGGATATCAAGGCGCATGAAAGGACATTCTGTTTCGGATATTTGTCGGAAGAACATATTCTGGCCCTTTCTGTTTTTCTGGAAAATGGTCTCCAGATAAATCTTGCCGGATGCGCTGATTGCTCAAACGGATTCATTGTGGACATCCTTAAGAAAAGGATCGGAATTGTCGCGAAGAAGTCGCATCCGCCGGCAACTGAAAAGATTATCCTCGTAGAAGACGTCGCTTCGTTGAACTATCAGGATATTTCATGCGACCGTCGCAGCTTTTTCAGAACCATGAAAAACTTCACTTTTTCGCAGGCGGCAAGAGCACTTGAAAGCACGGCAGCGGATGATATTGCCCAAGCGTACTCCGCAAAAAAGATACCGTCAAGACGGGAATTGCTGAACAGGATGCTTGGTACACTGTCCGACGGCAAACGCGACGATTTCCTGCACGCGTATTACTACACGTTAGCTGTTGAAGACAGTTGCAACAACTGTTTCGCCTGCGTGGGGATGTGTCCGACCGGCGCCCTGAAAATTGGCAGGCATGATTCCGAGGCAAGTTTGACTTTTAATCCATCTTTGTGCAGCGGGTGCGGGCTGTGCGAGGCGTTCTGCAGGAACGGGTCCGCATCTGTCAGACCGGGTTTTTCAGGGGGCAGCCCTTTTGATTTCCGTAAGGTAAGAAGGGGCATCGTTTTTGAAACGGGGAGGCAGGAAAATGAATTTTGAATCCCTTTTAAAAGAATCTACCACAGTCCACGGTCATCTCTGCCCCGGTCAGGTGCTGGGCGTCAGGATGTCCTTGCTCGGACTCCGGGAAATTGGGATCAACGATCCAAAGGGGAAGGACCGAAAGAATATTATTGTCTTTGTGGAAATGGACAGGTGCGCGACCGATGCCGTGCAGTCGGTCACCGGTTGCAGCCTTGGCCACAGAACCATGAAATTCATGGATTACGGAAAAATGGCGGTAACTTTTTTCAACCTCAAGACGGACTATGCAGTGCGGGTTATTGCCAGAGAGGAATCGAAGCAAAAAGCCAAGGGCTACTTTCCCGAAATTGAGAACAAGTACGCCGCCCAGCTTGAGGCATACAAGATCATGCCGGATGAAGATCTCTTTGATGTGATGGAAGTCAAAATCACCATAAAGCCCGAGGACATGCCGGGCAGGCCTGCAAGCCGGGTGCGGTGCGACTTATGCGGCGAGCATGTCCAGGATGCCAGGGAAGTTTACCGAAAGGGAAAGCCCTTATGTAAATCCTGCGCGGATACCGGCTATTATGAACCATTGAAGCGGGATATTTTTTCATCATGCGTTCTGCAGTTTCCCCACAACGATTTGAACTATGGACATCAAGATAAGCTCCAATTGTAAAGGAGTGCCAGATGTGCGAGACAGCCCACGTAAACCCCGGTTCTGGATTTAAGAAATTAGCAGTTCATGAAGCCGTAGGCACGGTACTTGCCCATGACATCACCGAGATCCGGCCGGGAGAATTCAAGGGACGCGCCTTTAAAAAAGGATATGTCATCCGAGAGGAAGATATCTGCCACCTTCAGCGGCTCGGCAAGGAACACCTCTTTGTTCTTGACATTCCGGAAGATGAGATGCACGAAGACGAGGCGGCCTATGCCCTTGCGCTCGGACTCATGGGTAAGGGCGTAGCGATGAAGGGGGAACCGAAAGAGGGGAAAATAGACATCATCGCCGATAGGGACGGTTTGCTCAAAATAAACAAAGAAGCGCTTCTCTCCTTCAATATGCTGGGCGAAGTAATGTGCGCGACGCTGCATAACAACACGGTGGTCAGAAAAGGACAGACAGTGGCCGGCACCAGGGCAATACCACTGACGGTGAAGAAAAGCATCGTGCAGGCTGCCGTAAGCATTTGTTGGAAGGCTGCGAGCATTATTGAGCTGAAGGAGATGCGGAAACCGAAAGCGGGTGTGGTCATCACGGGGAACGAGGTGTATCACGGCAGGATAAAAGACGCCTTTGCGCCGGTAATCACCAGGAAGATCACCGAGGTTGGCGGCGAAATCGTAGGCACGCATTTCGCTCCGGACGACGAATCATTTATTGAATCAAAGCTGAGAGAACTGATCAACGCCGGCGCCGATCTGCTCATCACCACGGGCGGGATGTCCGTTGATCCCGATGATGTCACGCGGTTTGCGATACGCAACCTCGGCGCGACCGATATCACCTATGGATCAGCGGTTTTGCCGGGTGCGATGTTTCTCGTGGCATACCTGGATGGTCAGCAAACAATCCCTGTCTTAGGCATCCCGGCCTGCGGCATGTATGCAACAACGACGATATTTGATCTGATTCTTCCCCGAGTCCTTGCCGGTGAACGGATAGGACGGAAAGAACTGGCGGAACTTGGGCACGGCGGCCTGTGCATGAAATGCAATACCTGCAACTATCCGGTTTGCAGCTTCGGCAAATAATTACTTCTGATCATCCCGGAAAAGAGAATCAAAGAATTTGACCCGGAGGCACGGATGTTCGTTAACGTAAACACCAAAGAGGATTTGAACAGAATCGCCTTCATGTCCTTGGTGACTTTTTACGAGTTCAGCATTCCTTGCTGACTCTATAAAACTTCTGTTCACGAAGCCATTCATTGATGAGTCCCGTTGCACAGCCGACACCGGCTTCGACGCGGATCGCGGCGGCAGGACAGTTCTTCGCGCAGGCGCCGCACTCCATGCAGGCATCGAAATTGCTGAGCCGGGCTTTATTCTTGTCGAGGGAAAAGACCTGGTGCGGACAGACCTCAAAACATCTGCCACAGCCGATGCATGCCTCAGGATTCAACTCCAGCGTCGCCACATTTCGCAGATAACTGAAACCTTTCATAGCTTTTCACCTTTTCCTTATAAAAACCGCCCAGCAAATACCATAAGCGCGCTGAGAATAACCACACACCCCATGGCCGGAAGGGCAATCCTCATCTCCTTCTTGACGCCGGAGCGGGAAGTGTAGTTCGTGCATCCGGTGAAATTGAGCGCATAGAAGGCGCTCACTGCCGGAAGCGCCAGAAAGGCAGCCGTGATCAGAGGTACGCTCCACTCCTGACCCCCGGCAAACAGAGAGAAAGCCGTCATCCAGGCCAGTCCCATCACGGCCCCTTTTACGGCAAAACTTCTTCCGGGAAGCCAGGGGAGGAGCAGCGGCGTAATCGCGGCGCCGGCAACCACTGCGCCGAGATAAGCGTAAACAACTGTCAGACCATGGGCGGGATTCCGCTGCGCCGCCACCATAATAAACAGCACCGCTGCCGCAATGGCAGTCGGTTTCATCGCCTGCACCAACTCTACGGGGATGAGCGCCAATCGCTCCCGGAGCGAGAAAGTCAGTTCCCGCATCGCCGGTGTCGTCACCATGCCGTTGTCCAGGTATGCGGGAATATCCCCGGCCCGGATTGCCGCATACCGGATATTGAAACCGGTTTGTTTCGTCACTTCGTGAGCTGCCACCCCCGGCGCCCCCAGGATCGGCAGAACGAGCCGACGGTGAGTGACCGCCTTCGCCAGACCGGCAAGTCCGATGCGCCGCACCAGTTCTTCCGTGCCGAAGGTCCCTTTCCCCGCGGCGCACCAGACATTGATGCCGTACGTTTCGAGGACGAGAAGCCAGACATTCCGTCCCGCAAGTTGGCTGCGGACAATGTCGTAGCTCATTTTGTAGTTTGCGGTCACCACTATCGGGTCATCCGGCGTCGGGCTGCCGATGGCATAGAGACCGGGCGGCACCATATAGTTCATGCGGCCGATACCCCAGCGGGCTTTCCAGGAACCGAGACGGTCTGCCAAGGCAAGCGTCGCGGCAATCTGGGGCACTCGTCCCGCCCCGCTCGTCAGCCATCTTGTGAAGCCGGGAACGTTCTCGTTAATTTCTCCGCCTCCGGCGGAGGTCGGAGGCCCTCAACAGGGAGGTTTGTCGGAGGAAGCTTCCTCCGGAGAGTTACAGCCTGTCGGAGCAAGCATTAACTGCCTGTCATCGAGTTTTTCCATAAACTTCTCCTTCATATCAAATGCCGTTAGTTGCCGGCAAACATTCGTTTCTGGAACCAGAACGCCACGTTTACCAGTCCGATCATCACCGGCACTTCTACCAGGGGACCGATCACCGCGGCAAAGGCCACGCCGGAACCGAGCCCGAAAACGGCTACGGCCACGGCAATCGCCAGCTCAAAATTGTTGCTGGCCGCGGTAAAAGCCAGGGTCACAGTCCGGGAATAGTCCGCCCCCAATTTTTTGCCCATGAGGAAGGAAACGACGAACATGGCGATGAAGTAGATGCCCAGCGGTATGGCGATCCGTAACACGTCCAGGGGAATGGCGACGATCAGCTTCCCTTTCAGACTGAACATGACCACGATAGTAAATAACAAGGCAATGAGCGTAATGGGACTGATAACCGGGACAAAGCTCTTATGATAGCGCTCCTTGCCGACCAGCGCCACGCCGATAAGGCGCGTCAGCGCTCCGGCGATGCAGGGGATGCCCAGATAGATGAAAACGCTCTCGGCGATCTGGCGGATGCTGACTTCCACGATGCTTCCGGAAAGCCCAAAGAGGGGCGGCAAAACGGTGATGAAGAACCAGGCATAGACGCTGAAGAAGAGCACCTGAAAAATGCTGTTGAATGCCACGAGCCCCGCGGCATATTCGGTGTTTCCCTTCGCCAGTTCGTTCCACACGATCACCATGGCAATGCAGCGGGCCAGGCCGATCATGATGAGGCCGACCATGTATTCAGGTTTGTCGGGAAGGAAAACGATGGCCAGGACGAACATGAGCACAGGCCCGATCAGCCAGTTCTGCACCAGGGAGAGTCCCAATACCTTCTTGTTGTGGAAAACCTCCGGCATCTCCTCGTACTTCACCTTGGCAAAAGGGGGATACATCATGAGAATAAGGCCGATGGCAATGGGCACATTCGTGGTCCCGGCCTGGAACCGGTTGATGAAGTTCTCCACGCCGGGGACGAAATATCCCAGCCCCACACCCAGCGCCATCGCCGCGAATATCCACAGGGTAAGGTAGCGGTCGAGAAAGGAAAGTTTCTTACTGATGGAGTTTGTCATGGTTGCCTCCTATCGTTAATTCATTTGTGAAGAACTCCAGAAGCTTGTCCTTGATCTCATCGCGGACCCTGTGAAATACGGCCATGATTTCCTCTTTATCCCCCAGCTCATGATTGATAATGCCTTCCGCCATCTGGGAACGACAGGAATTGGCTGTACAGATGAATAGGACGCGCTTTTTCATATATGTTCATTCCTTTTATCCGGATTTACGGATAGATTAATGGTAAAAAAATTTACGCGCAACAATTCACGCTGCCGAGTTTCGTCAGGCGTTCCCGATCCTTCGCGGCCGCTTCGCTTTCGGTGAGGATGGCACGCAGAGCGGAGACCAATGTCTTGTGAACGGGACTCAAACCCTTAGCGAGGGAATAGTGAATCCACACTCCCGCACGGCGGTCGCTGAGCCAGCCGGCATTCTTCAAGTGGGAGAGATGACGGGAAACGGTGGACTGGGGAAGCTGCAATACCGCCATAAAGTCGCATACGCAAAGCTCTTCGGCATCAAGCAGCAGGGCCATGATGCGCAGCCGCGTCTCGTCTTCCAGCGATTTAATGATGTTTGCAAGATTTCTCATGGCTGATATATATCCGTTAAAGCGGATATATGCAAGGGGGTTTTTTAAGCAGAAACGGGGAAAAATAAGGACACCGTCGTACCGACGCCAAGCTTGCTCTCGATCTCGATCCGGCCTTCCATCCTTTTCATGAGGTGTTTCACGATCGAAAGTCCCAAGCCCGTGCCGCCCAACTCCCGCGACCGCGCCTTGTCCACGCGGTAGAACCGCTCCCCCAGGCGGGGCATATCGCTCTGCGGGATACCCATGCCGTTGTCGGCAATCCTTACGACGACATGATCGCCGTTTGCAATGGACGCCTCTATCGCGATTTTCCCCCCTTGAGCGGTAAATTTAACGGCATTGTCCAGGATATTTACCAGAACCTGAAAAACCCGGTCGAGGTCTCCCCTGATCGGGGGCAGGCTGTCGTCGGCATTCCAGTGCACGGCAATCGCCTTTTCCTTTGCCCTGCCCCCGATGACGGCGAGGGCATTTTCTATCACCTCCGCCACGGGGAACTCATCCCGGTTCAACGGCAGTTCGCCCAGTTCGATGCCCGACAGGGTAAGAAGATCACCCACGAGGCGATCAAGGCGGCGTGCATTTTCGGAAATGGTGCGTAAAAATTTTTGTTCTGCCTCCTTATCGGCCATGGCGCCTTTCTCCAGGGTTTCAGCAAACCCGATAATGGCCGTCAGCGGTGTCTTGATTTCGTGGGTAACGTTCGCCACAAAGTCGGCGCGGATAGTTTCCAGCCTGTGCAGGCGGGTCACATCGTGAAACACCAGGATCGTCTTGTTTTTGTTGCCGGACGCATCCTTCACGGCGGAGATGTTGACATCCAGGATAAGGGGGGATGTTCCGTCCATAATGATTTCCTGCAATACCGGCTCCTGCTCCCTCTTAAACCGTTCCAGCGCATCATGCAATTGCACGTTGCGGAAGGCCTCCAGAAGAGTCTTATTCAGGATGGGACCGCAGCGATAGCATAAGATAGTATCCATCCCCCTGTTCACTGTCTCTATCCTGTCCTGCCGGTCGAGAATGATAACGCCTTCAATCATGCCGGCAAAGGCGGCTTCCAGTTTCCCCTTTTCCTCCCGGGACAGACGGATTTTTTCCTGCAACTCCATGACCATGAAGTTGATGTCTTTTGCCAATTGTCCGATTTCATCCTCGGAATCAATAAGAAGGGAACCGGGTATTTCACCTCCGCGCACACGACGCGTAAAGTCCGCAATCTTCCGGATGGGAGACAGGAGCTTCCAGGTGAGGACGAGAGCAATAAGCAGAGATAAGGCGATGATGATGAAAACGGTGCGATAAATGGACTCAAGGAGATTCTTTATCGCGGCATCAACCGCAAGTAGAGGCCGCGCCAGACGGATGTACCCCTTGATCTCGTCGCCATTTTTCAAGGGAATGGCTACGTACAGCATATCCACGCTGAGCGTGTGACTGAAGCGTATGTCCATGCCCTGTCCCCGGGCCTGCGCCTGCTGTATCTCAACCCGGTCGAGATGATTTTCCATATTTTTTACGTTTGCTTCGGAATCGGCGATTACAGACCCCGATCCATCAATCAGGGTCATTCTCGTCTGGGATATCCCTGCAAAAGACGATATGAGCAGGCGGATATCGCTTTCGGGCATCCTGGCCAGAACTCGTGCAAGGGAGAGAAGCTCTCCATGGATTCTTTCCGTCTCTTCTTTATTGATGCTACTGGACAGGAGTAAACCCGAAATACCGACGGTCAGAATCATAATGACCAGGTAGGTGGCAAATATCTTGTAGAATAAGCGGGATATCACCCTTCTTCTCCTCTATTGTGCCTGACGCTCTTTCCCGTTACCATGTATATTATCATGTCTGCAATACCCTTGGCGTGATCCGATATCCTTTCCAGGTTCTTGGATATCTGGGAAATAATCATGGCCCGGTGGATTGTATAGGGATTCTCCATCATGAAGGTAAGCAGCTCCCGAAAAACCTGTTCGTTGAGATTGTCTATAATCTCGTCGTCGTTCCTTACCTTGTCGGCAAGCGCCACGTCTTCATTAATGAAGGCATCCAGGCTTTCCTTAATCATACTGCGCGCCACTGCCGCCATCCGGGGTATATCAATATAGGGTTTCAACTGCGGTTCGTTGTTCAAAATAATCGCCTTTTCGGCAATTTTGACCGCCATATCTGCAATCCGCTCAAGATGTCCATTGATCTTGATCGCCGTGGTGATAAATCTCAGATCCCTCGCCGCGGGCTGCCGTAAGGCCAGGAGGCGGATGCACTTCTCTTCTATCTCCACATCAAGCTTGTCGATCACATCGTCTTCAGCCATCACTTTTCGGGCCAGTTCCGTATTCTGCTCAATAAGGGCATTGATTCCCTTTTCAATGGCTTTTTCCGTCAGTGCACCCATGTAGATCAAACTTTCTTTTACTTCCCGCAGTTCGCTGTCATACTGGATGTTGATGTGCCTTTTTTCTTCCATTGTTGCCTCCCTGTGACGCTTATCCCTCGAAACGACTGCGGTATCAGCCAAACCTCCCGGTTACGTAGTCTTCGGTGAGTTTTTTTGATGGCGTGGTAAATATCTTGTCCGTTCTGTCAAACTCGATCAATTCCCCAAGCATTAAAAAACCGGTCCAGTCGGAAATCCTCGCCGCCTGCTGCATATTATGCGTAACGATGATAATGGTGATGTTCTTTTTCAGTATTTCCATAAGTTCTTCTATCTTCGCGGTGGATAAGGGATCAAGGGCGGAAGTAGGCTCATCAAAGAGCAGTATTTCGGGATTGACGGCCAAGGCTCTGGCAATGACGAGCCGCTGCTGTTGCCCTCCGGAAAGCTCATAGGCGCTCGCCCTGAGCTTGTCCTTCACCTCAGCCCATAAATCCGCATGCCGGAGGGCCTGCTCAACCAGTTGGGATTGATCTGCCGTCTTCTTGATCCCCTTCAGCTTCAGTCCATAGGCGATATTGTCGAATATGCTCATGGGGAACGGCGTCGGTTTTTGAAAGACCATGCCTATGCGACTTCTCAAGCGGATAAGGTCCATCGGATTATCGAGGATGTTCTCCCCCCTGAGCAGTATTTCTCCCTCGTATCGGTTGTTCGGATAGAGATCATGCATCCGGTTGAAACAACGGAGCAGGGTCGTCTTGCCGCACCCCGAAGGCCCGATTAAGGCCGTTACCGTATTTTTGTACACCGGCAGATTTATGTTCTTCAGGACGTGAACAGTTCCGGAGTAATAAAAGTTCAGGTTTTTGACCGTTATCTCGATCGTCTCGGCCACTATCTATACCTCCACTTGATGATGAGCCTTCCCAGTATCGTGAGGATAAGGATAAAAACCGTAATGACAAATGCCGCCGCCCATGCCTGGGCATGCCAGGTCTTGTAAGGCCCCATGGCATACTGAAAGATTGTTGCCGTCAGGGAAGACATGGGGCGATTCATATCCCATGAGAAGAATGAGTTGTTGAAGGAAGTGAATAGCAGCGGCGCCGTCTCCCCGGCCACCCGGGCAATGGAAAGGAGGATGCCGGTCAGAATCCCGGTTGCGGCTCCCCGGTATACCACCTGGATGATCACCTTATAATAGGGCGCGCCAAGGGCAAAGGCGGCCTCCCGCAGCTCCCAGGGCACCAAAGACAGCATATCCTCCGTCGTCCTGAGCACAACGGGAATCATAATGATTGCGAGAGCGACAGACCCGGCCCATCCGTTGAAGTGGCCTACGGGTCTTACGAGAATCGCATAGATGAATGTCCCAATGACAATGGAAGGAACACTTACCACGATATCGGAAAGTATGCTTATTACCCTGGCGATCATTCTGCCCCGCGCATACTCGGCAAGGAATGTCCCCCCGAGCACGCCGATCGGTACGCCGATCAATGACGCACAGAAGGTGATCATCAACTGGCCGACGAAAGCATTCCTTAAGCCCCCGCCTTCAACGCCTGCCGGCGCAGGGTCATTGATGAACAGGCTCAGATTGAGCGCCTGTACTCCGTTGACAAGCACATCTCCGAGGATAAAAACAAGCCAGAAGAGCCCCAGGAAAGCAGAAAGGGTGCAGAGCGTAAGGGCGACAAATCCTTCTGTCTTCCTTGCCTGCTCTTTCGTCATCACGAATACCTCCGCTCCGCCCTCAGGAGAAAGAATTTGGCGACGGCAAGGAAGATAAAACTCATGATAAACAGCACGAGTGCAAGATAAAAGAGCGATGAAAGGTAAATATCCTTATCCGCCTCGGTAAATTCATTGGCAAGAGTCACGGTTATGGTCGCGGCGCTGTCGAACAGCGAGGTAAATATCCGGTGGTTGTTCCCCAGGACAAAGGCGACCGCCATGGTCTCACCGAGGGCCCGTCCCAGGGAAAAGAGCATTCCCCCGAAAACGCCGAGTCTTGAATAGGGAAGAACGATATTTTTCACGACCTCCCACTTTGTCGCGCCAAGGGCATAGGCGGATTCCTTAACCACGGCGGGTGTCAGATTAAAGGCATCCCGCGCTATGCTTGCCGTGAAGGGTATGATCATGATGCTCAGGATGATGCTTGCCGTTAAAATATCAATGCCCATGGGCGTGCCCTGAAAGAAAATGTTCACCAGCGGGATGCCGCCGGCGGCTCTCTTGAGAAAAGGCTCAATATGGTTCGCCATGATCGGGGAAAGGGTGAAAAGTCCCCACATACCGTAAATGATGCTCGGAATGGCAGCCAAAAGCTCTATAGCAATCCCGATGGGCACTCTCAGGAAATTCGGCGCTATTTCCGTGATAAAGACGGCAATGCCCAGGGCGACGGGGATTGCCATGAGAAGCGACAGTACCGTGGTAACAACGGTTCCATAGATGCTGGTCAATGCGCCGAAGGATTCTTTGACCGGATTCCATTCTGTTGAAGTCAGAAATTGGATTACGCCGAATTTTTCTCTGGCAAGGGTCGATTCTTTTATGAGAACAAACAGAATGCCGATGATAAAGATGATCACCGTGCAGGAAGCAACAGCGGTAATCGATGAGAAGATAATATCTCCGGGATTCTTTTTAAACATTATGGCCATTTGCATGTTCCTTTAAAGCGCCGATTTGCAGGCTGTTCAAAAATCCCGGATGCAAGGCCTCCGAAGGTCCAAGCCGTGTAGGCGTACTTTTGTGTACGTCGGAGCGGCGAGGGCCGAGGAAAACGCCGCAGATGGGCATTTTTCAACGGCCTGCTATTGCAGACCTTTCGCCTTCCAGTAGGCCCTGATCTTATCCTTTAAGGAGTTCGGCAGCGGCACGTAGGTCAGTGCCTTTGCTTTGGCATCGCCATTCTTGAAGGCCCAGTCATAGAATTTGATAACCTTCCTGTTGGAGTCTGCCTTCTCCTGTGCCAGAAGTATGAAGGTCGCTCCCGCAATGGGCCATGAATTCTTCCCCGGCGCGTTCACCAGCCAGAGGTAAAAATGTTTCTTCGGATCGAACGTGCCGCTGTCCGCGGCATCTTCAAAAGCATCGAAGCTCGGTTTTACAAAAGTGCCCGCGGAGTTTTTGAGGAGCGTATAGGTAAGCTTGTTCTGCTCTGCATAAGCAAACTCCACATAGCCGATGGAGTTTGCCATCCTCAGTACATAGTTTGCCGCTCCTTCATTCCCCTTGCCGCCGATACCGACGGGCCACTGCACCGCCGTGCCCGCCCCCACCTTTGCCTTCCAGTCCGGGGAAACTCCTTTCAGATATTCGGTAAATACGGCCGTCGTCCCGGAGCCGTCCGATCGGTGGACAACTGTTATCTCATTATGGGAGAGTTTCATCTTGGGATTCAACAACTTAATTTTATTGTCATCCCAATATTTTATTTCTCCCAGAAATATTTTTGCGGTAGCTTCAGCATCCAGCATCAGTTCGCCCGGTTTCACGCCGGCAATGTTGACCACGGGAACCACTCCGCCGATGACCGCAGGGAATTGCAACAGCTTGTCTTTGGCAAGCTGCTCCGGAGGCAGGGGCGCATCGGACGCGCCGAAATTCACCGTCCTCTCGGCAATCTGTCTGATGCCGCCGCCTGAACCAATGGACTGGTAGTTGACCTGTACACCCGTCGCCCTGTTGTAATCAAATGCCCACGCAGAATAAACGGGATAAGGGAACGTGGCCCCGGCGCCGTTCAGCTTATCCGCAGCCCCTGCCCGTGCGAAGGATAACACGAATGCCAAGATTGCGACAACGTTGAAGATCGTTTTCATCTGTTCTCCTTTGTCGATGTGTTGAAGATTGTTTTCCCGTTTATCCGCTGACTCGTTCATTGTTATTTATGAGGATGGCCGGGAAATTTTACCGGAAGCGTACACCCGAATTGTTGCAGTTTGATGACGGTTTGATGAAATTATCGTTACCGCCTTGGAAAAAAGGGCAGTATGCGGGCGGAGAAAGCCGTCTGCAACGGGGACCGGGAATGCGAGGGCAGTTTGGGGGGATGCCAGCGATCGGGCACAAGGCAAGGAACCGCCGCGCCTTCTCTTGCTTACCGCAGAAGGAGTGACCGGCATCGGCCGTCGAAATTGACGCTTTAGCAGCCTGTCAATTGGTACGAATTGCCTTACGCCTGTCGAGCACGTTCGCCAGAAGCGGCAGCAGCAAGAACCCGAAGGGGGAATTTAAAATTATTAAATACGGCACGGAAGAGGATAGCAATTTTATCTGCATAAGCATCTCGTTTCTTTCTTCCTTTGTCCATTTCCCCTTTTGGTTTCTCTGTTTCATGAGCAGAGACATGAAATTGGTCCTGTCCGTCCTTTGGCTGTAAATTAGTTCCCGGTAATTCGCTAATAGTTTCACGCTCACCCTCCTGTTCAGCCCAAAGATATGAATCCCTACACACTCATGAGGATAAACTACCCTGCCTATTGCCCGCCTCTTAAAAGATCCGACAGGGCATCGGAAGGGCATAATTACGCAACATCAGTAAATTTATAGCCAATCCCGCGGACGGTAAGAATATATCGAGGATTTTCCTTGTCTTTCTCGATGGCGGCTCGAAGACGGCTTATATGGACGTCAACGGTGCGGGGTTCCACGAACGATTCATCTCCCCAGACGTGATCCAGAAGCTGATCGCGGCTGTATACCCGCCCAGGATGTTCCGTCAGAAATTTAAGAAGCTTGATCTCCATTGGCCCCAGTGCCGCTTTTCTCCCTTCAACAGTAACCTCGTACCTTCCGTAATCGATGTGAAGCCCCTCGAAGGTAAATGCTCCCGCTGGCTCGGTTTCCGACTTCGTTTCGGCCCTTCTCAGAACCGCACGCACCCGGGCAATCAGTTCCCGTACATTAAAAGGCTTCGTCACATAATCGTCCGCCCCCATCTCCAGACCAAGAATTTTATCGATCTGATCGGACTTCGCCGTCAGGATGATAACGGGCAAGCTCGCTGTTGTAGTATTCTTTCGGATCATGCGGCATACCTCCATGCCCTGAATCCCCGGCATCATCAGGTCGAGGATAACCATATCCGGCCGTCTCGTGGAAGAATTGGCAATACTCCATGCCGCATGCCCGTCGTATGCCTTCAGGACGGCAAAGCCCTCCCGTACAAGATTGTACGCAACCAGATCGACGATGTCCTTTTCGTCATCCGCTACAAGGATGGTTTTTTCCATAACGGCACCTTACACCGCACCGCGGTACAAACGGTAAACGTTTATAAAACAACTTACCGGCATCCGCAAGTGAATTAACATCGGTGTCAGGAGCAAATGATATGTCCGGTATTGTAGCACACAATCTGTCCGGTTT
>CAZTLA010000037.1:0-20884 GCA_964614365.1 uncultured Syntrophales bacterium | reverse complement strand
TGAATCCCAGAACTCCCTGTGGCATACTCGCTTCACCTCGTTGATGATGGTTTTTTCCAGCAAAAAAACTCTATCACCCTGTGTTATCAGGATCAACGAGGTTTTCTATTTTTTTTGGTGGTGGATCAAGGGCAAATAATTGACACTTGCATTTCCATGCGGTTTGGATTAAATTTCCCCCGTCGTCCAATCGAAACTTCCGTCCCCGTAAACTCATAACCGTTCACGGGCGGATTATTCTTTTTATGTTTCAACGATCACGTGGGAAAAAATTATTTTGAAGAAAGTTAAGGGCAACAGTACATCTTCAGGCCCAGGGGAAAAAACATTGCAATATTGATAAATTTGTATTATAATGTAGTACAAATTCCAATTTAGGCTGGTACATGCTCTCCATGACGATTTCGCATTCATGTTCTGCTAAGCAAAAGTGCCTGTTCCTCATGGCAGGGATAGGGTGGCTGTTCTGGGGAGCGGCCCTACCTTCTCCAATTATGGCCGATATTTACAAATATACTGATGAAGAAGGCGGTATTCATCTAACCAATGTACCCTCAGAGGCGAATGCCCGTTATGTACTCCTCATGAGGGAAACACCTGTTCATTTTAATTTAGGAAAAGATATCAATAAATACGACACGCTGATCGTAAAATTTTCCCAGAAATACAATGTGGATTCCGCTCTTATTAAAGCCGTTATCAAAGCGGAATCGAACTTCAATCACCAAGCCACGTCCCGGGTAGGGGCCAAAGGACTGATGCAACTGATGCCCGCCACGGCATCTTTACTGCAGGTTCGGGATTCTTTTCATCCCGAAAATAATATCGAAGGCGGCGTCCGCTATCTCCGTTACCTGCTGAACACCTACGGCGGCAATGTCGCCCTCGCCCTCGCCGCTTACAATGCCGGAGAGGGAACCGTAAGTAGGTATGACAACCGCATCCCTCCTTACCGGGAAACTCAGCTCTACATACGGCGAGTAATGAATTATTTTGCTAAATACAGCAAGCCGGACCGCTAATTTCTCAGTTGTTTTCTCCCTTCTCATATCGTTTGTCAACATATAAATATTGTTTCAGCTTCGTCAGTCTTTTTTCCTTTATCCCTTTTATTTTCATCAATTCATTAAGATTATTTATTTTTCCAGATAGTCCTCTGAGGGCAATTATTTGTACCGCAGTTTTTTCACCGATACCGGGAATAAGCTTAATATCCTCTTCCGCTACATTGTTTATGTCTATGGGCAGCCCCAACATGATTTTCTGGGCAGCATTCATTTCTTTGAGAATAAATTCTGGCGGTTTTAATCCGTCTCGCACTAGCATGATGGAATCCCCGGACAACAACATGATTTCGGAGATTTTATCCGAATATTCCCGAGCTAATTCTCCATTCAGCTTGAGAAAATCCCTCACCTTTGTTCCTTCAGGGAGAAAGTAAATTCCCTTACTATTAATGCAGTCACCAGCAAGCTCGACCGCAATGGCTGAAGGATTTCTCGTAAGAAATGGGATGGCTCCCGTTTCCCGATGTAAGAGGGGGGTAATCAGAGAAATTACATACAGCAGAATAAAGATAAGAAGGGTCACGATTGATCCGGTGATCTGTCCCTCCGTAAAGGCCATGGTCCACCCCATCACGTGGAGCACTTTTCCAGTTCAAAAGCATCGTGAAGGGCCGTGACCGCAAGCTCCGTATACTTTGCTTGCACAACGCAGGAAATTTTAATCTCCGAGGTGCTGATCATCATTATGTTGATACCTTCCTGCGCCAGCGTCGAAAACATCTTGGCGGCAACGCCTGAATGACTTATCATGCCCACGCCAATGATAGATATTTTTGCCACATCATCATCAATCTCAACCTTGTTCGCCCCAATCTCTTTTGCCGTTACTTTTACGATCCTGCCCGCTTCTCCGATATCCTTGCGTGATACCGTAAAGGTCATGTCCGTATATCCGGCAAGGCTGACGTTCTGTATTATCATGTCAACACTAATATTGTTTTCCGAAAGGGCCGAAAAAAGACGGGCGGCAACCCCGGGCCTGTCAGGGACATGTACGACGGTGATTTTAGCCTGATCGCGATCGTATGTCACACCGGACACTACTTCTTTTTCCATCTCCTCATCCTCCTTTGTAACCAGGGTACCCCCCTCATCAACGAACGAAGACCTAACATATACGGGAACACCGTACTTCTTGGCCAGCTCAACAGAACGTGGCTGTAAAACCTTTGCCCCTGCGCGTGCCATTTCGAGCATTTCCTCGTATGAAATTTTGTCGAGACGCCTCGCCCTGCTGCAAATGTTGGGATCCGTAGTATAGACACCGTCAACATCGGTAAATATGTCGCAAACCGACGCTTTCAGAGCCGCGGCAATGGCCACCGCTGTCGTATCAGATCCCCCGCGTCCAAGAGTGGTAATGTTATTTTCCCGATCAACCCCTTGAAAGCCAGCCACGACCACGATGGTTCCTTTTTTCAGTTCGCTCCGGATTACATCCTTTTCTATGTCGACGATTCTGGCTTTTTTGTATGCCTGATCAGTCAGGATTTTAGCTTGGAATCCCAGGAAGGAGCGAGCCTTGTAACCCATCCTGTTGAGAATAATAGCGAGCAGGGTAACCGTGACCTGCTCTCCTGTGGAAACCAAAGCATCATACTCCCTTGGGTCCGGATCGGGGTCTGCGGCGCAGGCCAGTTGAATCAGCCTGTCTGTCTCGCCCGCCATCGCTGATAAAACAACTACGACATCATTGCCGGCGTCCTTTGTTTTAATGACTTTTTTGGCAATACTTTCAATTTTTTGAATATTTGCGACTGAGGTACCGCCGAATTTTTGCACCACAAGAGCCATTTCTAAAAACCTCCCTTTCGCAAGGCCCCAATAAGCTGCTCTTTCTCTGCTGCGCTCCCCGATATCGTGATTTTCCGCTCTTGCTCACCCAGGTACTCAATAGATATTAACAGTGCTTCCTGGGGCAAGCGTTCCCGTATTTTTTCCGCCCATTCCACAACCACAATCCCCTTGCCGAGAAGAACCTCTTCATACCCCGTGTCCTCAAGATCACCAATCCCGACAAGGCGATACAGGTCCATGTGATATAGCTTTGTCCGTCCGGGATATTCATTGATCAGGGTGAACGTGGGACTCGTGACTTCGTACTTGTCCGACACACCAAGCCCCCTGGCAATTCCCTGTGCAAGACAGGTTTTACCAGCTCCCAGTTCCCCGCTCAACGCTACGACCTCGCCAGAGCGAAGAACTTTCCCTAAAATCCTTCCAAGCTTACGAGTTTCCCGCGGGGCTTTTGTAACCAGGGTTAACGGCCAGTTCTGAAGGCCGGCGGTTCCGGTTGCATGAGTTTTCACGGGCTCTATTGCCCTCACTTTTCCAATTCGTGGATCATCGCTTCATGCCCTGATAATTGCATCGGCCATAGCCGCCACGTTCTTCATTGCTTTTACATCATGGACTCTTGCAATATCCGTCCCGTTCATAATAGTCACCGTCAATGCCGCGGCTGTTCCTTCCAAACGTTCCGCAGGCAAGCCTCCCGTTACCGCACCAATAAATGATTTACGCGATACACCCGTAACAATAGGCTTCTTTAATTTCCCAAAGGCAGCAAGATGCTTTACAAGTCTAAGATTGTCATTCGGCGTCTTTCCAAAGCCCAAACCTGGATCGATCATGATTGCACGGGGATCGATTCCGGCCGCCTCTGCCGCCTTGATTCTCTTCTTAAGAAAAGTAATGATATCGTCCGGCAAGGAGTTATATGCGAGATCGCCCTTCTGCATATCCTTCGGAGTGCCACGCATGTGCATGAGGATAACGGCCGCCCCCGTTTGGACCACAACTTCCGACATGTTGGTGTCGAACACCAATGCGCTGATATCATTAACTATTTCTGCGCCATTTCTCACTGCCTCCCAGGCAACGCCTGCTTTTGTGGTATCAATGGAAACAGGTATGCGAACGCGCTTGGCAAGAGCCTTGATCACGGGAATTACCCTTTTGAGCTCCTCGTTCTCCGGTACGGCGTCCGAACCAGGCCGTGATGATTCTCCACCAATATCAAGAATATCGGCGCCGTCATTTGCCATGGCTATTCCCTCGGCAACCGCATCAGCCGTGCAGGTAAAACGGCCGCCATCGGAAAACGAATCAGGGGTAACGTTAAGGATGCCCATGATCAGTGTCCGTTCACCCAGAAGCAGTTCACGTTTGCTGGTCCTGAGCACATATGGTTGATTTTTCTCCTTACGCATCATCGTTCATAATCAATCGGCACGGATTTCCTCCGGCGATACCGGCGGTGCCGGTCCCTTTTCCGCCACTGCGCTTGCACCAATTATCACATCAAGCTCAGACATGTTTAATACTTCCTTTTCAAGCAATTCATCCGCTATTTTGTTAAGGATATCGATATTATCCTGCAGAAGTTTTTTTGATTTCTCATAACTGCTGGACACGATGGCTGCAACTTCAGCATCGATATTTCTCGCAGTTTCTTCGCTGTAATCTTTGTGTGTCGTAAATTCTCGCCCGAGGAAAATCTGCTCTTCTTTTTTACCGTAACTTAAGGGGCCCATTACCTCGCTCATACCCCACTCGCAAACCATCTTTCGAGCAAGGGTCGTCGCCCGTTCAATATCATTTCCGGCACCGGTGGTAAAATCATCCAGCATGAGGTCTTCTGCCGCTCTGCCCCCCAAAAGGATTGCAATATTGTTAAGGAGGTATTTTTTCGGATAGGTATGTTTTTCATCCACGGGAAGTTGTTGGGTCAGTCCCAGCGCCCTTCCCCGCGGTATAATCGTAACTTTGTGAATGGGGTCCGTACCGGGAAGCAGGCGCGCCACTAAAGCATGGCCGGATTCGTGGTAAGCGGTGTTTCTCTTCTCCTCATCGCTTATGACCATGCTTTTTCTTTCCGTGCCCATCAGTACCTTGTCTTTTGCATACTCGAAATCACTCATGAATACTTTGTCTTTTCCGGATCTTGCCGCGTACAGTGCCGCTTCGTTGACGAGGTTTTCTATATCGGCTCCTGAGGACCCCGGTGTCCCCCTGGCAATCACGGTAAAATCAACATCCTCGGCCAAGGGTGTTTTACTCGTATGGACCTTAAATATCAGTTCCCTGCCCTTCACATCGGGCAGAGGCACCACCACCTGCCGGTCAAAGCGTCCCGGCCTCAGCAACGCCGGATCAAGCACGTCGGGACGATTCGTTGCAGACACGAGGATAACTCCCTCGTTCGACTCAAAACCATCCATTTCCACAAGAAGCTGATTCAGGGTTTGCTCCCTTTCATCATGACCGCCGCCAAGACCGGCCCCTCGGTGTCTTCCCACGGCGTCAATTTCATCTATGAAAATGATACAAGGGGCGTTCTTCTTTGCCTGGTTAAAGAGGTCTCTGACGCGCGAAGCGCCGACACCGACAAACATTTCCACGAAATCGGAACCACTGATACTGAAAAAAGGCACGTTTGCCTCTCCTGCTATCGCTCTTGCGAGAAGCGTTTTGCCCGTACCCGGCTGACCCACCAGCAGCAGTCCTTTCGGTATCCTCCCCCCCAGACGGGTAAATTTTTTCGGATCTTTCAGGAACTCGATCACTTCTTCCAACTCGGCCTTTGCTTCGTCTATACCGGCAACGTCCGCGAACGTGACTTTCTTAGATTTATCCGTCAGCAGTCGTGCCTTGCTCTTTCCGAAGGCCATGGCCTTGCCTCCCCCGGCCTGCATCTGCCGCATAAAAAAAATCCACACGGCAATTAAAAGCAGCATGGGAAACCACGATACCAGAACCGTCATAAACCAGGGCGAGTCATCAACAGGGCGCGCCGTAATACGTACGCCTTTTTCCTTCAGGAGGGGAATCAAGCCGGTATCCGCAGGCGCATAGGTCTTAAAATTTTTGCCATTCGCCAACTTGCCCGTGATATTATCGCCTTGGATGGTAACTTCACCTACCTGCCCTTTATCAGCGTAACTCATAAAATCACTGTAGACAATGTTTTCCTGGGCGCTTTTCGGTTGGTTAAAAAGGTGATATAGAAACACAAACACAAGGCTGATGATGAGCCAGAGTGCAATATTCTTTTGCAAGGGATTCAATATTTTTTCTCCTCTATTAAAGTATCTTCCGTTACCGGCACCCTATGGACGTTATCATACACTGTGTTCCCTTATAATAACCGTATTATTATTTCAAACAATTTCTGCTTTCACCACCCTTAAAGTTTGATCCGTAACCTTTATCCGCTCGCTCATCCCCGAGCCAATGATCCATAAAACGGATTCGCTATCCACGAGCATGGGGATTTGCATCCGCCGGTATCGTGGTATTTTTTTATCGATAAGGTAAGACTTGATTTTTTTGCTCCCTTCCATGCCCAGCGGCTGTATCCTGTCCCCCGGTCGTCTATTCCGAATGCGTAAGGGTAATGAAAGCTTATCATAGTCCATATAAATGACCGTCGGTGGTTGGCGATGCATTCGGAAGGGAATCTCCTCCACAAAATCAAGGGCGACAATCGCACCAATTTCGTCAATGCCGATCCGGCCGGGGATTGTGACGTCATATGAGAATCCGAACGTATGTTCTTCCGCACGACATAATTTCTCACTCACCGAGCGACGTTTCCCATCGCCCGTGACGCCCCGGTTTCCGATGAGAGAAAGCGCCTCGTATTCCCGTCTAATTTCGATTGAGCCGGGTAAGTTCAGCGTTCCGCTGGGACTGGCGTGGCGGATCAGCTCCAAGACCGATTTAATGTGAGGATACCCTATCGCCTTTCCCGGTGGAGCAAGGCGCTCTAAAAGTGTTTTTATAACGCGCCGCTGTATGGCTTCATGAAATTGAAGAAAATCAGCAATCTTAAATGTTATTTCCCTCCCCTGCACGTCACTGTCCAATCGCGACAAAGCCAAGCCCACAGCCTCCTGCAGGTAAGCATCCTCCTGTCCCGCAATTTCGGATAGGCGTGCGATAGAAGTTTCAATGTTGGGATTATATTGCACCTTCAGTATAGGTATTAACCTGTTCCGGATTTTGTTTCTCAAATAGACATTATCGAAATTCGAACTGTCGGTCCTGAAGGGAAGGCCCCGAGCATCAAGAAAAGAGAGGATTTCAGCCCTCGTGCAGGGTATGAGGGGACGAATGATACTGCCGTCCCGTACCGCGAGGATTCCTCGCAAACCTTCAATGCCGCAGCCACGCATTACATTCATCAAAATCGTCTCCACGTGGTCATGGAGGTGATGTCCCAGGGCAATTTTTTTTGCACCATATTTTTGCGCTACCAGAGACAGAAATTTATACCGCTCATCTCTGCCGATTTCTTCCAGAGATTTACCGCATTCCCTGCTTAAAGTTCTTATATCAAGCAATTTGCTTTCAAACGCTATTCCCAGAGATTTGCTGAAAAGACCTACAAAATTTTCTTCTTCGTCCGAATCTGCACCCCTCAATCCGTGATTTATGTGGGCAGCTATCAATTCGAGCCTGTATTCATCAGACAGCATGAAAAGTATCTGCAAGAGGGCCATAGAATCCGGCCCCCCGGAAACACCGATCACAATACGCTCTCCCGGATCAAGCATATGGTACTTCGTAATTATTGCCCTTACTTTATTAATCATATCCTGCAGCCAAAATCCTTTATGTGTCAAGAAAACAAACCCATCATTTCCCGTATATCGTTACAGGGAAAATCGGGTTTCAACGCCAGCAGCGTTGCCCTCGCAGATAAACCTCCGAGCAAGGCGCAACTAATTGCCCCGGTGTTTTTTGCCAGGAGAATATCGTTTACACCGTCACCGATAACTACCGTTTGCCCGCGTACAACACCGAATCGGTCCAAGAGGGGAAGCAATAATCGGGCGTCCGGTTTATTATAGGGTGTACTGTCTGCCCCGATAATGTCATCAAAATAGTGGGTAATTTTTAAGGTATCGGTTATTATGCGCGTAAACTGGATGCGTTTATTGGTGATGATCACTTTATGCTTATGGTGGAAATATTTGAGGACCTCATCGACACCCGGATAAATATCCGTCGCGTCAAGCATATGCTCGGTATAGTAGGCGGAAAATATATTCAACGCCTTCTCAAAGTGACGGGGCAGCGCATCTCCTATGGACCTGGCCACCAGTTTTTCCACTCCGTCGCCAACATAACTCATGATCTCACTTGTTGGCAGCGTTGATTTCCCAAGAGTCGTTAACGTATGGTTTACCGCCGAAGCTATGTCGTTACCGGATGTAACGAGCGTTCCATCAAGATCAAATATCATGAGTTCAATGGGTTTCATGTGGCAGCCTTCTGAACGGTTCTCTATATAAAACAATTACACTATTTACAAGCCGGGGACAACATATCATCGCCTATACAAGAAATATCGGAGCATCCTTCCGTTACCGCAACGGTATTTATATTGACATTGTTGCAGCACATATAGTAATGAATAAACACCGCTTGGATCTGTAAACCGGACCGAGACGGAAGGATCGTCAGTCAGGATTTAAAGCAACTGCACCCAAGCCTTCCGGGGATTATCCGGAAGGCTTTTTTGCTGTGCATAACAGTTATGATGCCGATGCAGACAGAGTATAAGAATACTACCGCAATTATCGGGCTCGGTAAAGTGGGAACTGCCATGGGATTTCTCCTCCACGCGGCAGGGTACCAGATAGCTGCCGTCGCCAGCCGCTCCCCACAGTCGCTTTCCCGCTGCTTGTCATATACGGGCGGCCGGATTCTTACCAGTAACCCAGATGCAGCCCGGATGGCAGATTGTATTTTTATTACCACGCATGACGATGCCATTTCTGACGTGTGTAAAGAAATATCAGACAACGGCGCCGTGGCGCCGGGGAAAAAAGTGATACACATGAGCGGAGCCGGAGGCCTCGATCTACTCGAAAGCGCTCGCACTAAAGGGGCACACGTTGCAAGCATCCATCCCCTTCAGTCATTTCCCGATACGGAAAATGCCATAATAACCATTCCCGGCAGTACATTTGGCATCACTGCAGTTGATGAAATTAAAGACTGGTGTATTCAAATAGTCAAGGATCTTGGGGGTATCCCGTTTTTAGTGTCAGAAGCCGACAAATCTCTCTATCATGCTGCTGCATGCATGGCATCTAATTATTTAGTTACTCTGATGCATATGGTATCGGAGACATATCGTTCCATGGGGTTGTCTCATGATGAAGCCATGAAGGCTGTCCGCCCTCTCGTCACTGCCACCCTGAATAACATCGAAACGAAGGGCACGGTTAAGGCATTAACCGGACCGATAGCGCGAGGTGATGCAGGAACGATCAGAAAACATCTCCTGGCATTAAGGGAAAAAAGAAGTGAATTCTTACCTGCCTATTGCTCGCTCGGATTATTAACGACCAGTCTCGGTATTCTCAAAGAAACACTGTCTACGGATAATGCACAAACCATAGAGGCCTTATTGGGAGGAGGTGCGAAAAATGGCAAAGCAAAAATCGACTGAACGGGTTACAACCCGGACGATTCGTGAAATGAAAAAAGCTAAAGAAAAGATTGTAATGCTGACCGCCTATGATTTCGCCACGGCGACTGTCCTTGATGAATCCTGCATAGATATCATTCTGGTGGGTGATTCGCTGGCCATGGTCGTACTGGGATATGAAACCACGCTACCCGTTACGATGGATGAGATGATTCACCATACGAAAGCTGTATCCCGAGCTGCGCACCGTGCAATGGTTATTGGCGATATGCCCTTCCTGTCTTACCAGGTATCGCCCGACGAAGCAGTGTATAATGCGGGCCGCTTTCTCCAGGAAGGCGGCGCCCAGGGCGTTAAAATCGAAGGAGGCCGTGAAATGGCGGAAGTGGCAAGAAGGATCGCCTCAGCCGGAATTCCTGTCATGGCCCACATTGGTCTCACTCCTCAGTCCGTCCATCAATTTGGCGGCTTTCGACGCCAGGGTAAGGACAAGGAATCCGCAAGAAGAATTTTAGAAGATGCCCGTGCTCTCGAAGAAGCAGGTGCTTTTTCCCTTGTTTTGGAATGTGTTCCCGCCACGCTGGCAAAAAGAATAACTCAATCCCTTGCCATACCGACCATAGGCATCGGCGCCGGCCCCCACTGTGATGGACAGGTGCTCGTGATAAATGACATGCTCGGGATATTCGAGAGGTTTACGCCAAAATTCGTCAAAAAATACGCAAACGTGAATATGATAATCAAGAAAGCCGTCAAGTTATATTCTCATGAAGTAAAGGCAGGCGTTTTCCCCGGTGAGGAACATTAACGAATGCAATGGATACTCTGTAATCAGTACCCGGCTCTTCATTATTTGCTATCATGCACGATGATGGTCGCTTTTGCTTTCAATTTTTTCATTATGTCTTCGAAGGTTTCTTGTTTCTTCCGCTGCTCGATAAGTGACGCTATTTCTTGCCTAATTTTTTTGTCCAACGCAACCGGTTGAGGTTGATTATGTTCTAATACCTGGATAATATGATACCCATACTCCGTTTCCACCAGCGGCCCGATAACGTTTATCTGCTGTGAAAAAGCTGCATTCTCAAATGGTTGAACGGATTGCCCACGGTATAAGAGGCCGAGATCACCGCCGGCCTGCCTGCTCGGACAGTCCGAGTTTTTTGAGGCAATCTCCGCAAAATCAGCCCCCTCTGTCAATTGTTTCCGCAGCACTTCCGCCTTCCCTTTTTTCTCCGCCCTGACTTTATCATCATCCTCACTATTTACCGCAACGAGGATGTGCCGCACATGTACGGATTCACCGGTTTTAAATTTATCTTTATGTTCCTCGTAGAATGTATATATCTCCTTTTCCGTGGGCTTATTCTTGCCGGCCAGTTCGGTCATAACCAGTTTATTGATCTTGATCCCCAACCCTATCTCATCGCGCATCTTTGCTTCAGAGGTCTGGTTTTTCTTGATCAGCTCTTCCAAGGTAATGCCCGGAGGAAGACTATTTTTTAGCTGCTCCATGGCCTCCGCCATTTCCGGTTCCGATACCTTGATTTGAAGTCTTTTAACCTCGCCTGCAAGCAGCGTTCGCGCAACGAAATCATTTACCAACTGCCCCCGTATGCTTGCTTTTGCTTCTTGCAGACGCCCGGCAGGCACCTGTTTTTTTGCAGATGACAATCTTTTATTCAATTCCGTATCGAGCTGGCTTCGTGTAAATCTTGCACCATTGACCTCAATGATAATTTCATCAGGAATGGCGGACGACTTCGATGGAGCAGCGGAGGGAGGTAACGGAGGCATATTGTCCATAACCTTTTTTTGCTCATCAGCAGGCGCTATCATGGTTTTTTCTTCATTCGCCTTGCATCCTGCCATAAATAAAATTATCACAAAAACGATACTACCAATAAACGGTAATGATTTCTGGTTATCCATGTCGTCCTCTTCACTATTTCAAAAAAAATACCACGCTCGTCTTTGCGAGCAATTTCTCATCTCGTTAATGGCAGTATATTGTAAAAGGTAATCTCCGGTCAAGGACATATGATATTTTGAATATTCCGCTTGACAAGAAATACCTTTAAATTGTAGCTTAGTCGCAATTTAAATGACTTCTTGCGGAATATTCAGGAAACATTGAAGAGTTTCATCTGCGAATTGGTTTTTGAATGGAGGCAACGGCAACCTAAGCTGATATTCAAAATACGGTAGACGGTTTTATAATCAATATTCAAAAGGAGGCTGTCATGAAAAGATTCAAGCAGTTGTCAGTGGTGGTGATCTCGGTTGTGTGCTTAACTGGTTTCATTGGATTTAGCTATCTGACTCCTTCCGGCGCTGTGGCAGCGGAGAAAAAAGCTGACACGGAGAAAAAGGCTACCACGGAGAAAAAGGCCGTAAAGAAAGCCGCCGTGGTGAAGAAGAAAGAACCGGTTGCCGTGCTCACGGTAGCCCCTGCCGCCGCCACATTGGCAAAGAAAGTATCCGTTGTCCTGATGGGGAGCGGCTTCGAGGCCGATAAAGAGGTCCGTATTCTCTTTACGGACGCGGAGGGAATGCAGACGGATATCGGTTACGCCCTGACCCCCGAACCGAAAACGAATAAGGCGGGCGCCTTTTCTACCACCTGGGCATGCGATGAATTCATTAAAGCCAAATTAGTAACGGAAGGCGTATTCACGTTAACCGTGACGGATGCCCAGTTTAATCCGTATGCACTGGCGCCCATCAGCTTTGCCGCAGAGAAGAAAAAGGATGATAAGGGCAAAGATGGAGACAAGAAAGATAAAGGAGACAAGGCTAAAGACGATAAAGGAGACAAGGCTAAGGACGATAAAGGAGACAAGGCTGATAAAGGAGATAAGGAGAAAAAGAAGGAATAGCATTATGGCCGCCTTGCCCGCCCATGATCGTGGAAATCATGGGGAGTTGGCCATGGCCTGATAAATACTATGCAGATCGATTGATTCCCGGCAGGTTTGTTATGGTCGAGGAGGGGGGGGAAGCTTTCTCTCCTCGGCCTTGTCTTTCGTCAATCATTCCCCAATACCTTCGTTGATACCCGATTATCGCTAAAGATCCCGACGAAGAGAGATTTCACTTACAACCGCTCTCGATGAAGAGGACGACATGATTGCATTTAACGACATGCGACAGTGGCTTGAGCAGGCAGAAAAAATAAACGAATTGAAAATTATTGAAGGGGCTGATACGAACCTGGAAATAGGAACCATGGTTCAAATCAACGGGAGAAACGAAGGACCTGCTCTCTTGTTCGACAAAATGAAGGGTTATAAGGCAGGAAATCGAATTCTCACCAACTCCATGGCGAACATAAAAACCGTTAACATGACATTCGGTCTGCCCGTAACCAACACCATTCGGGAGACCGTAGAAACGTTGAAAGTAAAAGCAGGGGAGTGGGCCGATACGGCAAGAGATTATCCCTATCGCGAGGTTTCTTCGGGCCCGATACTCGAAAACGTGGAGGGCGGCAAAAAGGTCAATCTCGACCGGTTCCCCGTGCCCCGTTGGCACGAATTAGACGGGGGACGCTATATTGGCACGGGCGTGGGAATCATCACCAGGGACCCCGACACGGGGCAGGTAAACGTGGGAACATATCGCGTGCAGCAGCACGACAGATACACGCTGGGGTTTTACATCTCGCCGGGGAAGCACGGCAGAATTCACCGAGACAAATACTTTTCCCGGGGAAAATCTTGCCCCGTAGTCATGGTTTTTGGGGCCGATCCCCTGACCCATATCTTGTCTGCCAGCGAGATACCCCATGGCATTTGTGAGCTTGATTATATGGGAGCCATACGGGGTAAATCTATCCCCGTCATTAAAGGCAAGATCACCGGCTTGCCAATCCCGGCAAATGCGGAAATAGCGATAGAGGGAATCGCCAATCCGAAAAATATGAAATTAGAAGGACCGTTCGGCGAGTGGACGGGCACCTATGCAAGCAAGGGAAGAAAAGAGCCTTTTGTCAGGGCTGAAGCCTTGTATTTCCGTAATAACCCGATTCTCTTGGGATCTCCGCCCTCCAAGGGGCTTGCAAGCGATCAGGGGTTCTGGCGGGCTGTGTGGAGGTCCGCTCTCGTCTTTAGCGAAATTGAGAAAGCCGGGATTCCCGATGTAAAGGGTGTTTGGTGCCCCGCGTTCGGAGGCTCACGGTTGTTTACGATCGTGTCGATTAAGCAAAGTTATCCGGGACACGCAACGGAAGTGGGGCATATCGCCTCACAGACGAGGGCGGGCGCCTATCTGGGGAGATATGTTGTCGTCGTCGATGACGATATTGATCCCTATGATATCGAAGACGTCATGTGGGCAATTTGTACGAGGTCCGACCCCAAAGAAATGGACATCATCAAGAAGTCATGGAGCGGACCGCTTGATCCGAGAATAAGAAAGCCCACTGACGATTACACTAACTCTCACGGCATCATTTACGCGGTAAAACCGTACGAGTGGTTCGATGAATTTCCTCCTACCTCATTGAACAGCAATAAACTGAGGGATAAGGTTTTCGCCAAGTGGAACCGGAAAATGGACGGCAGATGGAAGATTGCATAGCCCCGGATGCCGGACTACATCTCGTGTACACAAGATGACAGTATTATGGAAGATTATATTTCTGTAGGAACGTCTCCTCCGAGACCGGATGCAAGAAGCAAGGTTACGGGACAGGCACTCTACATTGAGGATATGCAGCAGCGCGGCATGCTTTACGGGAAAGTGCTTCGCAGCAAGTATCCCCATGCCCGTATCATCCGCATCGATACCTCGAAGGCTGAACAATTTCCCGGCGTCATCGGCGTCGTTACGGGAGCCGATTTGCCCTTTCTACACGGGGAATCCCTCAAGGACGATCGTTTTTTAGCCCGGGATAAGGTACGGTATCGCGGAGAAGGTGTTGCCGCCGTTGCGGCCGTAGACGAGGAAACGGCTGAACGCGCACTTGAACTGATAGACGTTCAGTACGAGGAACTGACCGCCGTTTTCGACCCGGAAGAAGCCGCAAAACCGGGCGCCCCACTTATTCACGAAGAGCTGGAAACATATAAATGTGCCCCCGGCATTAATCCCATACCCTCTACAAACATATGCAATCATTTTGCGGTAGTAAAGGGAGACGTGGTCAAAGGGTTCGCCGAATCCGATTTCATCGTCGAAGATAGTTTCACAACGGGGATGCAGCAGCATTCCTGCATCGAAACACATGGCGCCATTTGCCTGGTGGATGACGAGAATAAAATAACCCTCTGGGCAAATAACGATTCCCCTTACCGCACCCGCAAAGAGATAGCGGATGCAATGAAGATCCCGCAGGTGAACGTGCGCGTCATCTGTGCCTCAACTATCGGAGGAAACTTCGGCGGCAAAGGAGGAGTGAAGGCGGAAGCCTGTGCCCTCGCCCTTGCCTGGAAAATCAGAAATAAAGCCATACGGGTGATTTTTACCCGAGAAGAGGAATTCAGCTCTACCATTGTCCGGCATCCCTCCGCCGTGCATATAAGAAGCGGCGTAAAGAAGGACGGCACGATCATTGCCCGGGAAGTAAGGCTCTATTTCGCCACCGGCGCTTATGCGGAAAAGGGTCCTACCATAACGCGCTTTGGCGGCGTGTCTGCTGCCGGTCCCTATAATATTGCAAATGTCAAAATCGATTCTTACTGTGTTTATACCAACCGGCAGATGTCCGGCGCAATGCGCGGGTATGGCGGCCCTCAAGCCTCTTGGGCATACGAGTCTCACATGGATAACATTGCGGGTAAACTTTCCCTGGATCCCCTAAAGCTCCGCTTAATGCACGTTTATCGCGACGGAGATCGCCATGTAGCATCCGGGCAGGAGATCTCCTCGGAGGGCCTCAAGGAATGCCTTGAAATAGTGGCGAAAAAAATGGATTGGGAAAAGCCGCTCGGCAAGAATCAGGGCAGAGGAATCGCTTGCATGGAGCGCGCAGTCAAGACCCCTTTCGGATCGGCGGCGTTCGTCAAGGTTAACGAGGATGGCACGGTAGATGTGCTCAGCAGCACCACCGAAGTGGGCCAGGGTTCGGAAACAGTTCTGTGCCAGATTGTTGCCGAGGAATTGGGAGTTCCCCTTGAATGGGTAAGAAGGCCGACTCCTGATACGGCATATACCCCCTATGATACGTCGACCACGTCCAGCCGTTCGACATTTCATATGGGCAATGCAGTAACAAGAGCGGCTGCGGATGCCAAGGCACAGCTTCTTGACTTAGCAGCCCCGCTGCTGAACGCAATGACGGATGACCTGGTGATAAGAGGAGGAACCGTCCACGTCAAAAGCCAGCCGGATAAATCCCTTCCCGTTGCCACGGTGATGAGCAAACATTATGGACATACGGCAACGGTTCTGGGAAGGGGATTCTACTTCCCCAAACTTGATGCTCAGGAGGAGTATTTCTCCACGCACATGATATTCTGGCTGCTTGGCGCCCACGGCGTTGAAGTGGAGGTGAACCGCGAAACCGGTGAAGTAAAAATCCTTAAGGTCTACGCTGCTCATGATACGGGAAAAGCCATTCATCCTTCAAATTGCGTCGGACAAATCGAGGGAGGGGTATCAATGGGCTTAGGCTATGCACTGTATGAAGAATTCATGTTCAGGGGAGCCGAACTGATGAATCCTTCTTTTCTCAATTATAAGATACCGACTGCTTTGGACATGCCTAAGATCGAATCTATCCTGGTGGAATGCGCACACCGCGAAGGCCCCTTCGGTGCAAAAGGGATGGGGGAAACGACGAACGTCCCTCTGCCTGCTGCAATAGCGAATGCCCTATATCATGCCGTTGGGGTAAGAATCAGGGAGCTTCCCATAACGCCGGATAAAATTCTTGAAGCCCTCAGGAAACAAGACGGAGAGCACGCGCATCACGTTGCAAACCCGGCGGCCGGGCACTCTGAAGGGGTAGTATGAAGTTGCCCACGTTCGATTACGTCGAACCGAAATCTCTTGGTAAATCCTGCCGGCTGTTGCAGGAACAAGGAACCGATGCCAAGATAATTGCCGGTGGAACCGATCTCATGATGGCTCTTAAACAGCGGCTGACGATGCCGAAACTGCTGGTCGGTCTCAACCGCATTCCCGCCCTGCGGAAGATGAGTTACTCGAAGGAAGAAGGGCTGAAGATTGGCGCCATGGTTTCGCTGCGCCGCTTAGCTTCCCATAAAGTGATCCGGGAAAAATATCCGATGCTGGCCGAAGCCGCTCTTTCCGTGGGAAGCGCACAGCTTCAGGCAATGGGTACCGTGGGCGGTAACATCTGCCAGGATAATTGCTGCATCTACTATAGTCGTTCTCCCCTGATGAGGCAGGGTATTAGGCCATGCCTCAAATCGGGCGGCAGTGTGTGTCATGTCGCGAAAGGCAGTGCCAGTTGCTGGGCCACCTATTGCGGAGATATTGCCCCGGTACTTCTGGCTCTCAGAGCAACTGCAACTCTTGCCGACGTGAATGGAGAAAAGATTATCCCCCTGGGGGACATCTTTTCCGGAAACGGTGCTCAGCCCCAGTCGCTCCGCCCCTCGCAGATACTAACAGAGATACAGTTGCCGCCTCCGCACAACAACCGTTCCGGCGGAACGTATCTCAAAATGAGAATGCGCAAAGCCATAGACTATCCACTTCTCGGCGTAGCGGTTACCATGTCGCGGGAGGACAATAGAGATGCATGGGAAGACGTCACGATCGGCCTTACGGCAGTAGACAAGTCACCCGTTTTCATTCAGGCCGCAGTCATTCTGAAGGAAGAGAAAGATTTTTCAAAAGTAACTGCGGCGCTTGCGGAGGCAGCGTTCAAATCCGCAAGACCCATCGCCAATACCTATGGATATTCACCCACGTACCGACGGGAGATGGTAAAGGTTTACGTAAAGCAGGCAATGCACGAATCGCAGAGAATCGCTCTCGGTACCGGAGGCGCAGCATGAAAAAAACCATCCGCTTGCAGGTAAACAATACCGTACACAAATTATCCGTTACCCCGGATCAGACCCTTTTGGAAGTGCTGAGAGACAAGCTTGATCTGACAGGGGTAAAAAAAGGCTGCGACGTCGGCGCGTGCGGCGCATGCACCGTGATTATGAACGGCGACCCCATATTGAGTTGCATGACCCTCGCCGTACGATGCCACAACGGAAAAATCACGACCATCGAAGGATTATCGGCGAGCGGCGAATTACACCCCCTGCAGCAATCGGCGATAGATCATAATGCAGTCCAATGTGGATTTTGCACACCGGGGTGGCTTCTTTCTGCCAAGGTGCTCCTCGACGACATTCCCTCCCCTACCCGACATGAAGTACGCACGGCCATTGCCGGCAACCTTTGCCGATGCACGGGTTACAAGAAAATTGAAGATGCTATTTTGGCGGCGGCGGACGTAAACCGGGATTAACAGTACAATTTTGGGGGCGGGGAGTGTGTTTATTACGCAGAAATTGCTATATCCCTCATCTTTAGTTGTATATCCGAAGCTCCCCTCCAATGTGAAATCTGGGGGGTAAATGCAATGTCAAGGGATGTCCCGGGAAGCGAATGAACAAACGCTCCCTTGCTAAACCAGATGGAATTACAGGAAACGCCGTCACCGCTGACGCGTATGCGCAGATGATTGTTCCCCACAATGGCAGGAGAACTTACACAGACGTTTCGCACACACATGACCGGCTCGGGATTCTCCGTGCCGAAGGGAGCAAGCCTTGCAATTTGGGTGAGCAATTCATGGTCGATATCATTCAAGTTACATTGGACATCAATTATCGTCTGAGATAAATAAACAGAAGAATCCCTTTTCTCACTCATGGCGGCATCAAGTTGTTTTATGAACTCGCCAATATTTTCTTCTCTAATCGAAATTCCCGCGGCATACCGATGCCCGCCGTACGAAAGCAATAGAGATTCGCATTTCTTTAGATACTGGTAGATATTGAAGTCCCCGAAGCTTCTGCCCGATCCCTTTCCGATACCCTCTTTGGTGCTAATCAGGATGGTGGGCCGGCAATACTGATCAACCAGTCTCGATGCCACGATGCCAATGACACCGGGATGCCAATTCTCTGAAGCAAAAACGAATGCCTTCTTCGCATCGTAAACGGCATCCTTTTCAATTCTCCCCAAAATGTCCCGCAAAGTACTCTTTTCCATGACCTGCCGTTTTTTGTTATATTCGTCAAGCCTTCGCGCGATTGTCCTCGCTTCTTGCATATCATCGGTCAGCAACAAATTAACGGCTTCCGCAGGCGAATCAATTCGGCCCGCTGCATTGATTCGCGGAAGCAAGCTGAAAGAGGCTTTAATCGTATCTACAATCTGGCCTTCAATGCCGCAGATTTCTTTGAGGGCGATTATTCCCGTCCTCCGACTGTCTGTAATAAGGTCAAGCCCCGTTTTTACAAAAATCCTGTTATCGAGAGTAAGGGAAGAGATATCGCCGATGGTTCCCAGGGCAACAAGATCCAGGTATTCCTTTAAATTGGGATACCGTTTACCGCCCCAATAACCATCCTGGCGCAGACTGCCCCTGAGTGCTATGAGGAAATTAAAAGCGATACCCACGGCAGCAAGATGCTTGAAAGGAAACTTGCAGTCTCCACGGCGCGGATTTATAGCCGCGACGGCATCGGGAAGGGTAGAGGGAACTTCATGGTGATCCAAGATAATAACGTCCACCCCGAGAGACTTCGCATACGCTATCTGTTCATGGTCAGATATACCGCAGTCTACCGTGACAATCAGTGTAACGCCCCCGGCATTGATTTTATCAATTGCCTCCCGATGAAGACCATATCCCTCATCAATCCTGTCCGGAATGTAGTAGGAAATATCAGGGCTGATTTCCCTCAAGAATTTTATAAGAACGACAACAGAAGTTATACCATCCGCATCATAGTCTCCGTATATAACAATTTTTTCTCGGTTGTAGATGGCCTGTATAAGCCGATGTACACCGATCTTCATATCTTTCATGAGAAAGGGATTGTGAATATCATTAAGGGAAGGCATGAGATATCTTTTCGCGTCATCAGCATTTGAAATATCGCGCGATATTAATATCCTCGAAATGATGGGATTAATACCCAGTTCCCTCATCAGCTGATCGGCAATAAATTTATTGTTTTCTGCCATCCGCCATTGGGTTGTGGGAAGTGTCGCAATGTTAATCATTTAAATGCTGAATCTCATCTCTCAATCGGAATTTAGTTCACGCTCTGATCATACCAAGGTGGCCATTTATGTCAAGAAGAGAATTGGCCGCTCGACGCAAAAATAATCCTGAGGCGCCGGTTGCCTCATAAATAAATGTTACCGAAGGGGGGAGTTCATATGTGCAACTCATTAAAATAATTTACGATATTGCAATATTTTCCTTGACAGTTTTTCTCCAAAATGGTATGAATCACGTTAAATATTACCTATATAGGTTCTGACGCCATGATTCATGCCCGCGATCACAAAACGCCCTACCTGATTGATCCCTGGGACTACCTGGGGCCCAAACGACGCAAACTTTTAGACGAGTCCTGGGCCGGTCTGTTCCGGGAACATATCCTTTCCGAGTTGCCCGTTCATAAGATCGCCTCCTGTTATGCCGACGGCGTCGGGAGGCCGACCAAGGAGATCTTTGCCGCCCTGGGGAGTCTGATTCTCCAGCAGATGCATGATCTGACGGACGAGGAGACCGTCTCTCCGTTTTCCTTCAATCTGCAGTGGCACTACGCCCTGGACATTCCCGGCGAGTCGGACGAGGCCAAATATCTGTGCGCCAAGACCCTCTGGACGCTCCGGCACATCGTTGCGGAAAAGGGTCTGGATCGAGAGCTTTTTCATACGACGACGGAGACCCTGGCGAAGGTGTTTGGGGTGGACGCCTCCAGGCAGCGGATCGATTCCGTCCACATCCGTTCCAATATGCGGCGTTTGGGGAGGATCTGCATCTTCTCCCAGAGCATCCATAACTTTCTGGTCAACCTGAAGCGGCAGCGCCGGGCGATCTTTGAAACGATTGAGAAAGAGCTGGTCGAGCGGTACCTGACCGAGAAGGCCCTGGGTTGTTTTTCCCTGGTGAAGCCTTCGGAGTCGGGGAAGACCATGGAGACGGTCAGCCGGGACCTCTTTTCCCTGGTGGAGCGTTTCCGGAAGAACAAGCAGGTAAAATCCCTGACCACCTTCGGCGTCTTGCTGCGGGTGTTGCAGGATCAGTGCGCCGTGTCGGCTGCCGGTGGAGAGCCGGCAGAGGTGACGGTGAAGGAGCCGAAGAAGATTTTATCGTCTTCCCTCCAGAACCCTTCCGATCCGGACGCCGGGTATGACGCCCACAAGGGTCAGGGAT
>CAZTLA010000036.1:2252-20886 GCA_964614365.1 uncultured Syntrophales bacterium | reverse complement strand
GCCCAATGGGATATCCAGGAAACGGCGCGGAACATGACCGACCTGGGGAAAAAGGCCATGCCGCTCACCCTGATGCTTGCGACGGGCAAGGACTGCTTCCCCTCTCTTCATGAAGAGGTGTTTGCGGAACGTCATCCATGTCCCTGAAAATCACCACCCCGCCGGAACCTTCCCCGAAGGATGAGGGAACCGCAGCAGACGCTGTCCCCGCGAAGGCGGGGGATGGGCTTTTTTCAGCAGCCGGTCCGCTCTTCCCGGAGATGATCCGGGGAACGTTCATCGACAGACCGAATCGTTTTGTGATCCGTTGTCTGGTCGGGAACCGCGTGCAGCGGATTTATCTTCCCAATCCGGGAAGGCTCTGGGAGATTCTGCTTCCCGGCGTCGTCGTCTTCCTGGCAAGGAGCCGCACGGGGAAATTGCCCTATATCGCCGTAGCCGCGGAGAAGGACGGCCTCCCCATTCTCCTCCACACCCACCTCACGAATGATATCGTTGCCCGATTGATCGAAAAGCGGTTGATACCCGGTCTGGAAAAAGCCCGTATCCTCCGAAGGGAATACCGTCAGGGCCGCAGCCGTTTCGACTTTCTCCTGGAGATGGACGGCCGGCCTTTTTTGTTAGAGGCAAAATCCTGCACCCTCTTTGGCCGGCGCATCGCCATGTTCCCCGATGCCGTAACCGCGAGGGGCCGAAGACATCTGAGGGAACTTGCCGCCCTGTCCCGTGCCGGTACGCCGGGCGGCGTCGTGTTCCTCGTACACTCGCCGCAGCCGCGATTTTTCCTTCCCGATTACCACACGGACCCGGATTTTGCCCGCATCTTTCACGAGGTGAAGAATGACATTTTTCTGAAGGCCATAGCGGTGGAGTGGCGGCGGGACCTGACGCTGGAGGCCGGAACCCGCGACCTGACCATTCCCTGGGATCTGTTAAAGCGCGAGGCGAAAGACAGGGGCGATTATCTCCTTATGCTGCAGCTTTCCAGAGATCAGAAGATCAGTGTGGGCAGTCTGGGGACGGTCGCGTTCCGAAAGGGATTCTACCTTTACGTCGGCTCGGCAAGAAAGACGCTTACAAAACGCTTGGAACGGCACCTGCGGAAAAAGAAAAACCCCTTCTGGCACGTGGATTACTTGAACGTCCATGCCGATCACGGTACGGCAATCCCCATCAGATCAAGCGCTTCTCGGGAACATGAACTGGCGCAGGCACTGCTGAAGATAGGGCAGTGGTCCATCCCCCGCTTCGGTTCATCGGATTGCAACTGCAAAACCCATCTCGTCGGGATGCCGGAAAACCCCATTCATTCCCCAGCCTTCGTCCAACTGCTCACCCACTTCCGCATCGATCGCCTGGAAAAGGAACTCCCCGGAAACCTTTCGGAGGACACAGGCGCTGCTCCTGACACACTATAACATACTTGTTGTTCTTCGGAGGTTGATATGTTATCAGTAGCAATCTCTTGAAACAGGAGACCCATCGATGAAACTCGCCCTGCAATATCAAGTCCTTGTCTTCCTCATTCTTCTGTTCGGAAGATCTTTTTTTCCAGGCGCAGCTTCCGCAAGTTCCCCGGAAACGATCATTATAACCGGGACGGGAGCAGGCATCGGCGCCATGCAACTGATGGCCGAGCGTTTTCAGGAGAAACACTCCCGGGTACTCATCAAAGTGCTCCCCAGTATTGGAAGTACCGGGGGCATTAAAGCGGTCAATGAAGGGAAGATCGATATAGGGTTGTCCTTCCGTCCTCGCAAGCCGGAAGAACAGCGTGAGGGGATCATTGAAAAGCCTTATGGCCGTGTTGCCTTAATTTTCGGAGTACAGGCATCGAACCCCACAAAGAACGTGATGCTTGGCGAGATTGAGGAAATATATGCGGGAAAACGCAAGACTTGGCCTGATGGGACACCCATAAGGCTTATCCTTCGCCCCCTCAGCGACGGCTTTTCGATCACTCTGGCGGGTATCAGCCCCGGTTTAAAATCGGCCTCTGAGAAAGCGCACGCTATTCCCGGCGTGTTTGTCGGCAACACGGATCAGGAAGCGGCCCGGCAAATCGAGAAAACACCGGGTTCATTCGGTACAACCAGCAGCTCTCTCATAGCGGCTGAGAAACGAAAGATTAGGGCCCTCTCCGTCGATGGGACAGTCCCCACGCCCGCCAATGTTTCCTCCGGCACGTATCCCTATGCCGTGACCCTGTATTTGATCTACAAGACGGATACGGTCAAGAGCGCAATAAAAGACTTTATAGAACTCGTTTTTTCCCGTGAGGGTCAGAAGCTCCTCTCCGATAACGGCCACGTGAATGTGCCGCGGATGACCGGCAAGTGAGGCGCCTTATGCCTGTGAATTCCCCCCCTGTGCAATCGGACGCGCCCATCATCAAGCCCTTGAATCTCCTTGGCGCTTTGGCGGCGTGCGGTTTCGCCATTTCGATACCGCTCATATACTTTGTTTTTTCCGTATACTCACAGCGGGAATCGTATACGACGGAAGCCGTCTTTCTCGCAAGATCCCTCGAAAAAATCGTCCAGGCCAGGCCGGATATGTGGGAATACGAGAGCGTAAGATTGTTGGAGATTATCTCGCAACCTTCGATCCAGGGACAACCGGCGGAACGGGAAATCCGCACTGCATCGCAAAAGCTTGTCGTGAAAACCGCTTTTACGGAGGCGCTCCCGCGCATCTCGGCATCAGCAACGTTCTTTGACTCGGGACGGCTTGCCGGTTCCGTCATCGTACGACATTCCATCCGCACACCGCTAATCATTACGGCGATCTTGGGAATACTCACTTCCTTCCTCGGTTATCTCCTCTATTTCATCTTCCGCACCCATCCGTTGAGAAAGCTTGAGGACACCTTAGCGGCGCTGCGGGAATCGGAAGAAAAATATCGTTCTTTAGCATCCGCCGCGGACTGGTCGTTTGTCGTAGATGGGGACTGCCGGTATCTGTACGCCAACGAACGGTATCTGAATAACTTTGGTCTCCTGAGGGACTCGGTTCTCGGCAGGAAATATGCTGAGTTTCACCATGAGGAGCGCTCAAGAATCTTTGCCGATGCCGTCAAATACGTCTTTGAAACGGGCAATGTTTTTCAGGCGGAGTACGGCGGGGAACGAGCCGCTGCGTTCTTTCTCCAGACCTTGAGTCCCATCAGGAACATCGGCGGCGCTATAACCGCCGTAACCGTCATTTCGGTCGACATTACCAAGCGTAAGCGTGCGGAGGAGGCGCTCCAAAAGAGTGAAGAAACAGCCAAACGGTTGGCTCGAGAAAATGATGTGATGGCGGAGATTGGACGAGTCATCGGTTCGACACTGGATATCGATGAAGTGTACGAACGCTTTGGCGAGAAGGTCCGGGAGATTATCCCTTTTGATACCATCACCATCAATACGATAAACACCCGGGATAATACACGCGTCATCCGATACCATTCAGGAATGAATATTGCCGGGCGGAACATCGGTGATGTCGTTCCTTTAGAGGGCACCTTAACCGAAAGGATGGTGCGCGCACGGTCAAGTCTGCTCCTGAACACGAAAGACAATGACGAATTGTTGAGGCAATACCCTGGTATTTCACTCTCTGTTGCGGCTGGAATTCAATCGAGGATGGGAGTTCCTTTGATCTCACAAGACGAAATAATCGGCGTTCTCCTTGTGCGATCGGTCAAGCCTGATGCCTATACGGAAGAGGATCTGAGACTTGCCGAACGGGTGGGCTCGCAGATCGCCGGCGCCATCGCCAATGCACAGCTTTTTCTTGAGCGCACGCGGGCGGAGGAAGAAAAGAGAAGACTTGAAGAACGTCTGCAACGGTCGGAAAGGATGGAGTCCCTGGGCACCCTGGCGGGCGGGGTGGCCCATGACCTCAATAACGTTCTCGGGGTGCTCATGGGCTACTCGGAAATGCTCATGGAGAAGATCCCGGAAGGCAATACCCTGAGAATCTATGTGGACAACATTTTCAAGTCCACCGAGAGAGGGGCCGCAATCATCCAGGATCTTCTCACGCTGGCCAGAAGAGGAGTGTCCGTCTCAAAACCGATGAATCTCAACGACGTTATTTCCAGCTTTCTCAAGAGTCCGATGCTTGAGCAGCTGCAAGCCCATCATCCCCGGGTGACCTTCCGGACAGAGCTTGACAAGGGTCTGTTGAATATCAAGGGATCGCCCGTCCATCTGGAAAAAACGGTGATGAATCTGATATCAAATGCGGCGGAAGCTATTGCGGAGGGCGGAGAGGTGACGATCCGGACGGAGAACCGTTACCTCGACAAGGCTGTCCGAGGTTATGACAACGTGGATGAAGGGGAATATGTGGTGCTGACGGTGTCCGACAACGGCGGCGGCATCCAGGCAGATGATCTCGGGAAGATCTTTGAACCGTTCTATACGAAGAAGGTTATGGGCAGGAGCGGGACGGGCCTGGGACTGGCTGTTGTCTGGGGGACCGTGAAGGATCATCACGGCTACATCGATGTGGCCAGTGATTACGGGAAGGGGAGCACGTTTACGCTCTACTTCCCGACAACGCGCGAAGAGGCAGGCGCTGATCAGCAGAAGATACCCCTTGAACGGTACCGGGGCCGGGGTGAATCGGTTCTGGTGGTGGATGACGTTCAGGAACAGCGGGAGATGGCAGCCATGATGCTCACGGAGCTCGGTTACCAGGTCCGGACGGTTTCCCGTGGTGAAGAGGCGGTGGAATATCTGAAAACCCATAAAGCCGATCTCATGGTTCTGGACATGATTATGGACCCGGGCATTGATGGTCTGGAGACCTACCGGCGGGTTCTGGGAATCAACCCGAAACAGAAGGCGGTTCTCGTCAGCGGATTTTCGGAAACGGACCGGGTGAAAACAGCCCAGGAACTGGGGGCGGGCGTCTATATAAAGAAGCCTTATGGCAGCGAGAGCCTGAAATTGGCCGTGAGGAATGAACTTGACCGCTCCCCCTGAACCAGGGGGATGAACGGTAACCAAAAATGAATCGCGCGATCCTGTGCCGGCAAAAAATTACCAGGTCATGACATCCTTCCACTTATCAAGAATCCGGTCCTTCAGCTCCGGCGTATAGGCGTTGCGCAGGGGGAAGTCCTTGCGCCGCTCATAGGGGATGCAGGCGTCAATGATGGCGCGGGTGTTGTAGAAGGCGTCGGCCTCGGGGACGGAATCGGCGGACTTCATGGGGTCGAGGCGCGTGCTCCAGGCCTTGCGGATGAAATCGATGTCTGTCGCGGGATCCACGCGGGTGCACATGGCCCAGAGGACTTCCTTGATGTCCGTGGGATCAATGTCGTCGTCCACCACAACCACGTACCGGCCGGCGTAGGCGCCCTCGCGGCACTGGGAGGCGACGAAGGCCGCCTGGCGGGCATGGCCGGAGAAATGCTGTTTGATGGAGACGGCGAGAAACTGGCGCGCCCCGCCGAATTCGTGCGGCCAGACGCCGCGGACGCCGGGAATGCCCGCTTCTTCGAGGGACTTCTTGAGCGTGGCCGAGCGGAAGAGGGCATGCCAGTACACGACCTCGTAGAAATCGCCGCGCCCCGCGGGCGAACAGCCGAGCGCCACGGGATTGTTCCGGTGCAGGATGTTTTTGACGTGCATGACGGGCGCCGGTTTCCGCTCGCCGCCGTAATAGCCCGTCCATTCGCCGAAGGGACCCTCCGGCGCCGTTTCGCCGGGCAGGCATTCGCCTTCCAGGACGATCTCGCTGTAGGCGGGCAGGAGGAGGTCGGTGGACTTTCCCTTTACGACCTCGATATTCTCCCGGATGATCGCGCCGGCATAGTCGTATTCGCTCATCCGTTCCGGCACGTTTAGCGTAGCCGCGATGAGGAGCGCCGGGGTATGTCCCAGCGAAACGGCCACGGGGCAGGGCAGGCCTTTTTCATGGTATTTCTTCATGATCGTGTTGCCGTGCTTGCCCACGGAAACGTAAATCGTGGCCGTGTTTTTACCCGCCACCATCACCCGGTAACAGCCGAGGTTCAGCAGGCCCGTGTCGGGATCCCTGAGGACGACCACGCAGCCCGTGCCGATGTATCTGCCGCCGTCCTTTTCATGCCACTGCGGCGCGGGGAGTTTGCCCAGGTCCACGTGGGCGCCGGTGATCACGTTCTCCAGCACGGGGGCATTGGATACGGTTTTCATGGGATAGGAGGCCGCGGTCTTTTCCCAGAGCTCAGGCTTGCCCGTGAGTTCCTGCGCCAGTTCCGGTTCGGTCGTGTACAGACGGGGGAGATTCAAACTGATGCCCACCCGCCGGGGCGTGGCGAGGATGTTGGTGAGCACCCGGAAATCGGGGGCGAGTCCGGGAATATTTTCGAAGAGCAGGGCGGGACCCTTCCGCAGGGTGCCCTCCTCGGTTATGACGCCCATTTCCAGATAGGAATCCACGCCGCTTATGCGCTTAAGCTGTTCGCTCTCTTCGCATACTTTCAGCCAGTCTCGCAAATCCTGCATCCGTTGCTCTCCTTGTATTTCTTGTCTTCTAAAACTTTCCTGCCCGAATGCTCAAATCCCCCCTTCCCCCCCTTTTCTAAAGGGGGAGCAAGGGGGGTGCTTTTTTGGCCGGGCAATTTATTTCAGATACTTCATCAGCGTCGGCGTCATCTTGACGTAGAAATTCATGACCTTCCTCGCCACCTTGTCCGCTTCGTCGCCGTACAGGGGCAGGATGGGGAATTCCATCCGGTCGGCCCATTCGATGACCTCTTTTTTGGCAAGCGTTTTCTTGAAGGCGGAGCAAATGACATCCGCCACGTTCTTTGAAACACCGGGAGGTCCCACCATATAGCGCTGGTAGCGTATGTTCTCGGCGAGGTCCGGATATCCCAGCTCCGTGGAGGTGGGAACGCCGGGGAATTCGCTCTTGTCGTCGAAGATGAGGAGCAGGCGGAACTCTCCGGCCTTGAGCAGCCCCTGGATGGAATCCATCGAGAAGAGGCCGACCTGCACGTCGCCGCGGATAATGGCGCTGGCGCTCTCCGCCGTGCCGGCGAAGTTGATCAGTTTTGCCGGGATGCCCATGGCTTCCTTTGCCAGGATGGAATCAATGTGCGCGCCACGGCCGTAGTTGCCCGCGGCCCACTTTAGTTCCTTCACCTTTGCGGCGGCCATCAGCTCTTTCCAGTTCTTGAAGCCGTCCTTCCGGGTGGCGATGACCCGGATGGAAACGCCGGTGCGGAGCAGGAAGGTGAATTTGGTGACGTCAAATTCCGGCTTTGCGGTGATGTTCTCCGTGATGAACCCGAGATTGAAGTCCCCGATGGTATAGCCGTCGGGTTCCGCCCGGAAGATGTTGGCGTAGGCCCTGCGGCCGCCCGCTTCAGGGACGTTCTTGATGACGATGTCCCCGCCTTTTGCCGCCGGCGCCAGTTCCTTGAATGTCGGCGGAAGTTGCAGGGAGAGGAACCGCGCCAGCGTATCGAAGCCGCCGCCCGGCTTTACCGGGACGATCCAGGTGATCTTTCTTGCCGGGTAGATGTCCTTTGCCCACGCTTCACCCGGCAGGGTAATATCCTTCAACGCCAGGTTCCCCGCCGCAGCCATTCCCGCCAGTTTTAGAAATGTTCGTCGTTCCATTTTTCTCTCCTTGTGGTAAAAAAATAGCCGGTCTCTTCGGAAGGCTTTCTCCCTCATTACTTAGGCGTATACTGCATGATCAGATCCTTGTACCGACTATAGAGGGTCAGGTAATCCGTTACCATACGGGCCGATTCCTTCGCCGGCAACGGCCCGGGAGGATGCTTGAGCTGCTCCCGCATAATCTTCTGGAATTCCGGATCGGCCGTCGCCCGGTCGAAGGCGCCCCGCCAGATGCTCATGATATTCTCCGGCGTGCCGGGCGGCGCCCCGACCATGTAGTCGATGCTGATCACCTTCAGGAGATCTGCAAAGCCCAGCTCGCCGATCGTGGGGGTATCGGGCAGCTCCTTTAGACGCTGTTTTGCGTAAACGGTGAAGGGATGGAGATCCTTCGCGTCCACAATAAATTTTCTCAGGCTGGGAAATACATAAGTTACCAGGTCCACGTCTCCCCGTATCGCCGACAGGATGGCCTCTTGAGAGCCGTTGTGATTGATCAGTTTTATCTTGAATCCCATCTCCTGCGCGGAGATGATGATCCCGAGTGCCGTAGTGGACGTCAGTCCGACGACCCCGGCCTTCACCTGCGGCGCCCGGCGCAAATCCTGCAACGTCTTCATTCCCGATTTGGGGGCAAGGGCGCATACATAAATGGAATCCGTGATCCGTCCTATCCAGGACACCTTGGTAAGATCGTACTCCGCAAGATTCGTAATCTGTCCGATCAGGTTTCCCGGTAGGTTGAACAGACAGACGGTATGACCGTCGGGTTTTGCCTTGTACATTTCCATGATGCCGATGCGCCACTCGCCCCCTGGCACGTTTTTGATGACCACGTTCGGCTGGCCGGGCAGGTATTTTTTCAGAAAGGGCGCTAGCAGCCGTGCATTGGTGTCGAAGCCGCCGCCGGGCGTGACCGGCACGATAAAGGTGATGTTCGATGTGGGAAACCTTCCTTTAACCTCCGCGGCATTGATGGGCGCCGCCATGACCGGAAGCAGTAAAAGAACGGTTGCAAGTATTATCATCATCTTCTTATAATCACGCATCGTTCCACCCCCATGATTTGACGACTTCGTAATCAGATGGATTTCTTCTCCTTCATCCTCTTTTTCAGATACGCTATGGGATTCGGGGCATAGTCGCGCAGGTAATCCCCCTCGCAGTTGATGCCGGGCAGCGGCGGCACCCAGTCGTAGGAGAGCAGTTTGTCGGGATCGCCGTACTTGGTGGCCAGCGCCCTGATGGCGGGATCGGACATGGCGGTGAGCCAGCCCTTGTCCACGATCTTGTACCAGGTTTGAGTGCCCCTGAGCTTTATTTCGTAGGTGGCAAAGTAGTTGTGCACGTGGATGTGGCCCAGGGGCGCACGGAGTTTGTTTGCCAATCGCAGATGCGCCGCCTCATGGTGTCTGCGCGATCCGATGCCCAGGTGGAATACGCCGGCCCGGTTCCGCTCGGCGATATTGGGGAATCCCCAGCGGCTCTTGAACATGTCCGAAGTGCGCCGGAACGCCTTCACGATCGTGCACAGGGCGCAGTCGCAGAACCAGAAGTATCCCCTTTCCGGATAGCCGGGCCACCGGACATCCTTGAATGTTTCGTTCAGCCCCTTGATGATCTCGCCGTACCTGCCGCCGCCCTTTACCTCTACGAGACGGCCGTGTTCGATATGCAGCTCCATGCGGGGCAGGAATCCCCGGTGGTTCGAGGTGCCCGCCAAGACGCCGTTCATGTCACGGAACACGGGCGGCGCGTCCGGGGAATGGGGAACGATCTCCGCTTCCACGACCGACGCCTGCAGGGGATCCATGAAGAGGTGTCCTTTCAGCCAGGCGCCGTATTGCCATTTCCGGGCATCGTCGTCGGTAAGCGGGAAAGTGAGGAAGGTGCCTTCCGGATCGGTGATTCTCACCTCGGAGGCCTGACCGATGGCATTGATGATGCTCCGCTCTATTTCCACGGAGAGCTCGTCGGGAAAGGACCAGGCATCGGAGAGAAATTCTTCCCAGTTGTTGAAGAGCCAGTTCCCCTTGAACCTGTGGCCCTGGTCCCCCAGCACCTGGGTCTTCTGGGTCCGGGCGCCGAGATCCCAGAAGACCCGCGTGTATTCGGGATGCTTCTTCAAAAAGGCGATAAGCGGCTTCGCCACGTTCATCCCGCTGGCCAGGTCAGCCGTTTCCGGCGAGCCGGAGGCGATGCCCTCCTTCAGCATCTGCGCCTCATCCCAGCCGTCCTCCACGCTGAAGATACGTTCTTTCTTGCCCGTCAGCTCGCTCGGGTTCAGGAACGTCACCTTGCCCGCTCCGGCTTCCCTGCAGGCGATGGTAACGGCTTCCCGGACGAATTTGTTCTGATCGGGCAGCGTGATGATCAGAATGCTCTCGCCTTTCGCGATCGGTCCCATCGCCGTACGCCCATGCTGTTTTCTCACGATCTCCCGGGCCTGGGGAAGGCAATCCTTGACGCTTTTCGGTTCCCGGTAGGTCGGCGCCTTGGGTGGGGGGTAATTGTATTGTGTCATGGTAATCCTCCTTATATGGTTTATCTAGTGTCCGTGTTGGGAAACAGCCTCAGGGCGCGGGGCGCGTCTAAGATCTGTTCCCCCTTTTTTCCCGCAGCGTATTCACCACGTCCGCAAGGTAGGGCCAGAGCATAAAGCCGGCCGTGATAATGATTAAAACCAGCGAAATCGGACGGGTGAAAAAAACCGTATAGGAATCATCGCCCACTTGCAGGGCGCGATGAAAATTTGATTCGATGAGATCGCCCAAAACCAGCCCCAGCACCAGGCAGGGCGATGGCCAGCGCAGCTTATAGAGGAAGTATCCGATCAGCCCGAACAGGATGGTAATGAATACATCCAGGAGCCGGTTGCGCATGGCGTAGGAGCCGATGAAGGAAAGAAGAATAACCATGGGGCCGATGATGGCGTTGGGAATGAAGACGACCTTGGAGAAATAGCGCGCCAGCAGCAGGCCGCTGACAAAGAAAGCGAACTGCGCCAGCAGGATGCCGGCAAAAACAGCGTAGGGTTCCGTTCCGCTCAGGAAAAAGCGCGGGCCGGGTTCCAGACCGTGGATCGTCAAGGCGACGAGCAGGATTGCCGTGGAGGCGGAGCCCGGGATGCCCAGCGTAAAGGTGGGGATCATGTCCCCCACGCCGCAGGCGTTTTTTGATACCTCGGGGGCTAAAAGCCCGGCGGGGTTTCCCGTCCCGAAGGTCTCCGGTTCTTTGGATGCTCGTTTCTCCGTGAAATAGGCGATGATGTTTGCGGCCGAGACCCCCAGCGCCGGCAGGATCCCGATCCAGATGCCGATCATGCCGCCGCGGAAGATGGTCAGCGGGCGACGAACCGTTTCCCTGATCCCCTCCCATATGCTGCCCGACAAGGCGAAGACCTCGGCGATGGTTCCCCCTTCTTCCGCCAGCAGCATTGCCTGGGACAGGGCAAAAAGACCGACGGTTACCGAAACCAGCGGCAATCCGTCTTCCAGATAGGGGATGCCGAACGTAAAGCGGTAGTTGAGACCCTCCACGGGGTCCTGGCCAACAAAGGCGAGCATCAGGCCGAAACCGGCAAGAATCACCCCCTTGATCGTTTCTCCCCTGGCGGCGACGGAAAGAAGCGTAAGCGCCATGATGCCCAGCACGAAATATTCCGCCGCGCCGATCTTGATGGCGAATACGGTGAGCAGCGGGGCAATGGCCGCCAGCGTTATCCAGCCGATGAGGCCGCCCAGCAGAGAACCCATGGTGGAGATGCCCAGGGCCGTGGCGGATTTCCCCTGTTTGGCCATGGGGTAGCCGTCCCAGCAGGACGCTACCGATCCCACCCCTCCCGGCGTATTGATGAGGATCGAGGTGATGGAATCGCCGTAGATGGCCGAGGCGTGTATCGCCACCAGCATGATAATCGACGTCACCGCCGGCATCCGGAAGGTAAACGGGAGCATGATAACGATGCCGAACATGGCCCCCAGGGCGGGCAATACGCCGACAAACAACCCCACGGCCGTACCCACGAGGAGATACAGAAGATTGGTCGGTTGCAACGCGATGGCAAATCCTTCCATCCACAGGTGCATGGCAGCTCCTTCAGGGAGGGATTACGGGAACACCGGCTTGCTACTGGAACAGGGTAAACAGGAATCCCTCATGGAGTTGAATTTCCAGGAACCTGTTGAAGCTTAAGTCAATAAGGACGGCGGTTGCCAGCGCGGTGATGACGATAACCGGCCACCGCCGGTAGCCTGCGGCGACGGGGAAAAAAATCATGAAGAGGCCCGTGGCTAATACAAAGCCGATAAGATAAATCAGCAGGAAATACATTAGAATGAGCGCGAGGCTCCCCCGCCAGGAAAGGCATATGGCTGCCGCCCCGGCGTCTTCCCGATGCGGCAGATTTCTTAAAGTCTTCACGATGTTTTCGAAAAGGTGGAAGGAACAGAGGATAGCGACCACGAAACTGACGATGCGGGGGAACAGAGCCGCTCCGGAACGATAGCCGAATGTTTTGATAAAGAAGTAGGTTGCCAGGGCGCCCAGAAAAACCAGCAGCCAGTTTTCCTGATTTCTGATGACCGGGGCGAATGTCCGCACGAAACAGGGCCCTCCACGCTCTTTAAGACGTTGTTTGATTTTTTTTGATAGGAACTTCCTTGTTCTCGGGGGGAAGTATAAGAAAAGCTGTCTTGTATGTCAATGGAATAAAGGGTCCGCGAATTGTTCTTCTCAAAATAACCGATCTCCCCCGTTCACCTATTGCTTTATCCCGGATTGCGTAATAGGGTAAGACATAATCGGCAACGGTTACCCGTAATGCCTGCCTCAACGAAAAAATAGGTGTCATTTGCGCAAACCATATTACGGTTGGATCATTGTCGGCGTCTCCTTTTTGATCGGCATTACCGAGGCAGGCGTCTTTCAGAATATTTTATCCATCTTCATGAAGCCGATGGTGAATGATTTCGGATGGAGCCGGGCCTCGGTAACCGGGGCGATTGCCTTTGGCTCCCTCTGCGGGGGGCTGTTGTCCGTGCTTTTCGGTCCGATTCTGGATCGGCATGGACCGAGAATGGTGGCCTTCTGTGGAATATCCCTGTTAAGCATGGGACTGATTGCCATGGCCTTTATCAGTGATCTCTGGCAGCTTTACCTGTTTTTCGGCACAGGCCGAATGATTGCTGTCGGGATCCTCGGTCTGGCAATATCGGTTTCCATATCCAACTGGTTTGTTCGTTTTCGCGGCAGAGCCATGGGAATCACCCGGATAGGCGATCGATTCGGCAGCACCCTTTTGCCCTTGATGGTTCAGTTTTTGATTTTAGCGCTGGGATGGAGAATGGCCTGGGGCATCCTCGGCGGGGTGGTGTTTTTCATGTCCGGCATCCCCTCGCTAATCTTTCTGCGGAGAAGACCGGAGGATATGGGGCTTTTACCGGACGGCGCGGTATCGGCGTCAGAGAAAACACGTTCCGACGATCCTTCAAAAAAAGACGATGGGGCATGCGTTCCCCATGTCGATTCAGAACCTGCCTGGACCCGGTCGCAGGCAATCCGCACCAAGTCTTTCTGGATGTTAACCGCACTGAACAGTCTGATCCCTTTTTTGCAAGCAGGCATTAATTTTCATATTTATCCATTCTTGACCGATCAGGGGTTCAGCGAAATAACCGCAGTTTTAGTTCTCAGCACCATCTCCTTCTTCGGCATGATTGGATCGGCGATTTGGGGCCTGCTTACCGACAAGCTTCGTATTCAGAGCCTTCTGACGGTAAACGTTATTGGGAATGGCCTGATATTTCTGGCGCTTTATTGGGCGGTGCAGTTCAAGTTCGTCAACGTCCTGGGAGTCGGAATCGTCTTTTTTTTAGCGGCATTGCATGGAATCTTTCACGGCGGCAGGAATCCGATGATTACCATCGTTTGGGCTGAATTTTTTGGCCGCCGTTCACTTGGCAGCATATTAAGTTTGTCCCATCCGTTCCATACCACGGCAAATGCGCTGGGCCCTGTTTTTGCCGCGCTGTGCTTTGATTTGTTCGGCAGTTACGCGTTCCCCTTCTATTTATTTGTGTTTATTTTCTTTTTTTCCGGAATTATCACCACCACTATGCGACCGCCCAGGTATCCCTCTCAGGCGGAATAGGGGACGCATACCTGCTTGAACTGGTCCGTTAGATTCACTTGAATCCATTGCGGGCAGGTCTGGTGACATGGATGCCCTCGTAATAAGTTGCGATTATATTCCAGCCCCCCTATGGGCGCCAGTGAAAGGAGCTCGGTAATGGCACACGATCCGAAGGAGGTTTTGACTCTTGCCGCCTCTGACCAGGAACTTCAGAGACGATGGAAGGCGGCACGGGCGCGTATGGAGGCAGAGAACATAGACGTGCTGGTCATGCAGAACGCGAACCAGTGGCTGGGCGGGTATGTCCAGTGGTTCGTAGACATACCGGGACGGAATGCCTATCCCATCACGGTGATCTTTCCGCTGAACGACGAGATGAGCACCATCACCTGCGGCGGCAGACCTCCCGGAGACCTCGGTCCCCCGGCCTGGGCGATGCGGGGCGTAAAGAACAGGCTTACCGCTCCCTATTTTCCCAGCGTTCACTATAGCGCCGTCTATGATGCCGAGCTTGTTGTGAAGACCTTGAAGGAAAGGAAAGACAAGACGGTGGGCATCGTCAATACGGCACAGATGAGCGCCATGTTCTACAATTACCTGCTCCAGAATCTTCCCGGCGTTACATTTGTCGATGCCACGGACTTCGTCGATGAACTGAAGGCGATAAAGAGCGAAGAGGAGATCGGGCTCATCATGAAGGCGACGGCCGTTCAGGATGAAGCCATGGCCTATGCCCGCACGGCCATCAGGCCGGGCAGAAGGGATTTCGAAATCGTTGCGGATATCGTGCACAAGGTCACGGACCTGGGGAGCGAGGAACAGCTCGTCATCGGCGGCTCGGCGCCCTTCGGCATTCCTGCCGTCCCGCAGAAGCGCCATTACCAGAACCGCATGGTGCGGGAGGGCGACCAGTTCACCCTTATGATCGAAGTAAACGGCCCCGGCGGCATGTATGGCGAGCTGGGCCGGTGTTTCTTCCTGGGCAAGGTTCCCGCCGAACTCACCGATGCCCATGAACTCTGCAAGGAGACCCAGAGCCATACGGTCAAACTCCTGAAACCCGGCGCAGACCCCGGCGATATCTGGCGGGCAAACAACGAGTTTCTCGTGAGCAAGGGGCAGGCGCCTGAAACAAGGCTTTACGCGCACGGTCAGGGCTACGACCTCGTGGAACGGCCCTGCATTCGGGACGATGAGCCGATGAAGCTGAAACCGAACATGAACATAACAGTCCACCCCACGATCGGCACCAGCAGGCTCTGGGTCTCCGTATGGGACAACTGGCTGATCACCGAAACGGGTGTCAGCGAGCGTCTCCACAAGACTCCCCAGGAAATTTTTTTCCTATGAGCATCGATTTTGCCTGGCCATGACGTGATCGTCATGGCCAGGCAAAATCTCAGCCAGGACAACTGAGACCATATCTGCGGTGCGGCGGAATCGGAGACCACCCTCCAGCTCAACCCGGCACAGATGGCGCTGCGCCGCGTACCGGAACGGGAATTCCAGAAGGGCCTAACCTGGGATACGGTCAAGCTTATCCAGGATGAGATCGGGGACAGACCATTCATGCTCAAAGGCATCATGACCGCCGAGGATGCTCTGCTTGCCGTGGAGCACGGCGTACAGGCGATCTACGTCTCGAACCATGGCGGGCGACAACTCGACCACGTGCAGGGCAGTATGGAGGTGCTTCCCGCAATCGTCGCCGCGGTGGGCGGCAAGGCTGCCGTCATTATCGACGGAGGCGTCACCAGCCTGGCCGAGCTTGATGGTTTTTACATAACGAAGGCACTGCCGGTACGACTGCCGCACGAGATGAGCGCCTTTCCGCATCTGCCCGGTGAACGAATCGTGTAAGCGTGCCTTACCACGGATTATCTTCCCTTGACACACAAATACCATTCTCCTATACTCCCGCCATCAAAAGGCAACTTCCATTCAACATGTAAAATCAAATATTTTCCGCATCGGCTTGTCTATGCGCGCGATGCTTCCGAAAGCGAAAAAGCTGAAGCGCCTGCCCGCCTCGTGAGGGATGAATGGCCCGGATTGAAAGAAAGCAGACGGTTCTCACCATCCTCCGGAACTTGCGGGATCTGGGCGGCCTTAAAAAACTGTTCTGGGAGGAACTGAACTACGAGCGCGAAAACCAGCCGCTGAGCACTCGCAACTGGCCTGATTCCATCCGCAGCGCGCTGGCCGATGATCCCATCCTGTTTGCGAGCGGCGGCGAGGATCAGGCGTTTCATGTGCTGTATTGCCGTCTGGCCTCCGCCGGCCTTCAGAAAAATCTTGAGCGGCCCATCGTCAATCAGTTGATCCGCGAACATCCTTACTGCCTGTTTGTTATCTCTGACACAGCGCAATCCGCCTGGCATTTTCTGAACATCAAGTATGACGAGAAGGCGGAGAAGCGGCGACTTTTCCGCCGGATTACCGTACGAGCCGACGGCGGTTTGCGCACGGCCGCCGAGCGGCTGCAGATGATGGATCTCGCGGCGATGGGGAAAGAACTGTCCGGCATCCCCGCGTTGGAGATTCAAAAACGCCAAGATGAAGCCTTCAACGTCGAAGCTGTTACGAAGGCGTTTTACAAGGAACTCGCCAACTGGTATTTCTGGGCGCGGGAACACGCGGCGTTCCCGAAGGACGCCAAGCCGGACGCCGAAGGCAAACCGTCTGTTCACCTCATTCGACTTATCACGCGCCTGATTTTCTGCTGGTTTCTGCGAGAAAAGCGGAACCCGCAAACGGGCGAAGGCCTGTTGCCCGATGCGCTGTTTGATCCGCGTCGCATCCGTGAACTGCTCAAAGACCCATCGGATGAGTCATGCAGCTACTACACGGCCATTCTTCAGAACCTTTTCTTCGCCACGTTGAACACGGAAATGGATAAACCGGGCCAGCCGGCCGGCCGCCGTTTCCTCGAGGAAGGCGACGGCCGGAGCAGCGACGACCACATGATCCATACGGTTTGGCGGCACACCCGGCAACTCCGCGAACCCGAAGCGCTCGCCAAACTCTTGCGGGATATTCCCTTTCTCAATGGCGGCCTCTTCGAGTGTCTGGACGATCGCGTTCAGAAAGGCAATTCGCCGTACACCGAGGAAGTGCGCATAGACGGTTTTTCAACGGACCCCAGGAAGCAACCCAGGATTCCCAACCTGCTGTTCTTTGGGCAGGATGAGGTTGTCAATCTCTCAGGCGCCTATGGCGATCGCGCGCGCAGTCACGAGACCGTGCGCCCTCTCCTTTCCATCCTGCATCGCTACAACTTCACCCTCACGGAAAACACGCCGCTCGAACAGGAAGTCGCCCTCGACCCGGAATTGCTGGGTCACGTCTTCGAGAACCTGCTCGCGGCATTCAACCCCGAAACGGGCACGGTTGCCCGCAAAGCCACCGGTTCGTTTTACACGCCGCGTGTCGGCGTGGATTGGATGGTGGATCAGGCGCTAATGGCGTATTTTGAGGGGATTTTGACCGGAGCGGGCACACAGAATATAAAAAAGAAACTGCGGCGGCTGCTCTCCTGGGAAGAGGAAGGCCACGACTTCACCCCGGAGGAAACCGAGGCGCTGGTTGACGCAATCGATCACCTGAAAGCCCTTGATCCGGCGTGCGGTTCCGGCGCCTTCCCGATGGGCCTGCTGCAAAAGCTCGTCCACGTGCTGAAGAAGCTCGACCCCGATAACGAGGGCTGGCGGCAGCGTCAGGAAGCGGCCCTGGATTCCTTCGACAGTTCCACGGCGCGCGAAGAGGCCAGGCAGGCGATTAAACGCGCCTTTGCGCGCGACAACGACGATTACGGCCGCAAACTCTATCTCATCGAAAATTGCCTCTACGGCGTGGACATTCAGCCCATCGCCTGCCAGATCGCCAAGCTCCGATTTTTCATTTCGCTCATTGTGGATCAGGCAATAGATCCGCAAGAACCCAACCTGGGCATTCTTCCTTTGCCGAACCTGGAGACCAAGATTGTGGCCGCCAACACCCTGCTGGGCCTTCAGCGCGGCCAGCTCCTGCTCGGTTCGGATGAGGTCCGCCGACTGGAGGACCAACTGCAACGGGTGCGGCACGATTATTTCACCTCCCGCCGGTACAAGGACAAGAAAGCCCTGCGCGCCCGCGACCGTGAACTCTGCACGGCTTTGGCAAAGGCATTGACCGCATCCATGGAATGCACGGCCCATGATTCGAGGCGTCTCGCGGAGTGGAACCCCTATGACACCAACACCGCCGCCTCGTTCTTCGACCCCGGCTGGATGTTCGGCCTTTCGGCGCCGGAGGGAAACGACAACGGCGTGTTTGATATCCTTATCGGCAATCCCCCATATGTCCGGCAGGAAGAGTTGAAGAACGTGACCGTCACGGGCAGTGACGGCAAGCCGCAGCCGCTCAAGGAGGCGATCAAGGGACAGTATGAGACGTTCACCGGCATGGCGGACCTCTACGTTTATTTCTTCGAGCGGTCCCTGCAACTGCTCCGCAGGGGGGGCGTGCTGAGTTTCATCACCAGCAACAAGTACTTCCGCGCCGGTTATGGAGAGCGCTTGCGCGCCTACCTTTCCTATGCAACGAACCCCCGCGTCATCCTCGATTTCGGTGACGCGCCGGTTTTCACCTCCATCGCCTATCCTGCCATCTTTGTGGCGCAGAAGACACGGCAGGTAAAAAATGGTCAGCTTCCCTCCCCGCGCGGACCGACAGGCGTCCTTCACCCCAGCAACCTTCCTCCCGAAGATTGGCAGTCCCAAGTTCTCACCTGGTCGCTCGGCCCGTCGCTGAATGACTTCCCGGAGGTCTTTGACCGACAGTCGTCCGCCCTGTCCCAGCGTGACCTCAAGCCCGACGGCTGGCGGCTCGAAAGCCCCGTCAACCTCCGTCT
>CAZTLA010000036.1:0-2152 GCA_964614365.1 uncultured Syntrophales bacterium | reverse complement strand
GCCTGTTTCGAGCAGTGGCTGAACGGGCTGGTGTATGAGTTGTTCTTCCCCGGCGAACTCCACGCCCGCAAGTTGAAGCTCTTCGACGAGACCGCGAAGCTGAACCCGCCGGACCTTGCGCAGGTTCCCGAGTCCAGAAAACTGGCGGCGCTTCAGGATGCATTCACCAAAGCGTACGACGCCAACGCGACCCTGCGCGGCATGTTGTTCGATCTCCGCTCGCTCGACGTGGTGCGGGTTATCGAGGATGGGAAATAATCGGGGCCGGTTCCATTTGTTTTCTAAACCGCCACATAAAGTGAATATATTATGAGCATCAAAGAAAAAGACATTAAACTGCTGTGGGGACGAGCACAAGGTAGATGTTCATTTGAAGAATGCAGGATAAAATTAAGCCAGGATCAGAAAACGGCAACAGGGTCCTTTCCCATAGGGGAACAAGCTCATATTGTTGGAAAAGAAGTGGGTAGTGCTCGTAGTGAAAGCATTTTATCTGTGGAGGAGCGAGAGTCATATCACAATCTTATTCTATTATGTCCTAATCATCATACGATTGTTGATAAAAATCAAAAAGATTACCCAATTGAAAAACTGCATATGATGAAAGCTCAACATGAATATTGGATAGAAAGCACACTTTCAGAGTCACGTGATTCAAAAACACAGGCTGCCGACATCATCTATGCACACTATATTGATTTGGCCGTTGCAGACTGTTCATTTATGATTTGGGAGCAATGGGTGAGTGCCTTATATCGTCCTTCTCACAGAATAAAAGAAGATATTTATGACAAAGCATTAAATTTTACCCTCATAATGTATAAGGCTGTCTGGCCTGGAAAACTGCCAGAGTTAGAAGCCGCAATGAAGCTTTTCTCAATGACCATGAATACAATGCTTAATTTCTATATGAAAAATGCCGAGAGTAGAGAAGATTATTTTATTGAAGATAGGTCTTGGAAGAGAGATCAATGGCATACAGAAGAAATATTCAGAGAATTGGCAAATAAGAGAAAGCTTTGGGAAAAATATCTGGATGAACTTATAATAGAAGTTACTAAAGCCGCCAACTGGCTTGCTGAGTTGGTTCGCAGGGATATAAATCCGCTATTTATGGCTACCAATGGTAAATTTTCTTTGGTTTGGGGGCCAGATGATAGGCTATCTTTCCATACTATTCTTCCTGAGTATTCACCTGATGAAAAAAGCCAGTTAATTGGTGCACACGAAGAAAAATGCATAAATCTTAAAGAAAAGGCTGATTCAATTGATGTCTAATACAGCTCTGTATAGTTTTGTGTTCAAACCCAAACTGCAAAAAGCCCCAAGTTCTTCCTTGGCTTTTCTCTACTTTGCTTCGCATCAATCGGTGGCTCAAAAGGTTATATTGGATATCTTCAAGAAGCACAGGAAAATGACGTGAATCTGAGCACTTCAAAAAATACAATCCGGGAACAGCATGCTGCATACGCGGCGGCAGGCGCGGAGCAGGATCATGCCCTGGTTCGGGAACTATGGGCTGTTAAAGGGCAGTCGGATCGGTTCCATGTTCAGCGAATTGCCGAGAGGTCAGGTCTCACGGTCAAATGGCTTTCCGAGCCGCCGAGGATCAATGGTGAACGGGGCATGGATAAGCTCTTGGAGGAGCGGAATGTTCTGCTGCTTCGTGACCGTAAGAGTTCCTTCATCGAGCAATTTCAGCATCCGCTGGGACGGTGCGCGAAGTTCTATAAGCTCACTGCCTACAACAACTGCAATTTCTGGTGCGAGTACTGTTACCTGTACCTGACGTTTCGGACCTGCCCGGTGTCAACGCACTTTGTGAACTACGACAGGATGTTTAAGGACATAGAGAAGTTTGACGCGCAGAGCATTCCTGATGCCCTGCGCGTTCTGAATCTTGGTGAGCTTGGCGATCCGTTGGCTGTGGATGATGTCACCGGGCTGTCGGAGCAACTTGTTCCGTTCATGCCGGCACATGCGGCCCGCACGAAACTGTTGTTCCCGACCAAGAGCGACTGCGTCCAGAATCTTTTGGAGGTGGAGCATGGCGGACAGACGATCGTTTCGTTCAGCGTCAACACGGACAAGGTATGGAAGTATCTGGAGCACCGGACGCCATCGCCGACGGATCGGCTGAAGGCGGCGCGCA
>CAZTLA010000035.1:0-21058 GCA_964614365.1 uncultured Syntrophales bacterium | reverse complement strand
CCGCCGCCCCCTGTACCAGGAATCCGTCCACGCCCGCAAATTTCAGGTAGGCCCCGAACAAGCCGTTGGCCTGGGAACTGCCGGCAAGATTGGTCATCGGCCCTTTGGTGACGACCGAGAACGTCCCGGTCCCGGAGACCCTGGTCGCGCCCAGAGGACCGGAGAAGAAGATCATCCGGTTGCCCGGATCGTTCCACGCCACCCCTGGAGGAACTTCATTATACAGATATCTAATCCCCACGCCGACACCGCCGACGTATTTCTCGGCCACCTCGTCGCGCAGATCCTCTTCCGTCACCTCTCCGGCGCCAAGATCGACCCGGAGGAACGTTCCTCTGTAACCGCCTGGTGTTTTCATCTTCGAAGGCCCTCTTTTGGATGATCAGTTTAACCGAGAAGCCCTGTTCAAGTCTAATAATTTTATTCCTTTCCTCCTGACACAAGCGGCCCGTTCGTGTTGACAAAGACATGCTTGTGTGTTAGGGAAATCCCGCAATCACGGCAGGCCTTAAGTTCGAGGCGTTCATTCACCCCGGAGGCCGCTTACGTGCGCAGAGAAAGACACTGTTCGTCTTCTGCGATTACCGGGTAGATACGGGAGGAGATTTTCGCGATGGCAAGAAAGATTTCTATGAACGGTGTTTTCCCCCCCATCCCGACACCTTTTGACTCCGCCGGAGAGTTGGACCTCAAGGCGCTGGCCGCCAACCTGGAGAAGTGGGCCCAGTATCCCCTGGCCGGCTATGTGGTGCTGGGCAGCAACGGCGAGTTCCCCTATCTGAGCGATGCGGAAAAGCTGATCTGCCTCGATGCTGCCCGCAAGTATATTCCCTCAGATAAACTCCTCTTGGCCGGCACCAGTTGCGAGTCCACGCACAGCACCATCGCTCTGACCAGGCAGGCCGCTGCGCTGGGCGCCGATGCCGCCCTGCTCGTCACTCCCAGCTACTACAAGCCCAAGATGGATGCGGCGGGACTGACTCATTACTACCTTGCCGTGGCCGAGGCATCGCCGATACCTCTCAGCATCTATAACATGCCGGGCAATACGGGCGTGGATATGTCTGCCGAGCTCATCGTCAAGCTCTCCCAGCACCCGAACATCGCTTGCGTAAAGGACAGCAGCGGCAACGTAACCAAGATAGGCGAGGTCGTCCGTTACGCCAGGCCCGGTTTCCAGGTGCTGGCGGGGTCGGCCGGATTCTTTTATCCGGCCCTGTGCCTGGGCGCCGTCGGCTGCGTGCCGGCTCTGGGCAACATCGCCCCCCGTCAGTGCTGCGACATCCAGGCGTTTTTCAGCCAGGGCAGGCATGATGAGGCCAGGGAATTGCAATTGCGCATGATCGTTCCCAACAATGCCGTCACGGCCCGTTTTGGCGTGCCCGGCCTGAAAGCGGCTATGGATATGCTGGGTTATTACGGAGGCGCACCCCGCAGTCCCATGCTCCCCTTGAATGAAGCGCAAAAGGAAACGCTGCGGGGTATACTGGTCGAAGCAGGCATCCTTATAACAGGCTGCTGAAAAATGTCCATCCCCGCCTCCGCGGGGACGATGTCTGTTGCGCACGGACAAAGCCTGTCCCCGCGCAGGCGGGGATACGCCTCATGGCTCAGGATTTCGGGGGCCTTGCATCTGGACATTTTTGAACAGCCTGGCTTCCGGGGACATGATGCGCTTCCTTCGGACTTCCGCATCGCGTCCCCGCGAACGCACCAGGTCCCTCTTCTTTTTTCCTTGACAGCGGCCATCTGTTTCGCTATTCACAGCTATCCAGTCTTACCGGTCTGACCAATTTACTGAGGCAAGCGGATGGCTTTCGAAAAAATAACCCAGACAAAATTCAAGAAAAAGAGTTCCTCTATTGCTGATCAACTCCTCCGGATGATCAATTCCGGTTTCTACAAGGCAGGCAGCAAGCTTCCCCCCGAGCGGACCATTACAGAACAGATGGGAGTCAGCCGGCCCTCTCTGCGCGAGGCTATCAGCGCCCTGCAGATCGTGGGCATACTGGAAAGCCGTCCCGGGGACGGCACCTACGTCTGCAGGCCTGCGGCCACGGAAGACCTGGTGCGTGAAGCGCTGGACGTCCTCGAAGAATGCGACAGCCCTTTTGAAAACATGCATGCTCGCAAGGCGCTGGAAATAGGGGTGGTTCGGCTCGCCGTCAAGGTTGCGACCGACGCCGACCTCCTGGCCCTCAAAGAGGCGTGGGGCGAGAAATGCGCACGGGGACGACGCGGCGATCTGGAAGACTATCTACGCTACGGAAAAGAATTTCACCTCGCCATCGCGAGGGCGGCGAAGAACCGCGTCATCGAGGCAATCATGGAAAAACTGCTGGACATGACAAACCAGCCCCTCTGGCGCAACATGCGCCGGGAATACTTTCTGAGAGATCCATCGCGGATTGAACTGATGCTGGACATCCACAACCGGATAATGAAGGCGATCATCGAGCGGGATACGGACAGGGCGATCCGCGAGCTGGATATCCACTACGATATGCAAATCGAAGAGATTTACAGCCAGAACGAATAATACAACAAAAGGGGGTGATTGCGGCACTATTTTTGAAAAAAGGACTATTGGTTTTGCAGGAAGATACGTTAACTTACCGGTCGTCGGCGGTCGGCTCCTTGAAACCCGCCGGTGGGCCGGCCATTTATGGAGGGAGGAAAATGAAAAACCCGTATAAGTTATCCGTTTTGTTTCTGGCATTATTGTTGTCTTCCGGCCCCATGGCGGGAACCGCCTTCGGGGCAAGTAAATTCCCTGAGAAACCCATAACCTTGATCGTCCATGCGGGCGCCGGCGGCGGCAGCGATATCTTCTCCCGAACCCTGGCCGCATCCGTGGAAAAGGACAAACTGCTTCCCCATCCGCTGGTTGTTGAAAACAAGCCGGGCGGAAGCGGCGCCATCGCCTTTGCCTATGTGGCCGGCAAGAAGAAGGACCCCTACTTTCTCCTTACTGCCGTCACGAGCTTCATGACCACGCCTTTGATGGGACTGACGCCCGTCGGTCTCAAGGATTTCACTCCCATCGCCAATTTCGCCTTTGACGAATACATGCTGATGGTCGCGGCCAATTCCAAGTACAAAACGATGAAGGACATCATTGCCGACGCCAAGGCCAACCCGAAGAAGATCACCGCGGGCGGCACCCAGCTCGGCTCGTCCGACTCCATCTGCGCCTATCTGATTGAAAAGGCGGCAGGCGTCCAGTTGAACTATATCGTGTTCAACAGCGGCGGGGAGGTCAATGCGGCGATCCTCGGCGGCCATGTTGACATTGCCGTCAGCAACCCCGGCGAGGCGCTGGAACTCTTCAAGGCGGGCAAGGTCAGGCTGCTTGGCGTCTTCGCGGAAAAGCGACTGGCCGGCGCCCCCGATGTCCCGACGATGAAGGAACAGGGAATCAATGCGACGTACGTCCAGAACCGCGGTCTCGTTGCTCCGGCCGACATCCCGGCGGATGCGCGGAAGGTTGTCGAGGATGCCCTCTTCAAATACACGAAGACGGAAACGTTCAAGAAGTACTGCAAGGACAACATGCTTTCCGAGGCCTGGATGGACGGCGCTGCCTTCGGGAAGTGGCTCGATGAAGAGAACGCCAGGTACGCCGTGATCGTCAAAGACATGGGGCTGATCAAAAAAAAGAAGTAATCCCTATGCGAGGCAAGCGTTATACGGGGACGCGGGCTTCTGCGCCCCCGCTTTTATGGAACAGGAGGAGCCGAGACTTCTTATGAAAAAGGCAGATTTGATTACCGGCGTTGTTCTTCTGGTCCTGTCCGGTTTCGTGATATGGGAGGCTTCACAGATGCCTCCATCGGCTACATTCGGTCCGGGTTCGGGATTTCTCCCCTTCTGGCTCGGAGTGCTTCTGGCGGCGCTGGCAACGATCTTATTCGTTTCCGCCTGGCGCCGCCCGGCGACGGAGAAGGACAGCGAATCCGTCTTCCCGGGAAAGCACGCGCTGTTCGCAATTACGTCGGTTCTGGTTGGTCTTGCGGGTTACATCCTCCTCATCGAGGTCTTGGGATATCTGGTGGACACGTTCCTGTTCATCGTGTTCCTGATGAAGGCCGTGGAACGTGAAAAATGGCCGTTGACTCTGATGGTTGCGGTGGGTACGACGGCTGTGCTCTTCATCACGTTCAAGTTCCTGTTGCGGATTACCTTGCCCTCGAACATATTCGGGTTTTAGATTATGGGGAGGTTGTATGTTCAATATATTTGATAATTTGATTATGGGTTTTCAGGTCGCAACATCCTGGGAGAATATCCTTTTCTGTTTCATCGGGGTGTTGATCGGGACGCTGATCGGGGTGCTGCCGGGGATCGGTCCGACGACGGGGATCGCCATCCTGATCCCGGTCACCTTCGGGATGAGCGCGACGACGGCGATCATCACGATGGCGGGGGTCTATTACGGGGCGATGTACGGGGGATCCACAACGTCCATCCTGATAAACCTGCCCGGGGAGTCCGCCTCGGTTATGACCATGCTGGACGGCTATCAAATGGCCAGAAAGGGAAGGGCGGGGCCGGCGCTGGGGATGGCCGCCCTGGCGTCATTCATCGCGGGGACGTTTGCCATCATTATGCTGACGTTAATTGCGCCCCCCCTGGCAAGTTATGCCGTGTCATTCGGGCCGCCGGAGTATTTTGCCTTGACGTTCATGGGACTTACGCTGGTCTCGGCATTGGGCGGCGACAACCCCCTGAAGGCGTACATCAGCGCCGTATTGGGACTCCTGGTCGCCTGCGTCGGCATTGACGCCATCAGCGGCGTGGCCCGGTTTACCTTCGGCAGCATGAATTTACTGGACGGCGTCGGTTTCATCGGAATGGCCATCGGGCTCTTTGCCGTCTCGGAGATCCTGGTGAACATCGAAGAGCCGATCAAGCAGGTCTTCTCGGACGCAAAACTGGGCTTCATGAGTCTTTTCCCGAACCTCCGGGACTGGAAAGATTCGTTCGGGGCGCTTTGGCGGGGCTCGCTCCTCGGGTTTTTCATCGGGACGCTCCCCGGGTCCGGGGCTACACTCTGCTCGTTCATCGCCTACGCCGTGGAGAAGAGGGTAAGCAAGCATCCTGAAAAGTTCGGAACAGGAGTCATCGAGGGGGTGGCGGCGCCGGAAGGGGCAAACAATGCGGCAGCCGGCGGCGCGATGGTGCCGCTGCTTACCCTGGGGATTCCGGCGGGGGGAGCGACGGCGGTCATGCTGGGGGCGCTGATGATCCACGGCCTCCGTCCCGGCCCCATGCTCTTTTCGACCAATCCCAAATTCGTCTGGGGGCTGATTGCCAGCATGTATATCGGGAATCTGTTTCTGGTCATCCTGAACATGCCCCTGATCGGAATCTGGGTGAAACTCCTCAAGGTCCCCTACAAGGTGCTGATGCCGCTCATCCTCACGATCGCGGCGACGGGAATCTTTGCGACGGACAACAACGTATTCGATATGTGGATCATGTTTTTCTTCGGCATGGTCGGTTATGTGATGCGAAAGCTCGGTTTTCCGGCAGCGCCAATGGTGCTTGCGCTGGTCATCGGGCGGCTGGTGGAGATGTCGCTGCGCCAATCGCTGACAATTTCCCACGGAAGCCTGGCGATCTTCTTCACCCGTCCCATCTCCGGGGTGCTCACGGTCATCGCCCTGATCTCCCTCTTTTCTCCCCTGCTCCGAATCATCTGGGTTAGGCGCCGGTCGGGGGGGAAAGCGGCGCGTTAACCTGCCTGCCGCGACGTGCGCGGCGCAGGCAGGAACGCACCCTACGGCTGCTCTGTCATCGCGAGGCGCGCGTGCGCCGTGGCGATCTCAAAGCATATTCCATTGCACAGAGATTGCCACGCCCTGCGGGGCTCGCAATGACAAAATGAAGTATCTTACGAGGTCATCAGTAATGAAAATTATCGGAGTCCATAAGGAGCGCTGCACCGGCTGCAAGACCTGCGAGCTTTACTGCGCGGCGGAAAGGGGGAGCGAAGGCAAGACTCTGCTGAAGGCCGTTCAGGAAACGCCGGCGCCTCAGCCCCGCGTCCGCGTCGAGGGAGGTCCGGACTCTGCCTTCCCCCTCCAGTGCCGTCACTGCCTGCAAGCGCCCTGTCTTGACGCCTGTCTTACCGGCGCGCTGTTTAGGGAGATGAAAAGCGGCATGGTGGTCATCAGGGAGGATCGCTGCATCGGGTGCTGGACGTGCAGCGCATTCTGCCCCTACGGCGTCATCTACCCGTCTCCGGAGAGGAAGATTGCCCTCAAGTGCGACCGCTGTCTCTACAGGGAAACGCCGATATGCGCCGATGTCTGTCCGACACGGGCGCTGGAGCTGATCGAACTGGAGGAAATCGAACAGTTGCTGCATGATAAACGCCTCCGGACGGTGAAAGCCCTGACCGGCGGCAGTGATGGCCTTATCCTGCTGGACAACAGATAGGGGCGAGGTAATTCCCCCTTAGCAAAGGGGGCCAGGGGGTTGTTATTGAGGGACCGGGGGTTGTTGCCATTTCTTACAACCCCCTTCATCCCCCTCTGATAAGGGGGAATATCAGGGAGTTGTCAAATCTATGGAAACAATTCACGTAAAGACGGTAGACCCCTTAAGTCAGGATCTGCTGCGCGGGGCGTCAAGAAGCGGACTTGCCCTTAACTGGGAACGGTATGAGAAACAGCAGCCCCAGGACGGTTTCCTGCGCCTCGGTCTATCCTGTCCATACGGGTGCCTGCAGGGTCCCTGCCGGATTGATCCTTTCGGACGGGAAGCGGACCGCGGCATCTGCGGTCTCGACCGCGACGGGATGGCCGCGGCCTTCCTGCTCCGCCTTGTCCTCCAGGGGGTGCTGGAAACGATGCACGCATATCAGCCGGATCATCAGGCCGCCGAAATCGCCTGGCCCGCTGCCCTCGGCAGGAAGACGGCTGCCGTCTCGGCAATTTATGCCGCCGCGCCTCTTTCCCCTCGTGAGATTCCAGAAAGCGCTCTGTTGCTGGCAAGACCTGACGCCGCACCCGATGCCCTTGTACAAAAGGCAATCCGCCTGTGTCTCCTCGGCATCAGTCTGATGGAACAGCGCCGGACGGATATGCCTTGTGGATCAATGGAATTCCGCGCCGGGTATGGCCTCCTCGCAGGAGAGGCGATTCTCATCGGCATGACGGGGCATATTCCTCAAGCAGATGTCCATGCCCTCCTCGCGGAAACCGCCGGCCTGAAAAACCCCGAAACACGCTTGATTACACTCGGCAACTGGATCCCCGCCGGCGACGATTATCTTCCTATTGCCTGTACCATCGGCGAGGCGGAAACGGTTCTTTCCGCGGGCAGGATTAACCTCCTTCTGGCCGGTCGAGGAACCGATCCCGGCATTCTTGCCCTCTGCGACAAAATGGATATCCCGGTCATCTTCAGCTCGGACAGTGCCGGAGCCGCGGCTATCATGAAACATGCCCGCGAGTCCTTCGATCGCCGGATTCCCGTTTCTTTTGCTCCCGATGCCTCCCTTATCGGCAAGGGACGGGTAAGCATCGGCGACAAGGAGGTGAGAGCAGTCCTGCAAGACGGCTCAGGGGCAAAAATCACTCTTATCGGCGGCGCCGACACCCTGTATCAATCCCTGGGTTATCTTCCCGTCGAGCTTGCCAAGGCTCTCCACGGAGAAGGCCATGCCGTCGCCTCCTGGGGCGATGCGGCCATCTGGATGGTGAAGCAGGACCTGCCCGTCGGCATTCTGGAGGCGCAGGAAGGACCCCTGACCGCCGTCAGGACTATGGCCGCCGCCGGCAAGTTTTCGGATATCAAGGGAATCTGCTTCACTGGGTTGCAAAACTGCCGGGAGCTTTCCCTTGCGCTGGGGCTTGCCGCGCTTGGCTTGCAGGTTTCCGTTGCCACGCCCCTGCCGCTCTGGGGAAGCGGGAAGGTGCGCGGGCTGCTCAGGGAAATTCTGGCGGCAGCGGGCGGCAGTCTGACCCATTTTGATCATCCCGCCGGGGCGGAAGAGATACTGGACTGGTTTGTCCGGTCGTAACCATTTTCGGTGCGTTAACCCGCCTGCCGCGACGCGCGTGGCGCAGGCAGGAACGCACCCTACGATTTGTTGGTTTGTCCGTAATGAGTGATACTTTAACAACATGTGTCGTTGTAGGCGGGGGCGTTGCCGGTTTTCAGGCCGCCCTGACCTGCCGGGCCTCCCGGCCCGGCAAGGCCGTGACGCTCATTGACGCGGAAAATGAAACCGGCTATTACCGGGCGCTGCTGCCCCAGTTTATGGCAGGGACGCTGGAGGAGGAAAAGCTGTTCTTCCGGCAGGGCGGAGACGATCCCCTGCTTACGGTCAGGACCGGCGTCCGCGCGAAGGCGCTGGATCGCGGCGGCCGGCGTCTGCTGCTTGAAGACGGAGAGGCGCTCTCCTATGACCGCCTGATTCTCGCCCACGGCGGCGATCCCTATATGCCCGGCATCATCGCCGACCAGACCTGCCGGGGCATTTTTCCCGTTCGCGATCTGACGACGGCACGCAAAACGAGGGGATGGCTGGCCGATCACCGGAAGGTTGTTGTCCTCGGCGGCTCCCTTGTGGGAGTCAAGACGGCGGTGCATCTCCGCCAGGCCGGGTTTGAGGTCTCCATACTCGTTCGGCGGAGCCATATCCTGCTGCGCGCTCTTACGCCGAAAGCGGCAGAAATCGTTGAAAACCATCTCCGGACCATGGGCATCCGCCTCCGTCTCGACGCCGCTCTGGAGGATATCCGTGTGCAGGCCGGGGCGATCTCCGCTCTCAAAGCGGGAGGCTGCTGGCTTGATTGCGACACCCTGCTCGTAGCGGCGGGCATCGTCCCCGACAGGTCATTTTTAGAAGGATCGGGGTTGCTGACGGACGGAGAACTTGTTGTTTCGCCCACCCTGCAAACGGCCGACCCGCGGATTTTTGCCGCCGGCGACGTGGCCGTAATTGACGCACCCGGCGGAGGGCATATCAGCCCGAACACCTGGCCCCAGGCTGTCTCCCAAGGGCAGCGGGCAGCCGCCAATCTTTACCGGACCGCGCCGCTGCCGCATTGCGATTTCACCCGGATCAACGCCATGGATCTCCACGGCCTCGCCCTGGTTATCCTCGGCCCCCCGGTTCCCGGCGTCGAGGGGATCTCATCTGCGAGACCGGAAGCGGGAGTGCGGCGCGAGCTCTTCCTTCTCGGGGGAAAGCCGGCAGGCGGCGCCCTGATCGGCGATATATCTGCCGCCGGACCGTTCCGTGCCTTGATGAACGCCGGGCGGAAAGTCAATGCGGAAGACCTCGAACTCCTGCGGCCCCGCAACCAGGCTGTTATCCGGTTTCCGGAACAGGCGGGCCGGCGACAGGCAACGATTTTGTCATCAGAGAGGTCAGATTTATGATTATCCATGAAGAAATTTGTGTGGGTTGCGGCCGCTGCCGGCCCTACTGTCCCACCGCGGCCATCCGGTATGAGGGCATGAAGAGCGCGATCGACCGGGATATGTGCTACGAATGCGGCACCTGCCTGCGCTGTGCGGCATGTCCCGTTGATGCCATCGCCGATTCCCCCGACGTCGGCGATTATCCCCGGGCGCTGCGCCGGTATTTCAGCGACCCCACATCGAGACATGCGGCCACCGGCATCGAGGGGCGCGGTACGGAAGAATCGAAGTCGGCGGACGTGACGCGCCGGTGCGGCCCCGGAAAGGTTGGGGTCGCCATTGAGGTCGGTCGGCCCACGATCGGCATATGGCTTCAGGATATCCAGAAGATCACCCGGGCGATCGCCCGTTCCGGCGTGTATAAAATCGAGCCGCATAACCCGATCCATTCCATGCTCGCCGACGAGGCAACGGGCGATATCAAACCGGAGATGCTGGGAGAGCGGGTGCTCTCCGCCATCATCGAGCTTGAGGTGGACACAGACCAGCTCCGCGGTCTCCTCCGGACCCTGAAAGAGGCCGCGAAAGAGGTGGAGAGCGTTTTTACCCTCGACACCTTCACCGTCGTCGGGCCCGGCCTGGCGATCCCCGCGGATGTTCTGGAAAGCATCCGTGCAGAAGGGTTCACCTGGCGGCCGAACGCAAAGATCAACATGGGCATGGGACGAGCCTCGGACTAAGGAGACTATTATGACACACAGCCTGCACCGGGAAGGAACTCTGGAGTCGCTGGAGAAAGACTACGTCGTATTCATCTATCCGGCGCGGGGATTCAATTACCGGGGGAGCGCGCCGAAGGTGCGCCGGCTGGTCGAATTGCTCTACCAGGCGGGACCGATCAACATGTGCGTGACGACGCTCCGCCGCAACATGTACAGCGGCGTCAAACCGGAGGAGGTCTTGGAGAGCATCACGGTCGAGGGAGCGCGCGTCTTCAGCGTTTTTACCAGCCGCGAACAGGTCAAGGACGCGCTCATGCGGTTCAAGGAGGCGGACGAGGGGATATCCATCATGGTCAGCGGTCTCATCAACGGTGTGCGGGAGCTGGCGGCCGAGGTGGGCCTCAACCCGTACATGGTGAATCTCTCGCTCGGCATCCACGGACGGACGGACCGCCTGCCGCCGCCCGACATTCGGGAATTCACCACCATGTGCGGCCACGGCGTCGTCTCGCCCCATCTCGTCCGCGACATAATCCGCCGGGTCAAAACCGGCAAAGTGAGCGCCTGGGAGGGAAGCGTGATCATCGCGGAACCTTGCGCCTGTGGCATCTATAATGCGCCCCGTTCCGTGGAGTTGATCCGGGAAAAGGCGCCGATCTATACGGTGGATCGCTGGTAGGAGGGTAAGTATGAAGCTGGGTTTCATCGGTTTCGGCGGCGCAGGCTTCGGTCTGGCGAAGGGTTTGAGACAGGCAGGCATGGAAGAGATTCATTTCTACGACCGTATGCAACAGACGCCTCCCTACGCGGAGGTAATCCGCCGCCATGCCGCGGAAACGGGCGCTGCACCCGCAGCGACGATCGGCGATCTCCTCTCCTGCGTGGAGGTCATAATCTCCTGCGTGACCGGCGCCATGGCCGTCCCGGTAGCCGAACAGGCGGCGCCTTTTCTCAGACCGGAACAGATCTACGGGGACGTCAACACGGCCTCGCCGCAGGTCAAGGAACAGGTCGCGGCGATTGTCGAGCGCACCGGGGCCGCCTTTGCGGACGCCGCGATGATGGGGGCAATCCCCGCCTTTCTCCACCGCGTGCCGATTCTCGCGTCCGGCGGCGGGGCGGCGCGTTTTCAGGCCGCTCTGCAACCCTGCGGGATGAATATTACCGTCATAGGCGAAAAACCCGGTCAGGCTTCCGCAATCAAGATGTTCCGCAGCATATTCATGAAGGGACTGCTCTCCCTGCTTCTCGAAATGCTGACGGCCACTCACCGTTACGGCGTTGATGCGACGGTCCTCGGCTCCATCGCGGAGTCGTTGGACGGAGTGCCTTTCGTGGAAACCGCGCGGCTCCAAATGACCAAAGGGGTGGTCAACGCGGAGAGGATGGCGCATGAAATGGAGGAGGTCATCGCTACGCTTGAGGGCATGGGCGCACCTGCCGGCATGTCCCGCGCCGCCAGGGAAAAGCTCCTGTGGTGCGCCGGCTTCGGCTTGCGCGAACGTTTTGGCGGCGAATTGCCGTCAACCCTTTTGGAAGTCCTCCAGGCGATGGAAAAGCCGCCGGAGGAAAGTATAACTACGTAACAGATGGAGGATAATCGCAATGAAACTATGCTTCAACGCCGGACCGCAGCCGATGGAAGAGTATTTCCCCTTCGCCAAGGAAAACGGGTTCCCCTGGATCGAGATGAGCTGCAACAACCCGAACAACTTTCTTGATAAATGGACCCCCGCGCGAATAAACGGCATCAAGAAACTGCGCGATCAGGCCGGCGTCAGGTACGGTCTCCATTCGGCCTCCTTCGTCAACGCCGCCGAGATCGAGCCTACCGTCCGCAAGGCGGTCGTGGAGCATCTCCTGGCCTATGTGGAGCTTGCCCATCAACTTGAGGCCGAATACGTCGTCCTCCATTTCGGCTACCATTTCAGCCTCTTCATGGATCATGTCTTCGACTGCCTGATCCGGACCTACACTCCCGTCGTCGAACTGGCGGAGAAATACAAACTTCCCATCGGCATCGAGAACATGAACAAGATCCATGAGGATGCGGAGATCGCCTATCTGGGCGTGACTGTTGAAGAGCTGGCGCGGGTATTCAACGCCCTGCCTTCGAAGTATTTCGGACTCACCCTGGACATTGCTCATGCCAGCCTCCTGCCCGGCGGCCCCGAATCCTTCATGGATGCTTTCGGCGGCAGGATCGTCAGCACGCACGTCAGCGACAACGATCTGATTCTGGACCGTCACCTGCCCGTCGGAGACGGGAAGATAGATTTCATGAGGGTTTTTAAGAACCTCATGAAGATCGGTTTCAAGGGAACGCTGAACATAGAATTGCCCAAATCGAATGAGGATCGCGCCCTGAGCAAAAAGAGACTGGAGCCCATCCTCGACGAACTGGGAATCCTCAGGGAAGCGATCACGCCTTAGGAGAGAAAAATCACAGAGGTACAAACGCACATGCGAATCATCATCATAGGCGCCGGACCGATCGGCGGCATCGTGGGCGGTCGGCTTGCCCGTCAGGGCAGGGAGGTAACGCTGGTTGATATTGATCCGGAACACGTACGCGCCATCCGGGAGCGCGGATTGCAGGTGGATGTGCCGGATGGCCCCTTCACCGTCTCGGTTCCCATGATCTTCCCGAACGAGATCACAGGGAAATTCGACATGGCCTTCATTGCCGTCCGATCGAACTACACCACGGATGCGCTTGACTCTGTTGCCTCCTGCCTCGGCGAAAAAGCCATTGTGGTGTCGCTTCAGAACGGGATTAATCCCCCCGCACTGGAGGCAATGGTTGGGCCGGATCGCGCTGTCGGGGCGGCGATCCGGATGGGCAGCTGCAAGCTGGGTCCGGGCCATGTCAGCACATCGACGCGCGGTCGCATGTATGTCGGCCACCTCAGCGGAAAGCTGTCGCCGAACCTCGAAACGGTGCATTCGCTCCTCGATGCGGTAATTCCGACCGAGATGACGGACAACATACTGGGGGTGCTCTGGAGCAAACTTACCTACACCTGTCTCGGTTATTTTTGGTCGCTGGCGGATGGGTCGCCGCGGGCAATCTGCGAAACCGAGCGGAATCGGCGCTTGTGCGTGGATTTTTTCGGAGAGGTGGTTGGGGTGGGGGAAGCTGCGGGCATGCGTTTTGTACCGCTCGCGGAATACGACCCGCTTGACTTTCTTCCGGCCCGTCCGCTTGCAGATCGTCTGGCTGCCCTGGATGCGATAATGCGGCTCCCGAAAAGCAATGATCGAGCGGGCTCCCTTCGCCCGCTCAAGGGGGGTGTGAAGACCGAAGTAGATTACACGGTGGCGCACGTGGTTCGGGAAGGGCGCTCCGCAGGCATCCCAACGCCTCTTTGTGAGAGCGTCGTGAAGATCATGCATGAGCTTGAAGAGGGAAAAAGGTCTCTCAATCTGCAAAATTATGCAGACCTCATGGCAGAGGGCTGACCTGGAACGAACATGGATTCAAACGAAGGAAAGAAGGTTGTGGAAGCCGCCCGGAAAGAGGGGCGACTCGTGATGTCCGGTGAACCCAGCGAGATTAGGATATAAGCGTCATGATACGATTATTTTTTATGAGGAAGTTCTTACTGAAGCACAAGCCCTTGATACTCAAGCACAGCAAGGACATGCGAGACTTCCTGCGCCTGTTGCTGAAACAGAGAAACACCGGAGTCAAATGGACAAACGAGGAAATTGCTCAGTTGAAAGTGCATGTAAAACAGTTATCCCTTTATGTTCCTGCCCTGGTAATTTTTGTTTTGCCTTTCGGTTACCTCATGCTGCCCGTTCTTGCCGAACTTCTCGATAGACGGGAAAGGCGCCGCAATCGTTGAGGCCTTTTGTTTGCCGATCCGCATCACCCTATCGCCGGTTTGAAGCAGGGTTCGTTTATCCGGGAGCTACGGTTATTTGAACAAAGGGGCAAATATCTCCTTAGATATTTTGGTGATTTCATCCCGGTATAATATGGCTTTTTCATCATCCAGGATAACCTTCTCGCCGGGGTCGGGAAACATTTGCGGCGGGATGCCTTCCTTCGGCGCATCTTTTCTGATTCCCGGGCTGCCGTAGGCTTTCACGAATACCCGATGTCCCTCCGTGCTCAAGAGCCAATTGACGAAAACCTTTGATGCGTTAGGATGAGCAGGCGATAACGGAATGGCTAAACCACCGGCTCCCGGCCCCATCTTTCCGCCTTCCTTGACCCTGCAGAAATCGATCGGAGAACCCAAACTAATAAATTCAATGGCATTTTCAAAATTTGTCGCTACGCTAAGGGCATACTTACCCCTTGCCACCCACTCAGCCTGCAGTCTCCGGTCTCGGGTAATTACCGGTTGCTGCTTGACGAACTGGCGCATAAACTCCTTCGTCTTCTCGACACCCCAAAGATCAACCACCAGCATGGTAAAAAAGGCGCTCGCCGTGCCCGCGATCTGAGGATCGTTCGAGGTAATCTTTCCTTTCCATTTTGGATTGAGCAAATCTGTATAAGAAGTTATCTCATTCGCCTGAACGAGGGTGGTATTCCGTACAACGTATCGCTGAAACGTTGCCAGTAAGGCCATGCCTGTATGATCCTTATCCAGGAATGGAACTTGGTCGTTTACATAGGCCTTCGGGTCCTTGACTTCCGGAAGCATGAGCAGGGAGTCAATCTTGCCCAATAAGCCACGCGGTTTCATTACCGTCTGCGTGGTCGTGCCGCCGGAGAGGATGACATCTGCCCCCTTCATGCCGGCAACCTTTTCCGTCTGCATCCTCTCTGCTAATTCTTCACCGCGCCCGTTTATCCAATCAACTTTTATTCCAAACTTTTTCTCAAAGGCGCCGGCCAGATCACGTATCACGTCGCCGCTGGGTGTAGAATAGAGAACGACTTTTCCTTCTTGCTTGGCGGCTTCAACCGTCTTATTCCATTCACTCTCCCAGGATTCCCTCGTTTTTTCAGGCGTTGCTTTAGGTGCGGCCATGCTATCAGGACAGTCTATCATGATCAATACAATCAGTGCCATGATTGATGTCAACGAGATCATTTTTCTCATCGTCCCCTCCTCTTATTATGCGTCAAAATACTTCTTATCGCGGACGCAATAAGCCGTCCTTCCCCCCCTCGGAGGTTGCAGGTTAAGGGAAAGCGGAATGGGAGTCAATAGAAATATTTACCAAAGGGATCCTTGTTTTGCGGATGACAGAGAATCAGCGTTGATGGTTGATTAGCATACCCTCCAGCTTTCCTGGCGGCCTGGGCATGGGTATGGGGATAGACGGATTACTTGTTTTTCCAAACCGGGCGGCGTTTCTCGAAGTAGCTCGCCATGCCTTCCTGAGTGTCGTGCGTCTTCATGAGGGTCTTGAGGAAGAGGTCGCTTGCGTTCTGGACGGCCCGGTCGAAGGAAAGACCCAGGTTCTCCTTGACGGCGCGCTTGTTGAGCCGAATGATGAGCGGGCTGTTGGCCGTGATTTCACCGATGAATTTGTCCAGTTCCCCCTTGAACGTTTCGTCGGAGACCGTCGTCGAAACGAAACCCATGCGCAGGGCTTCCTTGGCCGAGTACCTCTTCCCCGTGGTGCAGATTTCGATAGTCTTGGCCGGCCCGATCAGGAGGGGCAGACGGATGGCCGCGTAGGGGGGGAAGAAGCCGAGTTTGATCTCGGGCTGGCCGAAGGAGGCGCCTTTTGCCGCGACGATGCTGTCGCAGGCGATGGCTACTTCCATGCCTCCGCCCAGACAGGCGCCGTGCACGGCGGCGACGGTGGGCGCCTCGAACTCCTCCAGGCTCTTCAGGAGGGAATTAAAGGTGGCGATCATCTCATCGACCAGTTCCGGTTTGTGATCCTCCACGTCCACGCCGGCGCACCAGCTCCGGCCCTCGGCGAGAAACACGACGCACTTGAGCTCTTTGTCTTCCGCCAGTTCCGCGAGCGTGGAGATGATCTCGTTCATCATTTCGATGCTGAGCATGTTGTATTTGGGCCGCGCAAAGGTGATGCGGCCGACGCCGGCATCCTTTTCAACCGTGATATTTTTTGGTGGCATTTTCTTCTCCTTGCTCTTTTGAAGGAAGGGGACAGGAACACTTATGCGCAGCGCCTCTCCCCTTCTAACAGATCTGTTTCACATACCGGGCGTAAAACGCAAGCCCGTTTCAGGACAACGCTTTCCCTATGCCTTTGTAAAAACATAGTTCAACTGCCCGTTGGGCAGCGTGTTAGGCACGGCCTTCATCTCCATTCCGATCTTCACCTCATTTTCCGGCAGGTCCTTGGCCAATCTGCCGAAGACCTTGTAGGTTCCGTAGTCAAGCAGCGCGATGGAATAGGGAAGGTCTTCCCCGAATCCCACGGGCGCGTACTCCAGCTTGCTGTAGGTGACGAGCTTGCCCGTACCGGTCACATCGAACCACTCCATGTTGCTGGTCAGGCACTTATAGCAATCCGCCCGCGGCGGGAAAAAGGTCGCCCCGCAGTCCTTGCAGCGGGTGCCCGTGATCCTGCCCTGTTCCAGGTGGGTAATAAAGTCGTTGGTCTTGGTCAGGGAGGTAAAGCTTACCGTCCCGAATTTCTTGAAACGATCGTCCACTTCCTTCTTTTTCTCACTCATGGCTTACCTCCCCAGAATCGTAACGTTGCCGTAGAGACCGACACCGCCGATGTTGTGTACGAGACCGATTTCCGGATCCTTTACCTGCATGGGTCCGGCCTCTCCCCTCAACTGCAGCACGATGGTCCTGATCTGGGACCCGCCGGTTGCGCCGATGGGATGCCCTTTCGAGAGGAGGCCGCCGTCCACGTTCACGGGGATGCTGCCCTCTTTGTAGGTTTCTTTGCTCTTGATGAGGTCCTTGCCCTCGCCCGGCTTTGCAAAACCCAGGGCTTCGTAGGCCATCATTTCCGCGATGGTGAAGCAATCGTGAACTTCGGCTACGTCGATGTCCTTCGCGGTGACGCCCGCCATCGTGTAGGCCCGGTCTGCCGATTCTTTGGCGACGGTAAGGCCGGAGAGGATGTCTCTTCCCGCCATGTTCACGCTTGTGGACGCGGACCCGATGCCCAGGATCCAAACGGGCTTCTTGCAGAAGGCCTTAGCCTTCTCCTCGTTGGCGACGATGACGCAGGACGAGCCGTCTGCGTTCGCGCAGCAGTCGCCTACCCGGAGCGGGCTGGAGACGGGTCCGCCCATGGGGCTGTCGGGCGTGGCGAACATATCGAGAGTGACGGGTTTACGGTAAACGGCTTTTTCGTTGATCTGGCCGTAGGTCGCCGCCTTTACCCGGATGAGGGCAAGGTCTTCCGAGGTGGTCCCGTATTTCGCCATGTGCGCCTGCGCGTGCATGGCGTAGTAGGCGGGCATCATGGTGCCGAAGGGGCTTTCCCACTGGATGTCGGCGCCGCGCCCCATCCGCTCCTGCGATTCGGCGGAGGATATCTCGGACATTTTCTGGAAGCCGATGACGGCCACGGAATCATGCAGGCCCGATTTGACGAGCGCGTAAGCCAGTTTGAGGCCCGTGCTGCTCGAAGAGCAGAGCGTTTCCACGTAAAAGGTGGGCTGCGGGTTCAAGCCCAGGTATTCGGCAAGAACGCCCGCGGGCGAACGCTGCTTGTCGTATTCCGGGGAGGAACAGACGACCGATGCGCCGATGTCGCCTGCCGTTATCTTTGCGTCCTTCAAGGCTTCACGGAAGCCCTCGAAGGCCAGTTCCCGGATGGAGCCGGGATAACTCCGGACGAAGGTGCTCTGCCCAACGCCGATGATGGCTACTTTTCCCATAGGTATTCTCCTCGTAAAATGAAATTGTTCCGTATTGTCCGTGCCGCCGAATCTTCACCGGAGCACGGCATCAGATGTACTGGCCGCCGTCAATCTTAACCACTTCGCCGGTTATGTGCCTCGCCTTGTCCGAGGCGAAGAAGGCGATGACCGCCGCCACATCCTCCGGGGTTCCAATGCGTTTGAGGGCCATTTCGTTAACCGCCATATCGACGACCTTGTCGCGGGCCTCGGACCCGGCAAGCATAGGGGTCTCGATCAGGCCGGGTGCGATGGCGTTCACGTTCACATTGAAGGGTCCAAGTTCCTTGGCTACGGCTTTGGTGTAACCGATAATGCCGGCCTTCGCGGCGGAATAGTTCGACTGCCCGAATTTGCCCCGCAGTCCGTTGATGGAGGTGATGTTGATTATTTTTCCGTACTTCTGGTCCTTGAAGAGCGGCGCCACTTGGCGCGTGAAATTGAAGTAGCCCTTCAGGTTCACCTCGATCACGCGATCCCACTGCTCTTCGGTCATCTTCCAGGAAACGCCGTCCCAATTCATGCCGGCGTTGTTTACCATGATGTCTATCCTGCCGAACTCGGCGAGCGCCGTTTTTACCACGCGCTCCGCATCGGCGAAAACGGCGATGTCGCAGGGCAGGGCAATGGCCTTCCGTCCCATGGCCTTTATTTCATCAACGATTTTTTTTGCTTCCGACTCGTGTTTCCGGTACAGCACGCAGACGTTCGCGCCCTCACGGGCAAATTCGAGCGATGTGGCGGTCCCGATACCCTGTGAACCACCGGTAATGATGGCATTTTTACCTTCTAACAGCATGCGTATTCCTCCTGTAATTGTTTTGTGGCCGGAGTTCTTTCCGAAGGTAGTACCTATAAGAGATGTACTCGGCTTGTAGTTTTTAATGATCACCGCACGGGGAAAGGACGGACTGTTTTGTTAAGACCGCTTAAGAACGCTGTGCGGAAACCGAAATCAGTTCCGAACTTCCCTTCATAGCTACAATGAAGCCCTTTGGTTTGTCAACAGAAATATTGAAGATTGACCGCAGTAAATCATGAGAATTGCCGATTCCTCCGGTAAGGACCATGAGAGGTCCCATATCCGCTGGCCGCCCCTTAAGCATTCGAACCGGCCATTTGTATTCCCGACCGATTACGGTTTTTGATGCGGCGCTGTCCTCCGGCAGACCTCATGATAGGCCTCCAAGTACTTCTTTCCCTCCGTAGCACAGCGAAAGGGTTCCGCTTTCAGTGCCTGTTTTGCCTTTTCTCTCATTCCCTCAAGTCTGTCCCGGTTTGCAAGGGCATACAGGATTTTCGCAGAGAGCTCGCTTCTGCTGCGGAACAGAAGCGCCGTTTCGTCCGTCAGCAACGAGGCGTTCCCGGGAATATCCTTCCCGATGACGATCGTCCGGCAGCTCATCGCTTCCATCACGGCGTTTGCCTCCGATTCGGAGGAAGACGTATTCAGTAAGAAGTCAACGCTGCGGAAGAGGGAGCGGATATGTTCGCGGGGAATTTCCCCCAGGCGCGTTATCCATGTTTTATCGCCGATCAGCCTCTGCATTTTCACGAATTCCCTCCGTTCCAGAACGGAACCGGCAATCAAAAGGTGAAGACGAGGGGCTTTTGCTCTTGCCTTTTCCAGCGCTTCGATCGCATGGCGCGGATTCTTGATTTTCCTGATCGATCCGAGAAGCAAAAAGACGGCCGTATCGCCGCTGATTCCCAAGGGCTTCCTGAAGTCTCTCTTCTTCTGTCGGGGGAACAAGACGGACTGATGGATGACTTTTATCCTGGCCAGCGGAACGGAATGCTTAAGCAGGGCAGCGCGCGCCTGCTCGTTGAACACGGTGATACAGTCCGATCCGGCAAGGACGTCGAGGATCGCTTCCTTTTTCCGGCAGTCGTCCAGGTCGACGTTGATGTCCGTGCCCGTGATTGTGGTAATCATGGGGACGTCGAGCAGGTTTTTTATTTTCAGGCCCGCCCGCCCGGATTTCCACGCGTGGAAATTATGAATCACGTCCGGCGCGAACTCAAGGGCGCGTTCGATCAGAACCGTTTCCCGGATGGAGGAAAGATCAATAATTTTACAGATGATTCCACCACGGGAGATCTCGCAGGAGATGCGCTCGGCGGTAACGGCGTTACCGGTGAGCCGGGGAAAGTAGGTGGGGGTCAGGAGGAGCGATTTCATACGGCTTGCCTGCCGGTGCCATGAGGGCTAAAGATCATGGAGTTCTTTTGCGACGATCGCCGCGCCCGCATAATACGCACTATAGCATTACGGCGCCGAAGTGTACAGGAGCCGGCCTCGGTGAAAAAGCAGGCGAAAGACATTCCGGTACTATTATTGCGGCCGCCAGGTATGTTGTCAAAATTGACAAATTTCAGCCCCATGCATAAGTTAAAGCACAAATTCGTAAACCACAAAGGAGGAGAGCCATGACCAAAGTAAATATCCCGTCACACCTGCTTGCCTGTCCGGTAGTTTTTATCAGTACCGCCTGCGGTGAAAAGCACGATATCATGACCGCCACGGTCATGTTCGTCTCGGAGAGGGAACCGCTGCTTGCCGTAAGCGTGGCCAAGGATCACCTCACTGCCGAGCTCATCCAGGAGTCGGGGAGCTTCACGGTGGTGGTCGCGTCCGAAGACCAAAAAGAGTTATACAAGAAACTGGGCAGTCTCCGCGGCGATGCCGTGGACAAGTTTGCCAAACTCTCCATACCGACGCTTTCGGGTCGGCCCGGCAAGCCGCTGGTTCCCGATGGTGCGGCAGGTTGGCTCGACTGCGAGGTCTCCAGCCGGCACTGGGTTGATGGGTACACGGTGGTGATCGGACGGGTGGTTGGTTACAATGACCTGGATAAACAGCCGCTCATCTGGCAGAAGGATGCCCTCTTTACTCTGAAACAGCTCTAACAGATTCTGATACATCACCCTCCCTAAGCATTTCGCTGGGATTATTTTTGAAAATCTAATACAATGAGCAGCAGTACATAAGAAAGGAAGGGGGCTCCGGCTGCGGGAATGTTCCCCGTGCCGGAACAGCCCGCTCGCAATGAGCGTGAAGATTGCTGGAACCAACGTGAGGAGGTACGTTTATGAAAGACAGGGAAATGGATTATTTTACCGCCCTGTACGAAGTGGCCAG
>CAZTLA010000034.1:0-21365 GCA_964614365.1 uncultured Syntrophales bacterium | reverse complement strand
CAGGCGCGTACGCTCAAGAAAAAGCTGCGCATTGGCAATGGCGCCTGCGATCTGAGAAGCCATTCTTTCCGCAAAATGCAGATCACTCTCAGAATAGGCATCTATTTTGGCTGAATGAAGAGCGAAGACTCCAATCACCTCGTCTTTTGAGATCAAAGGAATGAGCATCGTCGATTGAGCGCCAAGCTGAAGCGATGTTATGCCGGGAAATTTCCTTTTCATCTCATCTCTGTTCCTGCTGGTGATGAGAAGACTTGACTTTGTGCGCATAGCCTGTTCGGTCCCCGTCCCGGCCAAGGGGGCAACTTCTCCCATTCGTTCACCCGAAAATCTGTCGCCTTTTACATATCGTATGGTGCGGGTATAGTTTTTCATGTTAACCATGCTAACGGCGATTCGATCAAAGGGGATCGCTTCCCTCACTTTCTCAGCGAAATATTCGTACACCTCATCGATATTCAGTGTTGAACTGATGATTCGCCCGATTTCAGCAATCAACTCATTTTCCTGGGCCAATCGTCTTGCCGTCTTTTCGCTCTCCTGGAGCGCCTCCTCGGCCTGCTTGCGCTCGGTGATGCCGCGGATGAAGACAAAAATGCGTCCGCCCGGTTCCTCGACGTATTGGGCGCTGATCTCTACATTGATGATCGTGCCATCCTTGCGGCGGTGCTGGGATTGAAAACGGTCACTGCCGGTTTCCATTACCGTACGAATATGAGCGGCAACCCGCTTTGTCAATGCGTCCGCCTCAATATCGATTACGCTCATGCCAAGGAGTTCCCCCCGTGTATATCCCAGCATCGTGCAAAAGGTGTCATTGGTGTCCAGAATGCGGCCAGAGCGGTCAACGATAAGAAAACCGTCGAGCGATGTCCGTGTGAGGGTTTCATACTCCTGTTTCTTGCTCCTGCGCAACGTGTCGATCAACCGTGCCATGATCTTCCGGCCTTTCAGATAGACCGCGATCAAGACCATGATGACCAGCGAGGCAAAACCGGCGCCCCACACGAGCACGGTGCGCTGCAGCGATATTTCCCGCCTCACATCTCCGGACGAAGCCTCCACAAAGACAATGAGCGGCTTTTCTTCCTTATCATGTATATGCCGGTAGGCGATGATCCGCTCGACGCCATCGGAAGTGCCGCGGCTCGAAAAGACCCCCCCCGCCCCTTTGAGCATCGGCGTCAGAAGTTCCGGCGAAAGTATCGTTCCCTGCACCTTGACAAAATCACGGGAACGACTGACCAGCGCACCGCCGTGATTGACGACAGTGATTGAGCTATCTCCCGAAAGTTTCATTCGGGGCTCAAAATTGGCCAGAGATTGCTGCTTGACCGAAATGGCGACGACCCCCAGAAAACCACCCCGCCTGTCATAAATCGGCCGAGCCAGCGGCAGGGAGTAGCGCTTGGTGACACGGCCAAAGGTCGGTTCATCGATATAAAGACGATCCTTGCCGCCATCGGCAAAAAAACGGAAATACTTTCGGTCCCCGAGATAAAGGCGGGGCTTCACATCAGGTGCATCAGTATACGCAAGGTGACCGGAGCGACCAACCAGCACCACCAGAAGCTCGCGGTCGGCAAGGGAACCGCTGCGCAAGAGCCGGACGCTTTCGGCGAAATGCGTTGGGTCGGCGATATACGCGCTGCGAAGAACGAGGAGGGTGTCATCGAACCGGCGTAATTGCTCGGCGATGATGGATTCGGAAATCAGCGCCAGATCAGCGATACGGCTGCGGAAAGCATCCATCCGCACCCGCTCCCAGCGATCCGCCTCCCCGTTCGCGGCGAACAGCAATGCCACCGCCAGCAGCAACCCCGTCAGCGACCCTAGTGCGTTACGCCAGCGCTCCATCATCTGCTGACTCCACGTATGATTGAATTGATTGAGAGGAAGAGCTTCTTGACGACGGAAGCATACGAAGAACGGCCTTGTATGTCAATGAAATAATGGCCACGAAATGGGTATAAATACTTTCGAGAGCATCACATACAAATTGATAACGATATCCTGATCGAACATTTGCGAAAAGAACAAAGCGCCCTGGACTACATCTCTTAAGAAATTGAAGCCGGGTCTTCTCTCGTTATTTCCGTTATCAGCCGGATTGAAATCTCGTCCGGGGATAGAAAAGGCGAAGGGAAGACGATCCAAAGTCTATTTGAGCTGTCGATTCCTGTTGACGTTGACTTGGCCATTGCCGATCGAGCCGGTGAATATCTGAGGAAATTCCGCAAGAGCAATGCCCTGGGTATCGTCATTGTCAATATAAAACGCGTACGCGAAAGACCGTTTTTGCCGACCCTAAAACCGTTTTCTTTCTGAGCACTAAAGAAACACGCATCCCTTGACTTGCTGCGGCCGTTTTCCTATACTCGCGCCGTTTCAAAAATCCCGAAAGTCCGGATCGACGCCCATGTCCATCCCCACATTGACCCTGTCCCCGTCTGGGCAGGTCGTTTTCCTGCCCAACGGCGGGGAGTGCCCCGCGCTTCCCGACATGGTCGCCGCAAGGATCGGGGATGCCTTTCACGAGGGGGCTGCCGCCGGACTCCTCCACCTCGCCGCCGAGGAACTGACTACGCCTCTCTCGCCTGACTTCGCCTTCTGGCGCGACTTTTCCCGCCGCTGCCTCACGCAGCTTTGCCGGATTGCGGCCGTGGAATCGGAAAGGCCCGACATCGCCACTCCTCCCCCCTCCCCGGAGGAGCTCCTCAAAATCGTCGAAACCTCTCCCCCCCTGCGGGGACTGGAGTATCTGAGTCCGGCGGTCCTGGAGAATCTCTGGACGGCGCTGGAGGACCGCATCCGGAGCGAGGCAGGACGGGCGGGAGGCAATGTCCAGGACTATCTGAAAAACCGCAACCCCCTCTGGAACATGGTGGGCCGTATCGTGTTCCATCTGGCGGAAAACCGGAAGAACGAGGCGCGGCCCTTCGGCTTTCTCGTGACCTATACGACCCGTCTCTCGGGCCTCGCGAAACCGCAGTTCCTCCCGCTTGGCAAGGCCTTCCGGGAGTTCGCCGACGCCGCAGACCGCCGGGGGCTGCTCGCCCTGCTGACGCCGCTCCAGCGGGCGGCCGAGGCGAGCGCACTGATCCGGGGGTTGGTCGATTCGGGCGCGATCTTCCATCCTATGGCCTGGACTATCCGGGAGACCTGCCGTTTCCTCGACGACGTCCCGCGCTTTGAATCCTCGGGCGTCCTGGTCCGCATCCCCGAGGCGTGGCAGGGCCGCGGCCGGCCGCCCCGTCCGCAGGTGTCCGTAAAGGTAGGCGCCAAGAGGCCCGGCGGCCTCGGCCTCGACGCCCTCCTCGATTTCTCGGTCGGCCTGACGCTGGACGGCGAGGAACTGACGGAGGAGGAACGGCGGCGGATTCTGAGCGAAACCTCCGGTCTCGTCCTTCTCCGCGGAAAATGGGTGGAGATCGACCGGGAGAAGATCGCCGCGCTCCTGTCCCACTGGGAAAAACGGAAGGGAGAGGAGGGGGGCGAGGGGATCTCCTTTTCCGAGGGGATGCGCCTCCTCGCCGGGGCCGGCATGGAGGGCAACGACGCCCTGCCCGCCGCGGAGGCCGCCCGAGAGTGGCTGAACGCCGACGCCGGGGAATGGCTCCGGTCGGTTCTCGCCGGGATGCGCTCTCCCGAGGGGATCGTCCCGGCCGATCCCGGACCGGACCTGAAAACGCAGCTCCGCCCCTATCAACGCACGGGGGTCGCCTGGCTCCGGTTCATGCATGATCTGGGGCTGGGATCCTGTCTGGCCGACGACATGGGTCTTGGGAAGACCATCCAGGTCCTGGCCCTTCTCCTCATCCTCCGTCAACGGAAGGTCTCCGGGGCATCGCCCCCGCCCCCTTCCGGGGGGCCGGCCCTTCTGGTCGTCCCCGCTTCCCTCGTGGCGAACTGGAAAGCCGAGATCGGCCGTTTCGCCCCGTCGCTGGCCACGTTCTACGTCCATCCCTCCGAAACGTCCGCCGCTTCCCTCGCCATGATGGCGGATGCAAAGAGGCGCGACGCGACGCTCTCGGGGACGGACCTGGTCGTCACCACTTACGCGATGGCCCACCGTATGGCGTGGCTCCGGGAGGTTGCCTGGGGGCCCCTCATCCTGGACGAGGCGCAGGCGGTCAAGAACCCGGGGGCGAGACAGACGCGGGCCGTCAAGACGCTCAAGGGAAAATGGCGGATCATCCTTACCGGCACCCCGCTCGAAAACCGTCTCGGCGACCTCTGGTCCCTCTTCGATTTTCTCCTCCCCGGCCTCCTGGGGACGGAAAAAGTCTTCAGCCGCTACGCGAAAGGGACACAAGACGGTCGGGACAACGCCTACGCCGCCCTGCGCGCCCTTGTTCGCCCCTACATCCTCCGGCGCCTGAAGACGGACCGGCGGATCATCGCCGATCTGCCGGACAAGACGGAGGTCCGGGTATTCTGCCCGCTGACGAAAACCCAGGCGGCCCTCTACGAAGCGTCCGTCCGGGAGATGGCGGAAAAACTGAAGGAAGCCGACGGCATCCAGCGGCGGGGGCTGGTCCTGGCCTATCTGATGCGCTTCAAGCAGATCTGCAACCATCCATCCCAATGGCTGGGGGATCAGGCTTACGGGAAGGGAGTGAGCGGAAAGTTCCAGCGTCTCCGCACCCTCTGCGAAGAGATCGCCTCCCGGCAGGAGAAGCTCCTCATCTTCACGCAGTTCCGCGAGATCACGGAGCCGCTCGCGGCACTCCTGGCGGAGGCGTTCCTGCGGCCGGGTCTCGTCCTGCACGGGGGAACGGGCGTCGGCAAACGGCGGGAGATCGTCGACGCCTTCCAGCGGGAGGATGGCCCGCCCTTTTTCGTCCTCTCCCTGAAGGCCGGCGGGGTCGGGCTGAACCTGACGGCGGCCTCCCACGTGATCCATTTCGATAGGTGGTGGAACCCCGCGGTGGAAAACCAGGCGACGGACCGGGCGTACCGGATCGGTCAGAAAAAGAACGTCCTCGTCCACAAGTTCGTCTGCCGCGGGACCGTGGAGGAAAAGATCGACGCCCTGATCGAGGACAAAAAAGATCTGGCTGAGAGCATCCTCGGAGGCGACAAGGAGAAGCTCCTCACCGAGATGCCCGACGAGGAACTGATCCGGTTTGTCTCTCTCGACCTGACCCGCGCCCTGGACGAGGAGAACAACGGGAGAGAAGAAAAACAAAGGAGGACTGGCGGATGAGTTGGGGCCGAAGAAGAAGAAACGATTACTGGGGAGGATGGCCGCCGTATGTGCCGGTGGCGGAGCGGCGCGAAAAGGCCCGCAACCAGGCGGCGAAGCTGCGGAAGAAGGGAGATTCGCTCTCTCCGGTGGTCGTCGCCGGACGGACCATCGCCGCCACGTTCTGGGGGAAGGCCTGGTGCCAAAATCTGGAGCGGTACGGCGATTACGAGAACCGCATCCCACGGGGCCGCGCCTACGTGCGCAACGGCTCGGTCCTCGACCTGAAGATCGGCACCGCCCGGGTGGACGCCCTGGTCAGCGGCTCCCACCTCTATTCAGTGGCGATCGAGATCCGTCCTCTGAAAACGCAGGCCTGGAAGGGGACCAAGAAAGCGTGTACGGGGAGAATCGGCTCCCTCTTGGAACTCCTCCAGGGAAAACTCTCCCGGGAGGTCATGGAGATCGTCACCCGCCCGCAGACAGGACTCTTCCCGGAGCCAGCCGAAATCTCCTTTCGATGCTCCTGCCCGGACTGGGCCTCCATGTGCAAGCACGTCGCCGCCGTCCTCTACGGCGTTGGCGCCCGTCTCGACCGGGAACCGGAGCTGCTCTTCCGCCTGCGCGACGTGGACCATCGGGAGCTGATCGCCGCGCCCGATGCGGCGGATCTGGCAGCCCCGCACGGGATGGGGGACAAGATGATCGCCGAGGAGGATCTCGCCGGGATCTTCGGCATCGAGATCGACGAAGGGCCAGCGGGTGGGCGGGCAACGGCGACTACACCGAAACGGGGCAAGAGCATAGAAATCCCTACGGTATCGACGGAAGCCGCAGCGCCAAAACGGGATCGCGCTCCCAAACCGGCGGAGGGGGCGACGCCCCCCGAACCGCTAAAGCGCAAACGGGGCCGGCCCCGGCTTACGCCCGAAGGCGAGGTCCCGCACAAACCCCGCCGGGGGAGGCCGCCTCTGGTCCGGAAAGAAATAGCGATGCCGCAACAGGAGCGAAAACTCTCCGCCGCGTCGGAGAAGCCGGCGCCCCCGACGGAAATGCCCGAACTGCCGAAACGGGGTCGGCCCCGATTGACGCTTAAGACCGGAATAGCGGACCAGGCGGCGCCCGCTTCCCTTCCGCCCCGAAGGCAGGGGCGGCCACCGGGAAAACGCAAAGTATGAGGCTGGCGCAGAGGAGTGGAACTGACTACCTCACGAGCATTTGCCGAAACATGCCTGTTATCAAGTGGTAATGATCGGAATTTGCTTCATTTTCCTTGACACAAAATCATGTGTGCTTCATAGTTCGTGCGTTTGAAAGTTCATTGACTACCATTCCTTGCGGGATGACGAGTGCCTGAAAAGACACCCCCCGGGAGAAACCATGAACCATAACGGCAACCACATCGAATCCCGACTCTGGGCCGCGGCCGACGAGCTGCGGGCCAATTCCAAGCTGAAATCCTCCGAATACTCCGTCCCGGTGCTGGGGCTCGTCTTTTTGCGTTACGCAGACCATAAATTTCAAGAGGCCGCAAAAGAACTACCAGGCGCTGGGGGTGGCGGACGGCGGAAGACCGGCCCGGCGGACTATCAGGCACGGGGCGTCCTCTACCTGCCCGAGGCGGCCCGCTTCTCGACGCTGATCGCCCTCCCCGAGGGGGCCAACATCGGCACGGCCATCAACGAGGCCATGCGCGCCATCGAGGCGGAGAACCCCGATCTCAAGGACGTGCTCCCCAAGGCCTACAACCGCTTCGAGAACGCCCTGCTCAAGGAACTGCTCAAGGCCATGAACTCCGTCCCCATGGACATCGAGGGGGACGCCTTCGGCAAGATCTATGAATACTTCCTCGGCCATTTTGCCATGAGCGAAGGCCAGAAGGGCGGCGAGTTCTTCACCCCCACCGCCATCGTCCAGCTCATCGTCGGCATCATCGAACCCTTCCGGGGCCGCATCTTCGACCCGGCCTGCGGTTCCGGCGGCATGTTCGTCCAGAGCGCCCGGTTCGTCGCGGAACACAAGAAAAACCCCGGCGCCGAACTCTCCATCTACGGCCAGGAGAAGGTGGCCGAGACGGTCCGACTGGGCAAGATGAACCTTGCCGTGCACGGTCTGGCCGGCGACATCCGCCAGGGCAACGCCTACTACGAAGACCTGCACCGCTCCACCGGCAAGTTCGATTTCGTCATGGCCAATCCGCCCTTCAACGTGGACCGTGTGGACAAGGACCGGCTCAAGGACGACCCTCGCTTCCCCTTCGGCCTGCCCCGCACCGACAACGCCAACTACCTCTGGATCCAGATCTTCTACAGCGCCCTTTCGGAAACCGGCCGCGCCGGGTTCGTCATGGCCAACTCCGCCTCCGACGCCAGAGCCTCGGAACTGGAGATCCGCAAGCAACTCATCGAAGCCCGCGCCGTGGACGTGATGGTCGCAGTGGGCTCCAACTTTTTCTACACCGTCACCCTGCCCTGCACCCTCTGGTTCTTCGACCGGGGCAAAGGCCAAACCGCCCGGGCCGATCGGGTGCTCTTCATCGATGCCCGCCATCTCTATCGCCAAGTTGACCGCGCCCATCGCGACTGGACCCCGGCGCAGATCGAGTTTCTGGCCAACATCGCCCGGCTCCACCGGGGCGAGGCCGTCGAGAACCTGCACGACAGCGCCGACCTGCTGGCCGAGCACTTCGCCAACGGCAAGTACGCCGACGTACCTGGGCTGTGCAAGGTGGCAACGCTCTCCGAGATCGAAGCCCAGGGCTGGAGCCTCAATCCCGGCCGTTACGTAGGTGTCGCTGCCCGTGCCGAAGAAGATTTCGATTTCAAAGGACGGCTGGAGGAGCTGAATGAGGAACTGGAAACCCTCAACGCCGAGGCCCGGGATATGGAAGCGCGGATCGCCGAGAATGTGGCGAAACTGCTGGAGGCGGAGTGATGACGATCAAAAGACGTGATTTGGAGAAAACGAAACCGGCCACGCCGGTGCTGCTGGACGACCTCCGCCGGATGATCGAGGAGACGCGACAATCTGTCGCTGCCACGGTCAACGCCGCCCTGACCCTGCTTTACTGGCGCGTTGGCAAGCGGATTAACGATGAGATTCTAAAAGGCGAACGTGCGGAGTACGGCAAAGAGATTCTTGCGACACTGTCGCACAAATTGGTGAGTGACTATGGAAATGGGTTCGGTGAAAAGAATCTACGCCGCATGGTCCAATTTGCAGAGGTTTTTCCCGATGAGCGAATTGTCGTATCACTGATACGACAATTGAGTTGGACCCACATTATCGCGCTGATTCCCCTCGAAAAACCCATCCAGCGCGACTTCTACGCCGAAATGTGCCGTATCGAACGCTGGAGCGTCCGCACCCTGCGGAAAAAGATTGACTCCATGCTCTATGAACGCACCGCCCTATCGAGGAAGCCCGAAAAACTCATCCCACAGGAACTGGCAGCACTCCGCGAGACCGATAAGCTCACCCCCGACATGGTCTTCCGCGACCCCTATTTCCTCGATTTTCTCGGACTCAAGGACACCTTTGCCGAAAAAGATCTGGAGGCCGCCATCCTGCACGAGATGGAATCATTCATCTTGGAACTGGGCGTTGGATTTGCCTTCCTCGAACGCCAAAAGCGCATCACCTTGGATGGCGACGACTTCTACATGGACCTGCTCTTCTTTCACCGTCGGCTGCGCCGGCTGGTGGTGATTGAGCTGAAACTATGCACCTTCAAACCCGCGTTCAAGGGGCAGATGGAGCTCTATCTGCGCTGGTTGGACAGACACGAGCGGCAGAAGGGGGAAGAGCCGCCGATCGGCCTAATTCTTTGCGCCGGCAAGAAGCGGGAGCAGATCGAACTGCTGGAACTGAGTCGTTCCGGCATCCATGTCGCCGAATACCTCACCGAATCACTGCCCAAGGAGCTCATGCGGCAGAAGTTTCACAAGGCCATCGCTCTGGCCCGGAAGCAATTGGAGAACAGGAGCGGTGAGCGAAGCGCGGAGAATTGGGGTAAGGGGGAGGAGGGGGAGTGATGGACTCTACCTCACGGACAGCATGGACAAATACGACGATTGGCAATGTCATTGATATTTTTGATTCCAAGCGAATACCTATTAGTTAGTGGAAGCGAGCGCAAGCGGCGGCAGGGTCAGTATCCATATTATGGAGCCTCTGGGGTAATCGACTATATAGACGATTACATTTTCAACGGTCGGTATCTTCTTATCGCTGAAGATGGCAAGAATCTGAACAGCCGAAAGATACCGGTAGCATTCTTTGCAAACGGAAAGTTCTGGGTGAACAACCACGCACATATAGTTCGCGCAAAAGCTGGTATTGCAGATGATCATTTTCTTTTTTCATGGTTTGATCAGGCAAACATATCTGGATATATTACGGGAGCAGCACAGCCGAAATTGTCACAAGAAAATCTCAAACGTATCGAACTTCGGCTACCATCCCTCCCTACGCAGCGGAAAATAGTCGCCATTCTCTCGGCCTACGATGACCTGATCGAGAACAACCTGCGGCGGATCAAAATCTTGGAGGAAATGGCGCAGAACCTCTACCGCGAGTGGTTCGTCAAGTTCCGCTTCCCCGGCCACCAGCACACCCGCTTCAGCGATTCCCCTCTCGGCCGGATTCCTGTGGGGTGGGAGGTAAAAGTGATGTCCGATGCCATCACCGTTCGACCATCCCTTCCAGTACCGAAGAACGGGGGAATTCCATTCGTCTCAATGAACAGTTTGTCTGATAATTCGATGCTTATCTCTGATATCGAATATCGTTCAAAAGCCAGCGGAGCGCGTTTCCAGCATGGAGATACCCTCTTCGCACGAATCACACCATGCCTGGAGAATGGCAAAACAGGATTTGTTCAGTTCTTGCCGACTGATGACGCCGTCGCCTGTGGGTCGACCGAGTTTATCGTCCTCCGCTCAAAAACAGTATGCCCGGAATATGTCTATCTGATGGCTCGCAGCGAACTATTCCGGGATAATGCTATAAGTCGCCAACGCGTGCGTGAAGAATGTTTTGATCAATTTCTCTTGGCACAACCTCCTGTGGAGATCCTCAAACAATTTCAGGAAAGCACACGCCCTCAATTCAAGATGATTGATTCATTGAACCGCCATAATCAGGTTCTCCGCCGAACCCGCGATCTACTCCTGCCCAAGCTCATCTCCGGCGAGGTGGATGTGTCGGAACTGGACATCACCGTTCCCAGGGAGGCCGAAGCATGAAGGCAACCGGAGCTTTATCTTGCATTTACTCTTCACTTATGTATATCTGAATAGGAATTGCAGGGGAGAGTTGATGGTGAAGGATAAAGAGCGGATACTGGAGATTGCTGGCAGGCTCGGAGTGACCACGGCGGCAGATGTGGAATCGGTCGGTATTTCCCGCAATCACCTGTACGAGTTGTGCAAGGCCGGTAAAATCGAGCGGTCGGCCCGTGGGCTTTATCGAATTCCGGGCGCCCTTTCAACGGAGCATGGCGTTTTGATCGAAGTCGCCAAACGTGTCCCCAAAGGGGTGGTCTGCCTGCTTTCCGCCCTCAGGTTTCACGATCTGACGACGCAGATACCCCATGAAGTTTGGATCACCGTGCCACGCGGGGGCTGGCGGCCGCAGATGGATTATCCGCCTCTGAATCTGACTTACGCGTCCGGTGAATCCTATGCCTTCGGCATTCGGGAGCACACGGTCCAGGGAATCGCGATCAAGGTTTATACGCCGGCGAAAACCGTTGCGGATTGTTTCAAGTTCCGCAACAAGGTCGGCCTTGACGTGGCCATCGAGGCACTCCGCGAGGTATGGCGGTCTCGCCTGGCCAGCATGGATGACCTGGCGGAGGCGGCCAAAGTGTGTCGGGTGTTCACGGTGATGCGTCCCTATCTGGAGTCCGCCGTATGATTATCCAGGAGAAAGAGAACCGGGGGCACTCCGTTTTTCAGCGGCTCCTGAACCTTGCAAGAGCGGAAAAAACGGATTTCAATATGCTGCTGGTTCGCTACGGTGCGGAGCGCCTCCTCTACCGACTTTCAATATCGTCTTACTCCAAGCGATTCATTTTAAAGGGCGCCAGTCTGTTCCTTGTCTGGAGAGGACAGAATTTTCGTGTTACCCGGGATGTTGACCTTCTCTGCTTCGGAACCCAGGATTTGGATCACATGGAGGTGCTGTTTCGGGAGGTCTGCGGTCTTGAATGTCCGGAAGATGGGATTCTCTTTTCACCAGAGACGGTGAAAGTGAGCACTATACGAGATGACCAGGAATACTCCGGGTTGCGGATTATTTTGAATGGGAGTCTTCATGGCGCGAGAATTTCCGTTCAGGTGGACGTTGGGTTCGGAGATGTTGTCACACCGAATCCAGAGCCAATCCGATTTCCGACATTGCTGGAAGGCCCCGCGCCTGAAATGCTTGCCTATCCGCGACATACAATGGTGGCTGAGAAGTTGGAGGCCTTGGTCCGGCTGGGTATCGCATCCTCCCGAATGAAAGATATCTATGACCTGTCTTTGCTCAGCAAGTTGTTTGTTTTCGAGGGCGAAATCTTGCTGGATGCGGTAATGAAAACATTCAATCGGAGGAGGACAGATTTTCCTGACGGCATTCCCACGGCTTTGAGTGAAATGTTTGCTAAGGATCGGATTAAAAAGGAACAGTGGGTCGCGTTCATCCGCCGGGCAAATCCGGAAATGGCTCAACCCGATTTACAAAAGACAGTGGCGGAGGTGGCTGTGTTTCTGCTTCCCATTCTGGAAAGCGCCAGACGTGGATGCTTGTTTGACAAGAGATGGGAACCCGGGGAAGCATGGAGGTCTGTGCATGAAAACCACTGATCTCGACATCCTGCTCCAGGAGGGCGAAGGCGTCATGCTGGAGTACAAGGAGAGCTTATCCTCTTCCTTTGCCCGCGAGCTGGTGGGCTTTGCCAATACGGCAGGGGAAAAGATTCTACTGGGGGTGCGCGACGACGGCGCCGTCAAGGGGATTGCCGATACCAACCCGCTGCGCGCCCGTATCCAGGACATCGCCCGCAACTGTGATCCGCCGGTCAAAATCCTGTTGCAGCGCATCGGCGAGGTCATCGTGGTGACGGTCCGCGAAAGCGAATCAAAGCCCGTGCAGTGCAGCGATGGTTATTTCTGGCGGCAGGGCGCCGTTACCCAGAAGCTCAGCCGCGATGAGATTCGGGATCTCTTCCGCAGCGAGGGGGCTATCCGTTTCGATACCTCGGTCTGTCCGAAGTTCCGCTACCCTCAGGACTTCGACCGGGAGAAATACAATGCCTGGCTCCGGCTGAGCGGCATCACCGGCCGTCCCAGCACCGAGGACGTTCTGGTCAACATCGAAGCTGCCGAGCGTTCCGGCGCCAAGCTCCTTTTCCGCAATGCCGGGGTTCTCTTCTTTGCCAAGAATGTTCGACACTTTTTCAACCAGGCCTACATCACCTGTCTCCTGGCGAAGGGAGCGGACAAAGTGCACATCCTGGACCGCAAGGATTTTACCGGCGGCATCGTTTCGGATATCGAGGATAGCCTGCGTTTCATCGAGCGCAACACCCGCACGGCCTATCGCATTGAAGGGCTGCGCCGGGAGGACATCCCGGAATACCCGATGAAAGCCCTGCGCGAGGCCATCACCAACGCCGTCATGCATCGCGACTGGTTCATGGAGGGGGCCAACGTCTTCGTGGAGATCTATACCGACCGGATCGAGATCTCCAGCCCCGGCGGTCTGCCCAAGGGGATGAAACTTGCCGACCTCGGCCGGAAGAGCATCCGCCGCAATGCCCTCATTGCCGACCTGCTCCACCGCATCACCTTTATCGAGAAGGCCGGCACCGGCATCAAGCGCATGCGCGACGAGGCTCACGATCAGCATTGCCCGGCGCCGATCTTCGAGGAAAGCGGTTTTTTTACCGCGATCTTCTATCCGAATCCGGAGGTGCGGGCGCAAGCGGGCGCCAGAGAGGTACCAAGTACCGCACAAGTCGGGTCCAAGAAGGGACCAGGTCGAGACCAAGCTCTGGCCCATGAAAAGGCCCATGAAATAGTCGAATCCACCCCGCAAGTACCCTACAAGCACCCCGCAAGTAGCCCGCAAGTCACAGGTCAAGTCGGCGCCAAGTTGGCACTAAGTCGGCACCAAGTTGAAATATTGCGGAAATGCATTAAAGACAGCATGTTAGTTGATCTTATGGCAATTGCGGAGCGCTCTGATCGCACCAAGTTCAGGCACCAAGTCTTGAATCCGCTCATCGAAGCCAGCTACATCGAAATGACCGTTCCCGACAAGCCCCGCAGTTCAAAACAGCGGTACCGGACCACCGCTACCGGTCGCTCAGTCCTTGCGAACGCTGGAAAGGAGAATCCTTCATGACCCCTCCCTCCGGCTACACTGAAGACGCCCTGATCGAACGGCCGGCCATTGCCCTGCTGGCTGCGCTTGGCTGGCAGACGGTCAACGCCTATCACGAGTTCGACCACGGCGCGAGCAGTCTGGGCCGGGAGACCAAGGATGAGGTGGTGCTGAAATCCCGCCTGAGGGAAGCGCTCCTGAGACTCAATCCCGAGGTCTCGCCGGAGGCCGTCCATCAGGCGATCGAAGAGCTGACCCGCGACCGGTCGCGGATGAGCGCGGCGGCGGCCAATCGCGAGGTCTACCGCCTCCTCAAGAACGGCGTGCGCGTTCCCCGGCCCGACCCCGAAGGCGACGGCGAGACGGTGGAGGTGGTGCAGGTGGTGAATTGGGACGACCCGGCCCAAAACGACTTCCTGCTCTGCTCGCAGTTCTGGGTGACCGGCGAGATGCACACCCGGCGGGCCGACCTGGTGGGCTTCGTCAACGGGTTGCCGTTCCTGTTCATCGAACTCAAGGCCGCCCACCGCCGCCTGGAGACCGCCTTCACCGGCAACCTGCGCGACTACAAGGACACCATCCCCCAGCTTTTCTGGCCCAACGCCCTGATCATCCTATCCAACGGCAGCCAAAGCCGGGTGGGCAGCATCACCGCCGGCTGGGAGCACTTCGCCGAATGGAAGAAGGTAGGCAGCGAGGACGAGGCGGGCCGGGTGTCGCTGGAGACCATGCTGCGCGGCGTCTGCAACCCGGCGCGGTTCCTGGACCTGGTGGAGAACTTTTGCCTCTTTCAGGAGGTCCCCGGCGGGTTGATCAAGCTGACGGCCAAGAACCACCAGTACCTGGGCGTGAACAATGCGCTCACGGCTCTGGCCGACATCCGGCAGCGGGACGGGAAATTGGGTGTATTCTGGCATACCCAGGGCAGCGGCAAGAGCGTGGCGATGATGTCCTTCGCCCAGAAGGTGCTGCGCAAGCTGCCGGGCAACTGGACCTTTGTGGTGGTCACCGACCGGCAGGAACTGGACGGACAGATTTATAAGCACTTCGCCTCGGCTGGGGTAGTGACGGAAAACCACGCCCCGGCGGCAAGCAGCAAACACCTGCGGCAATTGCTCACCGAAGATCATCGCTACGTCTTCACCCTGATCCACAAGTTCCGCACCGAGCAGGGCGAAACGCATCCGGTGCTCTCGGAACGGTCCGACATCATCGTCATCACCGACGAGGCGCACCGCAGCCAATACGACACCCTGGCGCTCAACATGCGCACGGCCCTGCCCAACGCCGCCTTTCTGGCCTTCACCGGCACACCACTGATCGTGGGCGAGGAGAAGACCCGGCAGGTCTTCGGCGACTACGTGAGCGTCTATGACTTCCAGCAGTCGGTGGCCGACGGCGCGACCGTGCCGCTCTACTACGAGAATCGCATCCCGGAACTGCAACTGGTCAACGACAACCTCAACGAGGACATGGAGCGGCTGCTCGAAGCGGCGGAACTCGACGAGGAACAGGAAAAGAAGCTGGAGCGGGAGTTCGCCCGCGAGTACCACCTGATCACCCGCGACGACCGGCTTGAGGCGGTGGCCAAGGACCTGGTGGCGCATTTCACAGGGCGGGGCTTCCAGGGCGCAAGGCCATGATGATCTGCATCGACAAGGCCACCGCCATCCGCATGTATGACAAGGTGAAGAAGTATTGGAGCGAAAAGATCGCGGCCTTGCAGGCCGGGGCGGACAGCGACACCAGGCGGGAAAACGAAGCGCAGATCGTCCGGATGACAGAAACCGACATGGCGGCGGTCGTTTCCCAGGGGCAAAACGAGATTGCCGAGATGAGCGAGAAGGGGCTGGACATCCGCCCCCACCGCAAGCGCATGGTCGAAGAGGATCTGGAGACGAAGTTCAAGAACCCCGACGACCCCTTCCGGCTCGTCTTTGTCTGCGCCATGTGGATGACCGGTTTCGATGTGCCGAGCTGTTCGACCCTCTATCTCGACAAGCCGATGCGCAACCATACCCTGATGCAGACCATCGCCCGGGCCAACCGGGTCTATCCCGGCAAGGTGAGCGGCCTGATCGTGGACTATGCCGGGGTGTTCCGCAACCTGGAACGAGCCCTGGCCATCTATGGGACTGGCGGGAGCATGGGCAGCGGCAAGAAGCCGGTAGAGGACAAGTCCGCATTGGTGGCAGCATTGCGTCAGGCGTTGGCGGAGACTCGGGGGTTGTGCCAGGAGCACGGGGTAAACCTTGCGGCCATCCAGACCGCTGAGGGATTTGCCCGCGTCGGTTTGCTTGATGACGCCGTGGAGGCCCTGGTCGGCTCCGAGGAGATAAAGCTCCGTTATCTCGATCTCACCAATACGGTCTTGCGGCTCTACAAGGCCGTGCTGCCCGATCCGGCGGCGCGGGAGTTTGCCGCAGAGGTGTCGCCCGTGCAGGTCATCGCCGATAAAATCCGTGCCCTCACACCGCGGGCGGACATCTCCCAGGTCATGCAGCAGGTGGAAGGACTGCTCGATCAGTCGATTGCTACTGAGGGCTACGTGATCCGCGAGCTAAACTCACCCTTTGATGCCGATCATTGGCTTGATCTGAGTAAAATAGACTTCGAGAAGCTTGCCGAGAAGTTTAAGGCGGGTCGCAGGCGCACCGTGAACGAGAAACTCAAGGGGACGGTGGCGCGGAAGCTCATGGCTCTGATACGGCTCAACCGCACGCGCATGGATTATCTGGAAAAGTTCCAGGCGATGATCGACGCCTACAACGCCGGCAGCCTCAACGCCGAGGAGTTTTTCCAGCAACTGGTTGCCTTCGCCCAAAGTCTCAATGAAGAGGAACAGCGGGGCGTGGGCGAGCAACTGAACGAAGAGGAGCTGGCGCTCTTCGACCTCTTGACCAAGCCGCAGATCGAAATGAGCGACGCGGATCGGGAGAAGGTCAAAGCCACCGCCAGGGAGTTGCTGGCCACGCTGATGGCGGGCAAGCTGGTGCTCGATTGGCGCAAACGGCAACAGGCCAGGGCCGGGGCCGGGGTGCGGGTCACCATCGAAAAGCTCCTGGATAAGGGCCTGCCAAGGGCCTATACGCCGGAGCTGTTTGAACAGAAGACATCGGCCGTCTTCCAGCACGTCTATGATGCCTACTATGGCGCCGGCCGCAGCATTTATGCAGCGGCGTGAAGGACTTGTTATCCTAATGATCTTTCGACTCACGGCAAAATTGGCTAAGAAAATCGGCATCGGTCCCTTACCTGTCCTTCCCTACGATCAAGGCAGGGGTCCATTGCTGGACTGGAACGCCCATCTTTTCACGGTACAGCGCACGCAATATATCCTGGCGACCAACACCGCATCGCTCTACTCCCTGGTCATGCCCGGGCGGGGGATCACGAACGACAGGCAGTTCGTTCAATCGTTCAGCGCCGGCCTGCAAGCCTTTCTGGCCGGACAAGGGCAGAAGCCGAACGCGGCCATGGCCCTGCCGTCGCCGGACCGGGATGCCTCCTTCGCCAAGATTGCCGATCGGCGTATCCTGGGCTCCATGAACGATCTCATCTTCCAGTCCAAGTTCCGCCTTGAAGAAGGGCAGCAGACGCTCTTTACTGTTTCTTATTACCTGAACGAAACGCCGCTGTCCTATCTGAAATCCCGTTCCCCAAAAATCGCCTTCCAGGAACTGCTTCGGCAGGAGGGGGAGCCCGCCGATCATGGGCAAAAGGTGAATAACGTGATCTATCTCGATCAGGTCAGACCCGCAGCCACCAAGGGGTGAGGGTCGGGATCGAACGGGGAAACCAGGAGCAATCAGGGTGATGGGAAAGAAAAAAGCCAACAATCCTGTACTTGAAGACTACGAGAGATTGCAATCCGAAATCATCCGCGACAAAGTGAGCGAGATCTTTCGCGCCCATCCCCGCGACCACGTCGCCGAAATGGAGAAGCTCGGCTTTGCGTACTGTGAAGACGAAACCAACGAAGAGGAACGCGAGGAACGGAACGCGCAGCCGGAAAACCAGCGTCAATGGGATCTCGTCGCCTATTTTGAAGGCCGGACGCCCTTGTCCGAGGAAATCTTTGCCGGCTACTCCGAGGAAAAAGCCGCGGAGCAGCCCAATTATCCCTTGATCAGGAAATACTACAAGGCCGCGAACAAGCATCTCAAATCCCTTTTGCTCTACGGCCTGACAAACCATCCCGGCAGGATCGATCTCCTTTCCGACCTGGCCTTCTTTCACGAGTTCGAAAATAGTCTCACGCTGCTCATTACTCATTATACCCGGGCCTGTATTGACCAGGAGAACCTGGAAACCTTCTCGGAACTTGCCAAAGATTTCTATTATTCCACAAGTCCCGACGGCTACGAGGCATATCAGGCCCTTCGGGAGTTGTTCGGACCTGAAACCGCCAAGCGAAAGATCATCGACTCGCTGATAGCCGATGAAGAAGAGGGGGCTGGAGAATCTTCACGGCCGCTCGAATCTTAGTTCGGCCGGTCACAAGTTGAGCGCTGGCCGCAATCCTGCGGCAGCTCAGCGTTATTCTCTCTAAGGTGCTATATGGCCAAGACAAAACCCAAACCGGATGATAAACGGGAAGAACGCATCGCCATGGAGATCATCGTCGATGCCTACGGCCCCGAAGAACAAGCGAGGGGGTGGTATTACTACCTGGAAGAGAAGCTTCGGTTTCCATTTACCGCCCTTTGCAGCGCAAAGCGCGCGACCTCGCCCTTGCAGCTTCAAGATGCGGTCGAGGTCCTCAAGATGGCGCCTGAAGAGGAGTGCGAAAAAGAAATATTCGTTATGATCCGCCGGGGAAAAGGCAGGCTGGCAGTTCCACTATCCCAACTTACCGTGGGTAATGCGGCCGACGAGCAAACCAAACAGGCAGTGGAGGATTGGCACTATTGGGTGCAGATGGGGTACCAGTTCGGCTGAGCCCGGCCATGCGCGTGAAAAAGAATCTATTATCATTGACATATGGATGAATTTTACTTAGAGTACGAACAAACAGGGGCCGTTCGGAGAAGCGCATGAATCGGGTTGTCAAAAACTGGGAGGCGACATCAAACTACGATCTCCGGACCGCGTAGGCCATGTACAAGGCGGGCCGGTATCTCTATGTCGTCTTCATGTGCCATCTGGCGATCGAAAAGATGCTGAAGGCGATCCTGGCACAAAAGCATCCTGAAGAAACGCCTCCCAAGATCCACAACCTGATCCATCTGGCGCAGAAAACCGGGGCGGCTCTTCCTGACCCATTGAGGGATTTCTTCCAGAGAATCGATAATGTCAGTGTCGCTACCCGCTATCCCGAGGATCTCCGGCTGCTGTCCAAGGAGTTCAACTAGGAGACGGCAAAGCGGATGCTGAGCGAAACGAAAAGGCTGATCAAATGGCTAAAGCAACAGATGAAATCAAACGAATAGTCGCCCGGTACGCGGCCAACCTCCGGGCACTCGGCGTGCCGGTGGAGAGGATCTACCTCTTCGGATCGCAGGCGCGCCGGGATTCAGGCACGGACAGCGACGTGGATCTGGCGGTCGTATCGCCGCTTTTCGAGAAGATGAGTCTCTGGGAACGGGCGGGCTATCTGGGCAGGGCGGCATGGGACATCGAGCGCCGCTGGATGTCCTGGGGTTTGCCCCGTCGCAGGTCAGAAAGGCCGAGCCGGGCACCCTGCTGAGCCATATCGTGAAGAACGGTATCGAGATCGCCCATTGATCCGGTGCCTCCTCAGAAATACTGCGGCGCCATGAAAAGATCCAGCAAGAAGGAACCGACTTGGAGCGACCTCAAAGGCCGGCTTACCGAGTTCGACCGGCCGGCGCTGATCGGTCTGATTCAGGACCTCTACACCGCCAATAAGGACAATCAGGCTTTTCTGCATGCCCGCTTCGCGCTGGGCGAGGACGTGCTCAAACCCTACAAGGCCGCCATCGAGAGCTGGGTTTGTCCCAATGTGATGGGCAATGACGATATTTCCGTGGCCAATGCCAAGAAGGCGATTGCCGATTACCGGAAAGCCATCGGCCTTCCCGAGGGCCTGGCAGAGCTTACCGTGTTCTATTGCGAATCCTGCATGAACTTTCTCGGAAGCTGCGGCATGGACGACGAGAGCTACTTTGACGCCTTGGTGCGCATGTTCGAGCAGGCGATGAAGGCGATCCGGGTTCTCGATCCAAGCCGACGGAAAGCCTTTGTGGAACGGATCGAACGCGTGCGGCGCGAAGGGCACAACTGGGGCTGGGGCGTCGGCGACGACATGGACGATCTGATGGCGGAATATGGATTTGCCGATTGATATTGTGCCGGGGTATTGTATTTCCATCGACTTAGCGTCGATTCTTTTCAATCATAAAAGACGCCTAAACAGCGTCAATGTGTTGAGGGGTTATGCACGGAACCATAGAATGAGCATGTTCGAGCGGTACAACACGGTGGATGGAGATGATGCGATCGAGGCTTGCAAGCGCTCGACGCATTCCTTACACCGAACGGGCCGGTGCAGGAAGTTACTGCAATATTACTGCAGAGCACTTTGCAGCAATAAAAAAAGGGGCTTAAAGCCCCTGATTTTATTGGTAGCGGGGAGAGGATTCGAACCTCTGACCTTTGGGTTATGAGCCCAGAACCGTAGGAATCAGCAAGACAGCGACATTACTCATTATACATATAATTTCAATATATTAAGCTTTTTTTTTCCGTCCTGGTCTGTACCGGTTTATACCCTAAAATACCCCTATTTTACAACAAATTACTTCATTATTACTTCAAGAGTGCATCACATACAAAGGCATAATCACCTGGCATCATAATCTCTTGCATCCTGCTTACGATCATGGACGACGGTTATTTATTACTTCAAAAAACCAAATTCTACCACTGCTGAACGTTGACAGAAACGTGGTCAAATAACGTCGGCAGACTTGACATATTGCTGACGTTTTTGGACCATGCCTCTATTATGAAGACCGATTTTACCCGAAGCATTCTTTGGCTTCACTTTTTCCATTGACATAAGATCGGCCTTCAATCATAATCACATTAAATTCAGTATTTGAGGGGTTTGTTATGCAAAAAGTTGAGGTAATTCAGGGAGAAAAATTTCTCGATGTCCTAAAAAAGATTGAGGGTATGACCTCTTCTCAGCAGCGATTCATTCAGGAAATGCTCTCGCGTCGTAAGAAGGCGCCCGCATTGCCCAAGAAAAGGATTCTGAAAAAGAGCTTCGGACTATGGGCGGATAGAGAAGACATCAAAAGCAGCACAGAATATGTAACCAAATTGCGCAGCGAATGGGATTCGCGACTGGAGAGGATTAAAGGCTGATGCCCCAGACACTGCTTATCGACAGCGATATTCTGATCGACCATTTGCGAAAAGAGCAAAGCGCCCTGGACTACATCTCTCGGGAAATTGAAGGCGAGTCTTCTCTCTTTATCTCCGTTATCAGCCGGATTGAAATCCTTTCCGGTGCCAGAAAAAGCGAAGGGGAGACAATCCAAAGTCTATTTGAGCTGTTGACTCCTGTTGACGTCGATCTGGCCATTGCCGATCGAGCCGGTGAATACCTGATGAAATTCCGCAAGAGCAATGCCCTGAGTATCGGTGACGCCATCATGGCCGCCACGGCAAGAGAAATGGGTATGAAACTGATTACCCGGAATATCAAGCATTATCCGATGAAAGACATTGAAATTCTAAAACCTTATTGAATTCTGGTGACATAAACTTACGTTCATAGCATCGGGTAGGAGGCGGGGTCACCCCCGCCGTCCTCCCACACCACCGGACGTGC
>CAZTLA010000033.1:0-21426 GCA_964614365.1 uncultured Syntrophales bacterium | reverse complement strand
TCAGCCGCCACTGCGCCGTCAATGACGCGGTGGTCTACGGCAAGACCAAATGTCGCTATTTTTCGTGTTTTTACATTGCCATCATCCAGATACAATTCATCGCGCGTTTTGCCCACTGAAAGTATCCCGCTTTGCGGCGGATTAATAATTGCGGTAAAATAGGTAATGTCATACTGGGCAAGGCTTGATATCGTAAACGTTCCGCGCTGCAACTCCTCCATGGTCAGGCTGCCGGACCGGGCCCGTTCTACCAGATCAATGCGCTGCCGGGTAATTTCCGCGAGGCTGCAAAGGTTGGTGTTTTTTATAGACGGAACAATCAGGCCATCGTCCAGAGCGATTGCCAGGCAGACGTTAATTTCAGGCTGAATATGGATTTCGTTTCCCACTATTGTTGCATTTAAAATTGGAAAATCCACAATGTTCAGAGCGACTGCTTTGATCAGCAGGTCGTTGATAGAAAGTTTTTGACCGGAGATCGCCTCAAAAGCCGGTAGAATTTCTTTCTTGAAATTCAAAACAGGATCCATGCAAACATCAGTGAAGAAGTAGATATGCGGCGCGGTAAAGGCGCTTTCCGACATTCTCCGAGCGATGACCTGGCGCATGGAATTCATGGGGATTATCCTGCCAAGGTTCTGTGCCGACGGTGCTTTCACTTTATTTCTCACGTCTCCCGTCATGATGCGGCCGCGCACGCCGCTGCCCTTGATTTCAGAAAGAGCCAGGCCTTCCTTATCGGCTAACTTTCTGGCCAGAGTAGACGCGCGGGCCGCTGGTACGGAAACGTCAGCCGCTTTTTCGACATCACGGCACACGATAACTCCTTCCGGACCTGTGCCTGCAATAGTTTCAATAACGATGCCCTTTTCCCTGGCAAGCTTGCGTGCTGCGGGGGCTATCTTCAACGGGCCTTTGGCGTGGATTACGGCAGGTTTCCCCTGAGGGACAGCTTCTGCTTTTTCATTATCTGACGCAGCTTTTGCGGCAGGAGGGTGAGACGCGGCGGTCTCCTTCAAATATCGTTCGGGAATTTTCTCCCCCGGTTCCGCAATCAAAGCAACTACGGTCAGTACCGGCACTTCTGTGTCCACAGGAACAATAATACGGGACAAAATAGCCGATGCCGGGGATTCGACTTCCGTGGTAACTTTCTCGGCTTCAACAATAAAGAGGCTTTCCCCCTTTTCAACCTTGTCTCCTTCTTTTTTCAGCCATTCTCTAACAATGCCTTTTTCAACGGTTATGCCGAGCATGGGTATGACGACTTCAGTGATCACGATGCTCCTCTTTTCTACGTGTATCTCATGACGTGTTTGATCGATGCCAGAATTTCATTTTGACCAAAAAGATATGCCTTTTCCAGGGGTGGTGAAAAAGGAACGGGCGTATCCGGCGATGCATTTCTGAGAATCGGCGCTTTAAGATAAAAAATCGCTTCCTCTGCAACAATAGCGGATATTTCAGCGGCAACACCGCAGGTTTTGTGATCTTCGTCGGCAATCACCAGCCGTCCCGTCTTTTTCACCGACTCAAGCAGCGTTGATTTGTCCAGAGGAGTCAGGGTGCGGGGATCGATCACTTCCACGTCAACGCCTTCATTCACGGCCTTTTCCGCCGCGTCCAGTGCCTCTTTTACCATTGCGTGCGTCGCTACCACCGTCACATCCTTGCCCGGTCTTTTTACCTCTGCTATTCCGAAAGGAATTCGATAACTTTCTTCCGGAACCTCCCCTTTGGTTGAGTACAGGCGCTTATGTTCTACAAAGATCACCGGGTTTTCATTTTTTATCGCTTCTATAAGAAGGCCTTTGGCGTCATAGGGGCTGGATGGAATCGCCACATACAGGCCCGGGATATGCATGAAAAAGGAATGAAAACTCTGGGAGTGCTGTGCCGCAGCGCATCGTCCGGCGCCTACATTAATCCGCAATACCATGGGCACGCTGCCCTGGCCGCCGAACATGTAGTGCATTTTGGCCATCTGGTTGACGATCATATCCATGCAGACGGTAGTAAAATCGATGAACATGATTTCGACCACGGGGCGCATGCCCGTTAAGGCAGCGCCCACACAGGCGCCGACAAACCCGGCTTCGGATATGGGGGTGTCGACAACCCGTTCCGGTCCGAATTCCTGCTGGAGTCCCTTGGTGACCTGGAAAATACCTCCATAAGGACCAATATCTTCTCCAAGAAGGACGACACGGTCATCCTCTTTCATGCATTGCCTGAGTCCTTCGTTTAACGCGTCGCTATACGTTATCTCTCTCATTCAGCCCCCAACATATACATCATCATACATCTCTTCGACACGCGGGAATTCGCACATTTGCGCAAATGACACCGCTTCGTCAATTTCCTTGAGGATTTCATCCCGGGCGGAAGCCAATGCCTTTTTACTATATATTTTTTCTTGAACCATTTTTTTGGAGAGCCGCTCTATGGGGCATTTCTTTTTCCAAACCTCAATTTCATCTTTAGTCCGGTACCGCGCTCCCTGATTGGGATCTCCTTCATGATGTCCCCGCCAGCGATAGGTCTTGCATTCAATCAGCGTGGGGCCTTCCCCTGCCCGGGCACGCTTAACCGCCTCAGCCGTGACCTGGGAAACTTCGATCACATCATTTCCATCTATGGTGATTCCAGGCATAAGGTAGCTCGAAGCCCTGACGGAAATGTCCGTAATCAATTGATGCTTTTTCTGGGATACGGAAATGCCGTACAAATTATTTTCACAAACAAAAACCACCGGCAGTTTGTGAACGGCAGCCAGGTTTAAGCTTTCATGAAAGGTGCCGTGATTTGATGAATCATCGCCAAAAAAACAGGCGGCAACCTGATCCGTTCTGCGCCATTTGGCGGACCACGCCGCTCCCACCGCAATGGGCAGACCACCACCGGCGATTCCATTCGCGCCCAGGATGCCCGCGGCCATATCCGCAATATGCATGGAGCCGCCCTTGCCTTTGCAATATCCGTCTTTCTTGCCAAAGAGTTCGGCCATCATCCGCCTGGTCTCGGCGCCTTTGGCGATTACGTGTCCGTGACCGCGATGCGTGCTGGTAATGTAATCGTCCGGCCGTAAAGCGGCGCAAACACCCGTGGCAATCCCTTCCTCGCCTATGTACAAATGCGCTAAACCCGGGACCTGACCTCTGGCATAAAGATCAACAATCCGTTCTTCGAAATAACGAATACGAAGCATCGTTTTATAGATTTCCATTAATCTATCTTTACTGAGTTTCAAGAAACTCCTCCTTATTTTCGCAGGGTCTTTTCATCGATCCCGGCGTTTTTGGCCAGCACATCGAAGATGATTGCAAAGTCATAGTGGCCCAGTCCCATAGCCTTTGCCGCTGTCAGATACTCGTTCGTCAACGCGGTGGTCGGAAGAGGTACCTTGAGTTGCTGACCCAGTTCAATGGCCAGATTCATATCCTTTTGCATCATCGAGCAATCAAACCAGGCTTCCTCCGGATGTTTCAGAACAAAAGGACCGCGATATTTTACCATGGGCGAGCCGATCACGCTGTTCGTAAGGACGTCTACGGCAACTTCCCGAGGGATCCCCGCCTTTTCCGCAATGAGAACCGACTCGCTGAATGCCAGCATCTGAACCGCCAGACCAAGATTTGTCGCAATCTTCATGGTGACCGCCAGGCCATTGCCTCCCACATGGGTGACCTTGGGTCCGATATCCTGCAAGAGGGGCAGCGCCTTATCAAAGGCTTCCTTCTCGCCGCCCACCATTACCGAGAGCTTCCCTTCAACAAGCGTAATGACGCTGCCCGATACGGGCGCATCCAGCATTCGCGCTCCGGTTGCTTTGACCTGTTTGGCCAACTCGCGGCTGTAGTTGGGACTCATCGTGCTCATATCAACGTAGATTTTCCCTGCCGAAAGACCGGCTATAATTCCGTCGGGTCCCTGGGTAATATCCTCGACCGCCTTTGTGTTGGTCACCATAGAGAATACCATGTCCACCTGTTTGGCGACCTCACGGGGCGAATCGGCCAATACCAGGCCTTTTTTTACCAGCCAATCTGCTTTCGATTTGGTCCGGTTGTAGCCGACAACGGTATGTCCTTTCGACATAAATCTATCAGCCATGCGTCCGCCCATGGTGCCCAAACCAATGTATCCTATTTTCGCCATGTTATTTCTCCTTTATCGAGTTCTTTTTTCCCTTGTTTGTAGCGCTACAGGTTTTTGAATAATACTGCCCGCGTAATCTCAAGATGCTCTTTCATGACTTCTGCGGAACGGTCCGAATCGTGGCTTTCCAGCGCCGAAAAAATATTATTATGGCATTCCATAGCCTTATCTTTCGCTCCGGGAAGTGTGGAGGTAATGATCTGCTGCCGCCAGAAGAGGTCGCTGATTATATTGAATATCTTTTGGTAGATGGTGTTCCCGCTGGCTAAAACAATCTGTTTGTGAAATTCCAGGTCAGAATCGATGAAGGTGTTCGGATTGGCAACGCTTTTTCCCATTTTGTGCAATAATTTTTTAAGAATCCGCAGATCTTCGCTTTGTATGAGCTGCGCTGCCAGGCGGCAGGCTTCCGCTTCGAGCAATATGCGGAAAGCCATTAAATCCAGAATTTCTCTTTTGCTCAGAGCCAAAAATCTGGCAAGAGAAAACTTTTTATTGATATTCAGAAGATCTTCAATGCCAACCTCATTGATATTGATTCCATATCCCTGCCTGCTGGTTAACAAGCCGGCAGCCTCTAATTGTTTGATTCCTTCCCGCACGCTTGTCCGGCCGATCCCCAGTCTCTGGGTCAGCTCATTTTCCGAGGGAAGCTTATCCCCCGGCTTTACCGATTCATTTATTATATACTGGATCAGGGATTCGCATACGATGTCGGAGAGTTTTTGTCTGCTTATTGTTTTCATGGGATCGCCTTTTTTGGGAAAATCACTTATCAGACATCTTACGAATTGTCAACGCAAATATTAATCCTTCTCGCCGATTGTTCCCGTGACCCATTGCAGGGTTGCCAGCGCCACGAGGTAGTCGCGCCGGGCGCGGGCGAGGTTGCCGCGCGCCTGGGTGCGGTTGAGGGCCGCGTCGTCCACGTCGAGTTTCGTCTTCACGCCGAGCTCGTACCCTTTTTCCGCCATGGCGAGGAGGCGATCGGCCTGCACGGTGGTGGCGGTGAGCGCCTCTACGATCTCTCCCGCTTCCCGGACGGCGTCCACGGCCTCACGGGTCTGGAGCAGCACCGTATCCATGAGCTTGGCCTCTTCGATCTTGAGGGTGGCCATTTCGCTTTTAGCCTGGCTTACCTTTCCCCGTGTGCGCAGGCCGTCGAAGATAGGGTAGGTGAGATACAGTCCCGCCATCCAGGTCTGGCCGTCGGCCTGACTGTTTTCCAGATTAAGGTTGCGCCAGCCCCAGTCCGCTTTCAGGTCCACCCGCGGCTTGTTCTCCGCGGCGGCGATGGTGACGAGTTCATCGGCCATCCTGATCCGGTGCCCCAGGTCGGCCACGTCGGGCCGGAGCAGGCGGGCGACGACGACGGCTTTTTCGAAGTCGGGATAGGCGGCTATCTCTGTTTCCAGAGACCCCCGCACGCCGATCGTCCGGTTCCCCAGACCGAGCAGGAAAGACAATTTCTCGCGGGTGATGCGCACGAGATTTTCCGCCCGAATGACCTCCGGCCGGGCGTTCTCCACGGCGACGCGGGCCGCGAGGACGTCGTAATCCGTCGCCACGCCCGTCATGAACTTTTTCTGCACCTCTTCGAAGTGGCGGTTTTTCTGTTCAAGATTCTGCAGCGTGAGCGCCCGCAGTTCCCCGGCGAGCAGGATGTCGTAAAAGACCGCAGTCGTGTCCCGAAGGGCCGCCTGGCGGAAGAGGCGGAGCTGCTCGTCTGCCGAAGCGATTCCGAGCTTTGCCGCCCGGATCGCGGCGCCCACCTTCCCGAAGGTGAAGAGCGCCTGGCTCAATCCCACGTCGGCGGCGTGCGTCCTTTGATCGGAAGAAAAGCCGGCTCCGTATGCCTTCTGGCTTTCGTCACGGCTGCGGTTGATGGTGGCGGAGATCAGGAACTGGGGCAGGGCGCCCGCCCGCTCTTCCACGTAGCGCCCTTCAACCTGCCGGCGGTATTCCTGCGCCTTGAGGATGTCCTTGTGTTTCTCGCGCGCCATGTCGAGGGCCTCGGCCAGCGTCAGGATCACGGCCGGTTCCGCCCCCGCTGCCGCGGCAGGCACGAGAGACGCCGCCGCAAGGACGGCCGCGAGGGGGATAAGGATCGCAACGGGGATCCGCTGTTTATGGGGTCGTCGTTCTTTCATGATGCTACCTCCTTCTTGAACCGTCGTCTCAGCCAGGCGCTGAAATCATCGAGACGGGCGTACATGACGGGGACGACCAAGAGCGTCAGGAAGGTTGAGGTGAGCATCCCCCCGATGACCGCGCGGGCCATGGGCGCGCGCATCTCGGCGCCCTTTCCCAGGCTGAGCGCCAGCGGCAGCATGCCAAAGATCATGGCGAGCGTGGTCATCATGATGGGCCTGAGCCGGATCCGTCCCGCCGTGACGATGGCTTCGTTCCGCTCCATCCCGCGGGAACGCAAGACCTGCGTGAAGTCCACCAGCAGGATGGCGTTTTTCGTGACCAGTCCCATGAGCATGATGAGTCCGATGAGCGACATGATGTTGATCGTATCGCCGGTTACGAACAGCATCCCCGCCATACCCACGAGAGACAGGGGGAGCGAGAGCATAATCGCGAGCGGGCTGATGAAGGATTCGAATTGCGCCGCCAGCACGAAATAAACGAGGAGCATGGCAAGGATCAGCGCTTCGGCCATGTAACCGAAGGATTCGGCCATGTCTTCGGCCTCGCCCGAGAAAACCACCCGGTATCCTTTTGCCAGCTTCAGGTCTGCGGCGGCCTCCCGTACTTTTTTTACCGCCGTACCCAGAGCGAGTCCGGAGAGGTTAGCCGAGATGACGACTTCCCGGCTCAGATCCTGCCGGTTGATCTGGTCGGGACTCACACTCCGCTCAGGGGAGACAAGCGCCCTGAGCGGCACCAACACGGATGCGCCGTCGGGTTTCTGAACGGCCAGATTCAGTCTGCCCACCTGTTCGGGGTCCTGCCGGAGCGGCAGCGGCAGTCTGACGCGCAGATCCACCGCATCGCCGTCTTCGTCTTCATAGGTGGACACCGCCTGTCCCCCCACGAGCGCGCTTACACTCCGGACGATGGTGTCCGTCGTCACGCCGGCGTTCAGGGCCAGGTCGCGGTTCACGCGGAGGCGGAATTCGGGGACGTCGTGTTCCATGGTCGCCTCGATATCCACGATACCCCCGATCCGGGACATTTTTTCCTTCAGGGCGGCGGCGTACTTTTTCAAGAGGGCAATGTCGTCGCCCCGGATGTTGACCAGGAGCGGCTTCTGGTTGTCCATCCGTCCCGCCTCCATGATGGAAGGGATGATGCCGGGAATCTCCTGCAGTCCCTGCCGCAGGTCCTGCTGGATATCCTTCTGACTCTTGGCGCGTTCATCCTTTTCCGTGAGCTTCACGTAAAGAGCGGCGTCGCGCACCGTGCCTGCGCCTCCTGCCCCGATCGTGGCATAGGTATGCCGCGCATCGGGAATGGTTCGCACCAAGGCCAGCACCCTGTCGAGTCGTCCCCGCGTTTCTTCGATCGAGGCGTCGGGCGCGCTCCGAAAACTCACCTGCAGTTCAGCGTTGTCCATCTCGGTGAAGAAAGCGCTCGGCAGGCTGAAAAAGACGAAAAGCCCGCCCAGGAAGGCGGCAAATGCAAAAAAGAGGGTTGCCTTCTGGTGGGCGAGCGCCCAGGAGACGGCGAGGCGGTACCGGTCGGACAGGCTCTCGAACCAGTCGTTGAACCGATCCAGTACCCGCGCCACAGGGTGGCGCTTGCCCGTGCGGTCAATATCGGGATCGTGCCAGCGCGAGGAGAGCATGGGATCGAGGGTGAAGGATACGAAGAGGGAAACCAGGACGGCGAAGGACACGGTGATCCCGAACTGGAAAAAGAACCGTCCCACGATTCCCTTCATGTAGGCCACGGGCACGAACACGGCAACGATGGTGAAGGTGGTGGCCATGACGGCGAGCCCGATCTCGGCGGTGCCGTTCCGGGCCGCCGTGAAGTGATCCTCCCCCCGTTCCAGGTGGCGGACGATGTTTTCCCGCACCACGATGGCGTCGTCGATGAGGAGCCCGATGGCCAGCGACAGCGCCATGAGCGTCAAAACATTCAAAGTCATGCCCATGAAATTCATGACGGTGAACGTGGAGATGACGGAGATGGGCAGGGTAAGCCCCGTGATGACCGTGGAACGCCAGGAGTTTAAGAAACAGAAAACGATGAGGATGGTCAGGATCCCGCCGATGATCATCGTATCCTGCACGTCATGGACGGAATCGCGAATCATGATCGATCCGTCGCGGACGATTTCCAGCCGCACGCCCGGCGGGAGTTCGGCGCGGAGTTTTTCCGTTTCCGCCTTCACCCGATCCACCACGCCCACCGTATTGGCGCCGGTCTGCTTGATGATGTCGATCGCCACCGCACGGGTTCCGTTTACCAGCGCCGTGGTCCGCTCTTCCTCCGTATCGTCCCGGACGTCGGAGATCTCCCCCAGGGTGACGGGTCGGCCGCCGCGTGCGGCGATGACCATGCCCCGAAATCCGCTTACCGCGTCGGGCTTGCCGGAGACGCGCAGGGTGGATTCCGTATTGCCCCGGTGCAGGCGTCCCAGCGGCGTATTGACGTTCTCCGATTGAAGCCCGGCGATCACCTCGTCGATGCCCATGCCCAGGGCGTCGAGCCGTGCGGGATCGACGGTGACGGATATCTCCCGTTTCGCCGTTCCCACGAGTTCCACCTTTCCCACGCCGGCGAGGTTTTCAAAGCGTCGCTGGATCTTCTTTTCCGCCAGCGTGGTAAGCTCGCGGGGGGAAAGGCCATCGGAGCGCAGCGCCAGCGAGATGACGGGCATGGCCGTAAAGTCGAACTTCTGGATGATGGGGTCTTCGATCTCGCGGGGCAGGTCCCGCCGGATGGTGTTGATCTTGGCGCGCGCATCCTCCGCGGCTTCGTTGATTCTCACCTCCAGCTGGAATACGATAACCACGTTGGAGACGCTCTCCCGCGACGTGGAGATGATGTGGCGGACGCCCGGAATCCGGTTGACGACTTCCTCGATCCGCTTGGTCACCTCCCGTTCGATCGTTTCGGGGGAGGCGCCGGGAAACCGCGTGACGACGGTCAGGACGGGCATTTCCACGTCGGGATACATGTCGATGGCCAGGCGCCGGTAGGAGAAGAGACCGAGCGTCACCAGCACGAGCATCATCACGGTGGCGAAAATAGGCCGTTTGATGGAGAGATCGGACAGAAACATTTACGCCCCTCCTCCGTTCCGGACGATCTTCACCCGATCGCCGTCCTTCACGGTGAAGCCGCCGCGGATGATCACCTCCTCGCCGGCGGCCAGTCCGCCGATGATTTCCACGCAGTCCGCAGAGGCGATGCCCGTTTGTACGACGCGGCGACGGGCGACACCGGCCTGGGCCACGAACAGCTCACCCTTTTTCCCTCCCGTATCCCAGGAGACGAGCGCCGCCCGGGGAACCTGGAGGATGCCCTGCCGCCGGCCGGTAATGATTTTCCCCCGGACAAAGAGCCCTCCCTTGAGCACGCCATCCCTGTTGGCCACCTCCGCCTCGACCCGTACCGACCGATCGGCCTGGTTCACCGTGGGGTTGATGAATTTCACCCGGCCGGTAAATACCTTGCCCGGAAGGACATCAGTGCCGAACAGGAGTGATTGACCGATTTTTACCTGCCCCATTTCGTTGGAAGGAACGGCTGCCACGAGGTCGAGCAGGCGGTTATCCACGATCTTGAACATGGACTTTTGCGATCCCATCTCGCCGACGAGGTCTCCCACGTTCACGGAGCGTTGAGAGACGATCCCATCCAGGGGCGCCCGGATGACGGCCTTGGCAAGACGTGTCTCGCTTTGCCGGAGGTCCTCTCCCGCCGCTTCGAGCTGCGCACGTGCCGCGGTTACCCGGGCCTGCGCGGCGGCGTTCTCCGTTTCCGCATCCTCCAGGCGCTGCCGGGTGATAAGGCCGTGTTCTTTCATATCCCTGCTGCGCTCATCCTCGCGTCGCGTGCGGGCCAGCGCCGCTTCCGCTTCGAGCAGGGCGGCACGGGCCATTTCCCGGTTGGCCTGCATCTTTTTGTGGACGGCCTCCGCCTCACGGGTGTCCAATCGTGCCAGCGGGGCGCCTTTTTTTACTGCTACCCACTGGGTGACGAGGATTTCGCTGACGGCGCCGAGATATTCGGACCTGACGTCGGCCTCGAAGCGGGGGGCGAGTGCGCCCACGATGGCGACTTCCTCGCTCAGGTCCGACGCAGTGGCGAGAACGGTTTCCACGGCCCTTGGCGACAGGTTCCCGGTCTCCTGCGCACGTTTTTTCTCCGCGCCGTCCGACGAACATCCCTGGAACCAGGATAACCCGATGCCGAGCATGATGATCATAAGCGCCGATTTGCGCCTTCCTTCTTGCTTCATTTTCCTCTCCCTTCCAGCACTCTCTGCTTCCGCAATCCCGTCAGGATGAGCGTGAGAACCCGTGCCAGCCCCTTCCGGCCCAGGGACAATGCGGGCCGGTACAGCTCCAGGTCGATGGCCATATTGACGGCGCCAAGAATGGCCCAGCTCATGTCTTCCGCATCCGACCGGCGGAATTCTCCTGTTTTCCTGCCTTCCTGGACAAGCGCCCGTACGGCGTCCCGGAATTTATCGTGAAACGCGTCGCAGTCGAAGTAGGGCGCCCCCTGCGGCGGACCATAATAAATGAAGTACATGACCCTGGCGATTTTGATATTTTCGATGAGAAACACCAGCAACCGGTCGCAGAGCCTGAGGATTTTTGCGCCTGCCGTTCCGCCGTCGCTGCGGGACGTGCCGAGGAGGGCTTCGAATTGCGCGAGGCTTTCGCTCATGAGAGCGAGATAGATCCCTTCCTTGTTCCGGAAGTAGTAGTAGAGGGCCGGCTTGCTTACCCCTGCGGCGGCGACGATCTCCCGGACGGTGGTGGCTGCGTACCCTTTGCGGTTGAAGAGCTCCATCGCGGCGGCGAGGAGCCTCTCGCGAGCCCCCGCCTCCGGAATCTCCACCCGTGCATTTCCTGTCGTTTTCTGTTTCATGCATCCTCCCATCACTTTCGTCATTTTCGGAGCAATCAATTTCTTGCTTACCTACCGGTAGGTATATTATCTGTGCCACTTTTGTCAAGAAATAAATGAGATTTGCCAAGGAGTCGCTGCCAGGAACACGATCATGAAAGAGATGCGGCACAGGCATTCAATGAACAAGAATGCGGTATGCAATGAGCTCATGGCGCTCTATTCAATGCTGCCACACATCGTCGAACATTCATCGCAGGTCATGAATGTTTCTCCGGCGATCATGGATACTTCAAGGGTTCACCGGACAAACCTTGGCGCCATTGCGTTCGGCGGTTGATTGATTATTAAGCCGCTCTGTGTTAATGTTTCCGAAAAGAAGGAGGTAACTATATGTCCACAATGATAATTAAGGAAGGCTATCATTATTTATCAAATCGATTCAGACCAAATTGATATTCCTGCCGTTATCCATGGCGCCATGAACAAAGAGCACTCGTTAGAAGATGCGGATGATTGAGCATTATTGAGCAGCCGGTAAAGGCGACTTTTTTCGCGACCCGATAATGACAAAGAGCACAAGCGATAGGATTCCTTCCCGAGCGGAATGCAATGAGCTCATGGCGCACTATTCAATGCTGCCAAACATTGTCGAGCATTCCATGCAGGTCATGAATGTTTCTCTGGCGATCATGGACAATCTGAAAAGTGGCGTGTCTGTAAACAGGGATTTGGTGATTGCGGCCTCGCTCCTGCACGACATCGCCAAAACAAAGTCTCTTGAAACAAAGGAACAGCACGACGTATCCGGCGGAGCGCTTTTAAGGGAACTGGGGTTTCCCCGCACTGCTGAAATTGTGGAGCAGCACGTCAGCATCCACAATTTAAGACTTGAGGGAATGCTGGAGGAACGGGAGATCGTATACTATGCCGACAAGCGCGTGCTGCACGACACGATTGTGACCGTCGAGGAGAGGGTGCATGACCTCGTACGGCGATACGGCGCCACCGAGGAGATATGCGGTCATATCCTTCAGAGCAAAATGGATATGTTGGCGGTTGAAAGAAAGATTGCCGGCTTTATGGAAAAAGAGTTAAGTCATGCTCTTCGGAATAACAGGAAAGAAAGGATTCTCTGCCGACCATGAAATTCCCTCCTCTGACTGTTGAAGAAGCGGTTGATTATTTGCAGGCTAATATGCCGGCCCATTATGAGGTTTCGCTGACCACCAGGGGAAAAGAAGATTTAAGCGACCTGCACTTTTCACTGGGAGCTCATGCCAGTACTATATTAGGCTTATGGTCGGGAAATGAGGAATTGATGGAATCATGCCGCCTGGCATCAGGAAATAAATACCTCGATGCCGATGATGCATCGATGCTGATTATGAGCCGGTTATGGGAAAGACTGCACAATAAGGATAATCCGGGGTTAGCCGGCGGCGAGAAACTTGACGAAAAAGAAGAAGGGGTTTCCTTTGACGAACTGCTCATGTCCGAGGCGATCAAATCGGAATCCCTGATCAATCTGCTTGACCGGAAGGGTATTATCACCAGGAAAGAACTGCGGGAAGAGATGAAACAGCTCAAGGCATCTATGCCCAAAGCCGACCGCTAAGAGTTCTGTCCCGAGACCGTTCATGCCTTACCTCCTTGTCTTACAAATAGGAAATATTGGGCGCGTTCCATAATCTCATCGTATCATGTTTCGAATGTAATAGTAATTATTTGTTCGTAGAGTGCCGTTTTTCTCGTTGACATTGAGGATCAAATCCCTATAGTCTTGACCGGCAAAGTGGATTGATATTGCCAAAACAGCTTTGGGAGGTATGGGAAATGGACAAAATGAAAGGGACAACCATAGTTATTTTCCTGGCACTTTTCTGCTTTTTTCTGTCGCAGCCCTTTGTCGCATCTGCGGCGTCTCTTCCTGCCGGCTCCGAAATCGCCCCACAGGCGGCAAGCACCTGGAAGAGCATGGTTGCCAAAGCGAGGGAGGAGGGCAGGCTGGTCATCTCGACTTCCCATACCCCGGTGGTCCGCCAAGCCGTCGCCAAGGGATTCAAGGACGCCTTCGGCGTCGACATAGAATACATAGGCGGGGGCAAGGGATCCGAGCTGGGGGCAAAGCTGCTGACGGAGCGGCAAGCCGGCATGTACCTCCAGGACATATACATCGGCGGCACCACGACAATCCTGAACGATCTCAAGCCGGCAGGCGCCCTCGACCCGCTGGAGCCGGTACTGATGCAGTCGGAAGTGCTGGACAAGAAGCTGTGGCTGAGCGGCGACTATCTCTGGGCGGACCGGGATCGGAAGGTGATCGTGCTTCTGCTACAGCCCACGCCCGGTCAGTGTACCATCATCAACACCACGTTGGTAAAGCCCGGCGAAATCAGGGTGTATGATGATTTTCTGAATCCGAAGTGGAAGGATAAGATTGTGCTGAATGATCCCACGGTGCAAGGGCCAGGGCAGCGTTTCGTCGGCGTGACAGCCGTCAAGGTCAAGAGTTGGGACTACATGAAGGAGCTGGTAAAGCAGAAACCGGCCATTAACCGGGACCAGAGACTACAGGTAGAATGGGTTGCCAGGGGTAAATACGCTATCGGTCTGGGCATGCAGACAGACCTGCCCACGGAGTTCATAAAGGCCGGTGCGCCAATTATGGAAATCGTGCCTGAAGACGACTTTGTCGCCTCGGCGGGGCCGAATGACCTGGCTATGATCAACAGGGCGGCTCATCCCAATGCGGCCAAGGTGTTTGTCAACTGGATATTGGGAAAAGAAGGTCAGACCATTTTGAGCAAAGCGAGCGGCATGGCAAGCATCAAGACCAACGTTGCGACCGACCACCTTACACCGGGGCGCAGGCTTGACCGGGCCAAGAAATACTTCATCGTTGACCACGAAGACTATATCCTGAAAGAAAAGGAGTATATTGCCAAAGCCAGGGAAGTTTTTGCCGAGCTTTTAAAATAGCACACATATTGTTTCACACTTTTTCTGATGCATCACTGATGTTGAACTGACCGCCGTGCAAAGGTTTTCCCTTTTCACCCTGTCGTGGCACTCAACACGTTACTCATTTGACCCGCACTGGATTGGGTACTACTGCCTTATTCTTCAACGGAGACGAAGGCGGTGTCATCATCGGCTGAGTCACAACAGTCACCGTCTTGTCCGGATACGTCATGGGCAATCCGCGCTCATCAGATTCTTGAAGAGAAAAGATAAGCTTTGTGCCTGCTGAAGCAGTGGTCTTTGCCTTTATTTGAACGCTGCCGGTTTTCTGACCTGGGGAAATTGCAAATCCGGGTAATGTTTGAGAGCCGGTAAACGGGTTCCAGGGCGTCAAAAAAGAGGGTATTTCAAACTGATAATTGGCATTGTTATCAGATTTTAATAAGAACACTATATGCCTGCCATTTGGTCCCGCCGGTCCCGAAAGCGCAACGGAGACATTGAACGCGTATCCCGGGTAAGAAGAAGAGGAACTGACATCAAACGATACAGGCTTGTATTGTTCAGGGTGTAAGGGCGGGGAGCAGATGAGCTGGAGCGTATTCATTTCGTGGCTTCCCGGTCTAAATGATACCTTTACTCCATCTGCGGGCTTGGAGTTGGGACAGACAACATGGAATGGTTGCCCTCCTGTACCTGCGCCGGCAGGACCTACTGTCGAAATACTGGAACCCTGAATTGTTATTTTCCCATCTGAAGTTATGCCTGGCCTGCCGCAAATGATGGATACGTTGTCGATACTCCAGCCGCTCCGTCCGGCAATCCCCATAATGACCTGATCATCCGGGCACATCAAATTGTATTCGGGTGAAGCCATATTAGACTCGCCAGTCATGTCAACCCCATGACCCGAATTGGGAACTTTTTTTCCATCAGGATATGTAGGGCGACATACAAGGCCTAAGGGGCCTGTGACAATGGAACCGGCCCGTCCTTTCAGCCCAACAGGAATCCAGCCACCTGGAGCGGAGCCCGATCCGCAACGCAACTCACGATATTGAATCCCTGACTGATCGCCTCCGCCTCCAAGCAGCGGCGTTAATTCTTCGCCGGGGTATAATCCCCACGCATTACCCATAGAAAGGCCCGTTACAACAGTGAATGCAACCAGTACGCTGATGCAGGTCTTGAGCATATATAATCCTCCCCTCTTTGGTCACAAATGAAAACAAGGGGCTAACCCTAAATGGCTAACCCCTTGATTTTAATGGTGCGCCCAGCAGGATTCGAACCTGCGACATTCAGATTCGTAGTCTGACGCTCTATCCAGCTGAGCCATGGGCGCATACTTGTATACCAAGAAAAAATAATAAAGTGGCGGAGAGAGCGGGATTTGAACCCGCGGTACACCTGTTGGGGCGTACAATCGCTTAGCAGGCGATCGCTTTCGGCCACTCAGCCATCTCTCCGCGATAACGCGCCTGTCGTTCCGGCAAATCCGATCCCCGCGCCGGTATCCGGGCGCGTATTCTGTTCACCAGTCGCCAGGTATGTCTCTGGCGGAGGGAGCAGGATTCGAACCCGCGAACCTTTCGGTCAACGGTTTTCAAGACCGCCGCCATAGACCACTCGGCCATCCCTCCGGATTTACTTCTTTGGCTGCTTCAAGAGATCGCCCATCCCCTTGCGCACTTTCTGCGAGCCGCTATGCTACCTTGCAGCCGTAATCCTGTCAATCCCTTTCATATAAGGACGGAGAACATCGGGTATTGTGACGCTGCCGTCCGCCTGCTGGCAGTTCTCCAAGATGGCAACCAGCGTCCTGCCCACAGCGAGTCCCGATCCGTTTAAGGTATGAACGAAATCCATCTTTCCGCCCTCCGTGCGGCGATAGCGGATGGATGCCCGGCGGGCCTGGAAGGCCTCGAAGTTGCTGCACGAGGATATCTCCCGGTAGGCGTTTTGTCCCGGCAGCCACGCCTCGATATCATACGTTTTGGCGGCCGAAAATCCCAGATCGCCCGTGCAAAGACTTACGGTGCGGAAAGGGATGTTCAGCCGTTTCAGGACCTCCTCCGCATTGGCGGTGAGCTTTTCCAGTTCCTCATAGGATGTTTCCGGCAGCGTAAACTTTACCAGTTCCACCTTGTTGAACTGGTGCTGCCTGATCAATCCCCGCGTGTCCTTCCCATAGGAGCCGGCCTCGGCGCGGAAGCAGGCCGAATAGGCCGCGTAGTACAAGGGGAGATCCTTTTCCTCGAGTATTTCATCGCGGTGGATGTTTGTCACCGGCACCTCGGCCGTGGGGATGAGAAAATAATCCAGCCCCTCGATCTTGAAGAGGTCTTCTGCAAACTTGGGCAACTGACCCGTTGCCGTCATGCTTTCCCGGTTTGCCAGGAACGGGGGCAGTATCTCCGTGTAATGGCGCCCGGAGGTGTGCCCGGAAGTATGGAGGTCCAGCATGAAGTTTATCAGCGCCCTCTCCAGCGTAGCCCCCACCCCGCGATAGAGAGTAAAGCGCGCCCCCGTGATCTTTGCGCCCCTGGCGAAATCGAGGATGCCGAGGGCCTCGCCCAGCTCCCAATGAGGACGCGGCGTGAAGGTGAAAGACGGTTTGTTGCCCCAGGACCTGATGACCGGGTTGTCTTCTGAACCGGCGCCGCGGGCCACGGACTCATGCGGGATGTTGGGGATTGTGAGCAGAAACCCGTTTAAGTCCTCTTCGGTTTTCTTCAGGGATTCGTCAAGTTCCTTGATGCGGGCGGAAACCTCGCCCATCCGCGACATGAGCTCCGATGCGTCCTCGCCCCTTTTCTTTTTCTCACCGATATTTTTGGAAACCGTATTGCGCTCGTTGCGCAGGGTTTCCACTTCCTGCAGGATGTCCCTTCTTCCGGCATCCAACTTGGTAAAACGCTCCAGATCCACGGATTGCCTCCGTTCCGCCATCTTCCGGCGGACGAGGTCCATGTTCTGTCGTAAGATTTTGATGTCCAGCATGGTCAGGCCTCTTTTATGCCCTCTGCAAAAGGCGGTCTTCCCCTACCACTTTGACCTCCCGAAGTCAACATCTTTGTAGTATTTAAGGACTTTTTATGCCGAGGCGTCTTTTTGTCGCACCGACAATCATCAGCATTTCTGAATTTTTGGTCAGGAAAGAGGACACGAGGAATGTGGCCAGTCCCAGGATGATGCAGGTCGCGAGAAAGCGCAACCGGAGGTAAAAAGAAGACAAGTCGTCCCAGGGCATAACGTACTCCACGAGGGCAATTACGGCCCACATGACCAGGGAGGCAACGATCGTTCCGGACAGGGAACGGTAAAAGGCTCCATCGAGGAAGGTCCCGATCTTTTTTCTTAAAATGAAAGTTAGAATGACAACGTTGACCGTGGAGGCAAGGGAGGTGGCCAGTGCCAGACCGCCATGTTTCAGGGGGGACATGAGAATAAGGCTCAAGACGATGTTCGCGGCGACGGAGAAGAAGGCCGCCTTGAGCGGAGATTTTCGGTCCTGGATGGAGAAAAAGGCGGAATCGATTACTCGGACGACGGAAAATGCGCAAAGCCCCACGGCATAATAGAGAAGAGCCTGCGCAGTCAGGAGCGTGGACTGGCTGCCGAAGGCCCCCCTCTGGAAGAGGACGGAAATAATGGGGACGCGCAGGGCGACGAGGGCGATCGTCGCCGGTATGGAGACAAAGAGGATCAGCCGTAGGGAGAAGGAGATGGTTTTTTTCAGATTATCAAAATTTCCCGTGGCGACCTGTTCGGAAAAACTGGGGAGGGTGGCCGTGCCCACGGCAATGGCAAATACGCCCAGCGGCAGTTCCACGAGTCTGTCGGCATAATAGAGGAATGACACGCTTCCCTGGGGAAGAAGGGAAGCCAGGATGGTGCCGATAAAGATATTAATCTGGTAAACCGCCGATCCGAGAAAGGCCGGCAGCATCAGGGCGCCGATCCTGCCGATTCCCGGATGGTTAAATCGGCAATCCGGCTTGAGCCGGACGCCGAGCTTGAGAAGAAAAGGCCACTGCATGGCGAGCTGGAGTGCGCCGCCGACAATCACGCCGACGGCGAGGGCGGTGATGGGCTCGCTGAAAAAGTCCCGCAAGGTAAGGGCCGCCAGGATCATGGAGATGTTGAGGACGACGGGCGAAAGGGCGGGTGCGAGAAAATGTCGGAACGAGTTCAGTATGCCCATGCAGCGGGCAACCAGCGAAATGAAAAAGATGTAGGGGAACATCAAGCGGGTGAGGAATACCGTGAGCTCATACTGGGCAGGCAACTTAACAATCCACCCCGGGGCCATGGCCGTGACGAAAGCCGGCGCAAAAACAACGCCCAGGATGGTAATCAGCGTGAACAGGGCGATAAGAAGCGTAAAAGCCACGTTCGCCAGTTCGCAGGCATCCGCATGCGTTCGTTTTTTCAGATACTCCGTAAATATGGGCACGAAGGAGACGGTAAGCGATCCCTCGGCAAGGAGCTTTCTCAGCAAGTTGGGAATGCGGAAGGCGACGAAGAAGGCGTCCGTGGCGATGCCGGCGCCGAAAAACCATGCCACAATCATGTCCCTGATAAAGCCGAAAATACGCGAAAGCATAGTGGCTGCCCCGATCATGCCGGCCGCCTTCGCCACGCGCGAATTTTCCCTGTTGTGGGTTGCCGCTTTTTCCATGGAGGTCCGGGACTCGGTTTCCGTTGTGGTGCCGTAATGCTTCAGCCAGGGAGAGGGTTATTGTTCAGAACAGGAAATCAGCGCAGCCTCAGCATCTTTCTTTGCCAATCCCTTCACGGCAACGGTCTTTTTCCTCGATGTGAGGCCTCTCACGATGCTGAGTTGGGCCTTTTTGATGCCGAGTACTGCGGCAAGAAAACGGATGCATTCTTCGTTTGCCCTTCCTTCCAGGGGAGGGGCGGTGATTTTTATTTTCAGACAGTCACCCAGGCTGCCCGCCAGGGCGCAACACGACGACCTGGGCAGGACCTGAATCTGGAAGGTAATGCCTTCCGCTGTCTCGCGTATGGGGATCATTGCCCGGCCCCCAGCATCAATTACTTCAGATACAGAGTCAGCTCAATCAGGCTCTTCAGGAGAAAGCTCTGCAGGAAGATGATCAACGCAATGGCGACCACGGGCGAGAGGTCAATGCCCAGGTTTCCGAAAGGCAGCCATCTTCTTATGGTCGCCAGCACCGGTTCTGTAACTCGGTAAAGAAAAACGACGATCTGATTGTAGGGATCCGGGTTAACCCAGGAAATAAGCGCCCGCGCAATTATGATCCACAGGTAGAGGGTAAGACCGATGTCAAGGATCTTTGCCAGTGCCATGATAAAGTTTCCCAGAATAAACATATTGTCTCCTTTGGTAACCTGGTTTTCCTCCGGCTTCTCCCCATCTCTGTGCCCGTTTTCACGCTCATAATCAATATCATAGGTAGCGCGTATTGTGCAAATAAAGATTGACGGTTTCGTAAAAATTGAGGTGCCGCACCTGAACAAGAAAGCCCTTGACCGTCCGACGGATTTTACCTTAGGATGAAGATCCACGATACGGGAGAGGGCGCTTTTCAAATCAACCAGGGAACCAAAAAAATCTTCCCGCGGAGTGAGTGGAAGGGTGGAGAAATTCATGAAGCAGCAACGGGAAGAGAGAAATGCCCGATGTGCAGCTTTGACCGGCCGGAGAAAAGGAGGGAAAAATGGCGTTGAAGGGAAAGAAAATCGGGATTATCGGCGGCGGGAAGATGGGAGAGGTTATTCTGAACGGTCTTGTCTCCCGCGGACTGGCGCCTGCGGGAGCAATAGTGGTTTCCGATGCAGTCGCCGAGCGTCTGAAAGATCTCAAGAAGGTTTACGGAGTGCAGGTGACGACCGATAACAAAAAGGCGGCGCGACATGGGAACATCGTCATCCTCGCGGTGAAGCCCCAGAATATGGCTGAGGTGCTGGAGGAGATTGCCGGCGTCGTGGGTAAGGAGAAGACGGTTATATCCATCGCCGCCGGCATCCCCACCCGGTTCATCGAAGCACGTCTCGGCGGGGGGTGCCGCGTGATCCGGGTAATGCCCAATACCCCCGCTCTTATCGGGGAAGGGGCCACCGCTCTTGCTTCCGGAGAAAAGGCGACCGCCCAGGACCTCGATGCGGCCGGGCAGATATTTGACGCCGTGGGGATCACGGTCGTCCTGAACGAAGAACTCATGGATGCGGTGACGGGCTTGAGCGGCAGCGGCCCCGCTTACGGCTTTCTTATCATCGAGGCGCTGGCGGATGCAGGCGTCCGCATGGGGCTTGGCAGGGAGATAGCCCTGAAGCTGTCTGCCCAGACCATGCTGGGAGCGGCGAAGCTCTGCCTCGAAAGCGGCAAACATCCCGCCGAACTGAAAGACATGGTGATTTCTCCCGGCGGAACAACCATCGCAGGACTCAAAGCGCTGGAGGAGGGCAAACTGCGGGCCACGGTGATGGCTGCCGTGGAGGCAGCGACGCTGCGCTCGAAAGAACTGGGAAATGTCAAGTAGACGATGTCTCCCCACCGATCGATGAAGGGCGGACAGAGGAAGAGGGCAACGCCCCGTCGTGCGGCGGCGGTTTAACCATCCGTCGTTACGATGACCGGCAGATACGCGGGATCGTCGGCAGGTTCCTGCTTGGCAGGGGCTTCGCGCACGTCCGCGGGGCTTTCCGGTATCGGCGCCGCAGCCTCTGCGACCGGCGCTTCGGTGTGCTTTTTCCGTCTGTGCCGGGGGCGTCGACGCGATCGTTTCCTTTCCGGTCCCGTCTTGGGCTTGCCTTCTGTTTTTGCCGCCGCGCCTGCTCCCTGAACGCCCTCTTCGGATGTATCGCCCGTTGTGGCAACAGCCGTCGGAGCTTCGGATGTATCTTCCTCCTCGGTATCCTGTCCTACGGCTGCAACCGGGGCTTCCGGTTCCGGAGCCGCCTTTTTCTCCGTTGTCTCAATTTTCAAATCGTCCCAGGCCATGGAGGCGCTGCCGGAGATATAAATGGATACGTCGTACGTGCTTTCGAGCTTGCTGAGCTCGTTGCGCTTCTGGTTCAGCAGGTAGTCGGCCACTTCATGGGGGACCGTTATTCTGAACGTGGAATAGAGTTCCTTGACCGCCTGGGATTCGATCTTTCTGAACGCGCTGAGCGAGGTATACTCCAGCGAAGGCCGGTGGCCGGTGCCCTTGCAAAACGGGCAGGTCATGTAGCTGATCTCCTGGATCGTCGAGTGCTTCTTCTGGCGGGAAA
>CAZTLA010000032.1:0-22117 GCA_964614365.1 uncultured Syntrophales bacterium | reverse complement strand
GTTCCCGCGACAAGGACCATGACTACTGCAGCTCCGTGTGCTGCATGTACGCCACGAAAGAAGCGATGCTGGCCATGGAGCATATACCGGACGTGAAATGCTCCGTTTTTCAGATGGACATGCGAGCGTTCAGCAAGGGGTTCGACGCCTATTACGAGAGAGGGAAGGAAAAAGGCATACGCTACATACCTTGCAGGATTTCCGCTCTGGAAGAAGATCCGCTGACAAGGGAAATTCTTATTCGCTATCGCAACGGGAGCGAAGATCCGGCCATCCGTGAAGAACGAATGGATATGGTCATACTGAGTATCGGCATGTCCCCGCCTTCCCGCATAGGGGAATTGGCGGAAATCGCAGGCATCGAACTCAACGCTCATCAATTTTGCTCGACCCGCGACTTCTCGCCACTCGATACGAGCCGTTCCGGTATTTACGCATGCGGCACTTTTGTCGCGCCGAAAGACATTCCGGATAGTGTCACTGAAGCGAGCGGCGCGGCGGCAAAAGCACTGGCCCTGCTGGGAGAATCCCGCGGATCGCTGGTCCGTAAAAAAGATTATCCTCCCGAGAAGGAATGCCCCGCAGGGCAGGAGACGAGAATAGGGGTCTTTGTTTGCAGTTGCGGCTCAAATATTGCCGGGACGGTTGATGTAAAGAGCCTTGTAAACCAAGTATCCTCCCTTCCCGGCGTTGTCCATGCGGAGAACACAACCTACACCTGTTCCGCAGACTCCCTGATGCTGATCCAGAAGCGAATGACGGAGTTGAGCTTAAACCGGCTGGTCGTTGCCTCCTGCTCGCCCCGCACTCATGAGCCGCTGTTCCGCGAAACGATGCAGGAAGTGGGTATCAACCCCTATCTTTTTGAGATGGCAAACATCCGAGATCAATGCTCCTGGGTGCATATGGGAAGAAATGAAGAAGCTACGGAAAAGGCAAAACACCTCATAATGATGGCTGTTGCCTGCGCATCCAATCTCGAGCCGCTTCACCGTACGGAACGGAGTCTGATCAATAAGTGTCTCGTTGTGGGAGGCGGTTTGGCCGGAATGACGAGCGCGTTAAACCTGGCAGATCAGGGGTTTTTTGTGTATTTACTCGAACGGGAGAAGGTGCTCGGCGGCACACTCAGGCAAATTCATTTTAGTGCGGAAGGGGGAGATCCACAGCTCTTTTTAACGGATTTGATCACCCGCGTGGAAACACATCCACATATACAGGTGCTGACCGGCTACCGGGTGGGAGAACATTCCGGCTCGATGGGAAACTTTCAGACAAAGGCAAGTGAAGTGGATGGCCCCCGGCAGATGATTATAGAACATGGGACCACGATTATTGCAACCGGCGGCAGGGAATATCGGGGAAAGAGCTACCGCCTCGGCGATGACAAGCGGGTCATTACCCAGATGGATCTGGAAACCATGATTGCCACGGGGGATAAAAGCATCGCCGAAGCGCAATCCCTCGTCATGATCCAGTGCGCAGGTCCCTGGGATGACGATCCCTCTGTCCCTTTTTATTGCAGTCGCCTTTGCTGTACACTGGCGCTCAAGCATGCCCTGAAGGTGAAGGAGCTGAATCCCGACCTTTCCGTGACCATCCTCCATCGGGATATGAGGACCTACGGTTTCAAGGAAAGCATCTATACCCAGGCAAGAAAGAAGGGTATCCTGTTCGTCCGTTTCGATGACCTGCATAAGCCCACAGTTGCATTCTCTGAGGGAATGCTTTCGGTTGAGGTAAGGGATCCTGCGCTTCGCATGCCGCTTCTGTTAACGCCCGACCTCCTTGTGCTTTCCCAGGCAATTGTTCCTCAGGAGGATAGCAAAGAGATTGCGAACATCTTCAAATTCCCCCGGAGTTCGGAGGGCTTTTTCCTTGAGGCGCACATGAAACTCCGCCCGGTGGATTTTGCCGGCGACGGCCTTTATCTGTGCGGTATGACGCATTATCCGAAAACGATGAACGAAACAATCGCCCAGGCGGAAGCGGCGGCTGCCCGTTCTGCCACGATCCTCTCCCGCGATTCGCTTCTCGTAGGCGGAGTTGTGGCTGTTGTTTCGGGTGAACGCTGCGCAGCCTGCTTGACCTGTGTTCGTGTTTGTCCCTATGAAGTCCCTATGATAAATTTACGGGGGGAAGCTGAGATAGATGTGGGACAATGTAAGGGATGTGGCACCTGTGTTGCGGAGTGTCCTGCGCGAGCCATTGATTTGATGCATTTTCGCTTGAGCCAGCTTGAAGCAAAAGTACGGGCATTGTCGGGCGTGAGCGGCGGGTAAACGGAAAGAGCATGCGTATTTTCAGACGATAGGGTATTATGTTCCAAAGGGAGGATTACCATGGCAAAAAAGATTTTAGTAGTTGACGATGATCCGGATCTCGTCGAAGCGACATCAATGATTTTGAAATCCAAAAGTTATGACGTTATTGCCGCCTATGGCGGCGTCGAAGGACTTGCGAAGGCAAAATCAGAAAAACCGGACCTCATTGTGCTGGACGTCATGATGCCCGATAAAGACGGGTACACGGTTTGCAAGGAGCTGAAGGCAGATCCCGTTCTCTGCGATATCCCTGTCTTGCTGTTGACGGCAGTGGTATCTCACATCTCTACCACTCGTTACAGCCACCAGATGGGGATGGAGACCGAGGCTGATGATTACATAGATAAACCGGTTGAACCGGTAGAACTGGTAAAACGGATTGAAATTCTTCTTTCCCGGCAGTAATCACTACTATTGGCAGAAGCAGACCCTCCGGCGCTTTGCCTCCTGAAGGTGGAATCATGGGGGATCAGGTAATAATCCTGGTTATTGATGATGAACGGATCATGAGGGACGGGTGCACGCGCATTCTGTCCAAAAACGGCTGCTCCGTCGTTTCTGCGGAAAATGGAGCGGCAGGACTTACCGAACTTGCGAAATCTCCCCAGGCATTCGACCTTATCCTCCTTGATTTGATGATGCCCGGGATGAGCGGGATGGAGGTCCTGGAGAAAATCCGGCTTCTGGACGAGACCCTTCTCGTCATCGTGGTTACGGGCTACGCCACCGTTGAATCCGCTGTGGAGGCAATGAAAAAAGGCGCCTACGATTTTATCGCCAAGCCCTTCACGCCGGACCAACTGCGCATTGTTGTGAAAAGAGCCCTGGAACGAAGAATGCTGCAGAAGGAGGCGGAGTTCTTGCGCAGGGAGCGCGAACGCTCCCTGCGGGATGTGGCAACGGAGAAGTCGCGGGTCAAAACGATCATGAATTGCATGGGCGACGGTATCCTGGTGTGCGACCGGGACGGCTGCATTGTCCTTGCGAACCCTGCCGCCTGTCGTATGCTTGAGATCCCCGAAACGCACCTGATGGGCAATTATATCTCGCAATCTACTCTTCACCGGGAATTGTCAAAAACGATTGAGGATTGTATCAAAGTGAAAGACAGCGCCTACACGTCCATTTCCCAGGAACTGAGCCTCGGTGAAATCGGGGAAATGTTTCTCCGTGCCCATACGGCGCCGGTCCACAATGATCTGGACGAGATCATGGGGACGGTCACTGTTTTGCAGGATATCAGTCCTCTGAAAGAACTCGAGAAGATGAAATCGGAGTTCATCGCCATGGTGGCCCATGAGCTTCGCGCACCCATCGCTACGGTGGAGCAGCAATTGAATGTCATCATCGGCAGTATGGCAGGTGAGTTGAACGAAAAGCAGAAGCAGCTTATAACCCGCGCCAAAGAAAGAACAAGAGGCGTCCTGACCCTGATTAAAGACCTCTTGGATCTTTCCAAGATAGAAGCGGGAAAAATGATCCAATACAAGGAACCGCTGTCTCTCGCCGAGATTATTTCCCGCGTGGTGGAAATGATGAGAGCAGACGCTACGGAGAAACAAATCCGGTTAGAGTTCGTACCGCCGGGAAGCTCTTCCATAATTCAGGCCGACCGCAACAGTATGGAAGGCATCTTTACCAACCTTGTTTCCAATGCCATCAAATATACGCCCGACGGGGGAACTGTATCGATTTTTCTCGACGATCACCTCGGGTTTGTGAAGGTCTCCGTCATAGATACGGGTATCGGCATCAAGAACGAAGATATTTCGCATATCTTCGACAAGTTTTACCGGGTAAAATCTACGGAGACCCGCCAGATCATCGGAACCGGTCTGGGGCTCTCCATCGTCAAAAGCATCGTTGACGCACACCTGGGGACGATTTCCGTGGAAAGCACGGAGGGCAAGGGAACGACTTTTTGCGTTTTACTGCCGAAAGCGACGGACCTGGTAAACTGCGGGGAAAGCATATAGGCTGCTGAAACTGCTTACGCCTTCGCCAGAAAGATCAAACGGTAGATGATCGCTCCCGAGAGGAATGCCACGTCTTCCGCATTGAAAAGATCGGAGATGCCCGCATCGAACAGGATGTTGCCGTCCGGGGGGAACTCCTCGTCTCCCCGCCACAACACCAGGGTTATGGGAACCTTGGGAAATAGGGGAAAAATCATCGACACGTCGCCCACGTTCCCCTTCCTGCCGTCCAGCTTTTCCCCGACGCTCCAGAGTTTTTCCGGCGCTGTTCCGAACGCCGCTACCATGGGTATCTGAGCCCGCTTGCAGAAGGGCTCGTAGTAAAATTCGCCGGAGGGAATTTCGCGGAAAGTGATCAACTGACCACGCAAGGGCTTTTCCGATGCATTTGCAAGGTAATGTAAAATAAGTATCTGTTCCTGAAGCGCCGGTTCCGTACCGTTGTCGGTGTAGGATACCTCCCCTGCCGGCCAGGTAATTCCGACTTCTCGATTCAAAAAGTTCACTACGATTTTCTTTCCGCCGTCGGCGGAACTCCATGCCCCTCCTGCATTCAGGCATACTACATCGGGATTTTTCGTCAGCAGCTTCTCACGGGCAATGCTGCGGGCATTCAGATAATCATCAACCTTCGGCACACTTGGTCTCCTTTTTCTATCGGGCGGTTTCTTGCGGATTATCTTTGATCCGCGCAAGATCCTCTTTCGTATTAACGTTGATAAACATACGTTCGCAGTGGTCAAACTCTTTCACCGTTTTCTCCGGAATTATTTTGACCTTTAATCCTTTATAGATACCCGTTATCTTTAGTTTGTCTTTTGAGAGAAGATTCTTGATCGTAGGCAGACAGTTCTTTGAATAGATGGCGTGCAGCGGCTCCATGAGCAGCTCCATCTGTCCTGACAGCTCAACTCTCTTTTCCGGAACGATTATATCGTAGTGTTCGATGCTCCCCATCATATACTCGATAAATGATGTGTTCAGAAACGGCAGGTCGCAGGCAGTGATGAAAACATGATCGGAAGAGGCATAGAATATTCCGGAATAGACGCCCCCCAAGGCGCCTTTCCCCTTAATAACATCGCTGACGATCGTTACATCCAGATTAAGGTAGGAAAGAGGCTCATTGGTAACGACAATAATTTCATCGAAAATCTCCTTGAAAATACTGATAGTCCGGTCGATCAGCCGCTCGCCGTTAAATTCAAGGAAGGCCTTGTTCGTGCCCATCCTCGTATTTTTGCCGCCTGATAAGATTACACCCGTCATCTGACATGACTTTCTATGTTGTCTGGAGAATTTATTAAAACATCGCTGACTTGCATCCGATTTATAGACAACCGTTGCTGCCTATATCATTTTAACCGTATTTTCTCAATGATGTTAGAATTGCATATAGCTTTTATGGTTTCCTATGAATGCCGCCGGTTATTATGCCGGTTAATATAAAGAGGAATTTATTTTGACAAATTCGCCTGAACTGATATACAAACAACATTCACTATAATCGATTATATTGAAGTAAATCAAAGATTCCCACGATGGCTACAGAGAATCTTCGATCCTTAAGGGATTAAACCATCGGCAGTCGCCCGCTTACCCCTGCAAGCAACAGGGATTCGTTCGCTGCCGGATTTCCGCTGTGAGGCATGGCATCATGAGAGAAATATCGGTGGGCCTGATAGGCTTTGGCACCATAGGCGCTGGGGTAGTAAAACTGATCGAGGATAACGGAGAGCTTATCGCCGGCAGGCTGGGGGCGCGGCTCGTCTTACGGAAAATAGCAGACCTCGACATAACCACGCCACGGGTTGTCTCCGTCCGGAGAGAGATGCTCACGACGGATGCCCAAACGATACTGAGTGATCCGGATATCGAGATTGTTGTCGAACTGATGGGTGGCTACGAACCTGCGCGTTCCTTTATCCTGGAGGCCATGCGCAACAGGAAACACGTGGTCACGGCCAACAAGGCGCTGCTCGCCACCCATGGGGATGAGATATTCCGGGAAGCCGAAGCGCAGGAAGTGAATATCGGTTTCGAAGCGAGTGTGGGAGGCACTATTCCGGTTATCAAGACTATCAGAGAAAGTCTCGCCGGAAACAGCATAAAGTCCCTATTCGGCATCATGAATGGGACGGCAAACTTTATCCTCACGAAAATGACCGATGAGGGGAAGCCTTTCGATGCAGTTTTGAAGGAGGCGCAAGCCCTGGGTTTTGCCGAAGCCGACCCAACGTTCGACATCGAAGGGATTGATACCGCCCACAAACTCGCCATCGTACTGTCCCTGTCGTATGGAAAAAAAGTCAACCTGAAGGATATTTACCGTGAGGGAATCTCAAGTATCAGCCGACTGGATATCGAATTTGCCCGAGAGCTGAACTACCGAATCAAGCTATTGGCGATTGCGATTGCAAGAGGTGAGACTGTCGAGGCGAGAATACACCCTACCATGATACCTCTGGATCACCTGCTGGCAAACGTAAATAGTAATTATAATGCGTTTCATATCATCGGCGACGCCTCGGGATCAATTTTTCTTTACGGGCAGGGTGCCGGAATGATGCCGACGGCAAGTGCAGTTGTGGGTGATCTTATGGACATATCGAGACAGATCATAAAAGGGGTCTCCGGCTGTCTTCCCGCGCGATTTCTTCGGGAAGACCTTGTCCGGGACATAACGCTGATGCCCGTGGATGACATGGTCAGCAGTTATTACTTCCGGTTTTCCGCGGTGGATCGACCCGGCGTGCTTTCCCGTATATCGGGCATCCTGGGGGCAAACGACATCAGCATCGCTGCAGTGATCCAGAAGGGCAGAAAGGAAAGCGGGGCCGTTCCCGTGGTCATAACCACTTATCGGTCGCGGGAACGAGACGTAAAAAATGCCCTTCAGGAGATCGACAAACTCGACGTGGTTCTTGATAAGACCGTGGTGATACGGATTGAGGACGACAAACTTTGATGAAATATCTGATACTGCTTGGCGACGGCATTGCCGATTATCCGCTCGAAATATTGGGCAACAAAACCCCCCTGGAATATGCTCATACCCCCCATATGGATCGCATTGCGGGTGAGGGGACGCTGGGATTGATAGACACGGCCGCTGACGGTCTCGCTCCGGGGAGTGACATAGCAAACCTGACCGTACTCGGGTATGACGCGAGTAAGATTTACTCGGGTCGCGGCCCTCTTGAGGCGGCCAACATGCAGGTGAAACTTGGCCCCGATGATGTGGCCTTCAGGTGCAACCTCATAACACTGGGTGGAGATGATCACTCCATTATGGAGGATTTCACCGCGGGCCACATTTCATCCGAGGAAGCCGGAAGGATTATTGCAGATATAGAAATGCATTTGGGATCGGAGGAGTTTCAGTTCTATCCCGGCGTCGGCTACCGCCATCTTCTGGTATGGAGGAGTGGCAAGGCAGGTTCGGTAACCACACCTCCGCATGATATTACCGGCCGAGCAATCCGCGAGTATCTGCCCCGGGGAGAAGGAGCGGACAATATCTCGCAACTGACGCGGGATGCTGAAGGCATTCTGCGGAATCATCCCGTGAACAAGGCCCGCAGTTATCAGAGGAAAAAAGTTGCCAACTCCATCTGGCTCTGGGGGCAGGGCAGGGCGCCGAATATTTTACCCGTCACCGATAAGTATAAGTTCCGGGGTGGGATGATATCAGCGGTGGATCTTCTGAACGGCATCGGCATCTATGCAGGCCTTGAAGTCCTCCGCGTGGAAGGCGCCACCGGATACACGGATACGAACTACGTGGGAAAAGCCCAGAAAGCCTTGGAGGCCCTGAAAACTCTTGATTTTGTTTTCCTGCACGTGGAGGCTCCCGATGAAATGGGACACGAGGGAAATGTAGAGGGAAAGGTTCGCGCTATCGAAGATTTCGACAAAAAGGTGGTCGGTACGGCGCTGAAGGGCATGGATGGATTGACGCCCATGCGGATAATGGTACTCAGCGATCATCCCACGCCCGTCAGCCTCATGAACCACGCCAAGGACCCCAGTCCCTTTGCCGTGCTGTCTTCCATTAAGAAAGAAAACCTCGGCGCCGGGCAGCCCTTTGGGGAATCAGCGGCGCAGGCTTCCGGCATCCTTGTTTCGCCTGGGCACTTGCTGATGAATATTTTTATCAATGACTTGAGGAATTTCGTTGAAAAATATCGCTAAAGTACGAGTAATCTATGCAGACACCGATGCCATGGGTATCGTATATCATACCAACTATATTAAATGGTTTGAACTCGGACGCGCGGAGCTACTCCGCGAGATAGGCCTTGTGTATGCGAGTCTATCTCAGCAGGGCTACTATCTTCCGCTCACGGAAGTCAATTGTCACTATCTGGCATCGGCCAGATATGATCAGATTCTGCTCGTGGAAACAGAGATTGACTACGTGAGAAGGGCGAGTCTGAAATTCATTTCCACTATATGGGATGAAAAGAAAGAGAAGGTGCTCGTGGAGGGACATACCGTTCATGCCTTTACAAACGGGCAAGGGAAGGTTACCCGGTTTCCGATGGAGATTATCGAGAAACTGAAACCGTACAGCCGATCATGATTACAGGAGGAATTGTCAATGGCGGCAAGAAAAGATGATATTGTCAATAAACCGGACCCATTCCGTATTTTTTTTGAACGAGCAATGAGATACTTTGTCGAGAATAGGTTTCAAGCCTACATTCTGGCTGGGATTCTTGGGCTGATAATTGTTGGATTCTCTGGGTGGTACCTCTACAGCAGTGATTATGAAAAAAGAGCCCTGACCCTTTATGACAAGGGACTAACCGCCGGCATGAAGGGAACAATGGACCGGAAAGACATCATTAAAATTTACCGGGACGTTATCACGAAATATCCCCGCAGCAAGGCGGCAGTCATCTCATCCTATCTTCTGGGGAACCTGTATTATAATTTGAGTGACATGGATGCGGCAATCGGTTCCTACCGGGAATTCCTGAAGAAGGTCCCCTCAGACAACCAGTTCATCACCCTTGCCTACAGCGGCCTGGGTTATTGTTTCGAAGCGAAACAGGATTATAAAAATGCCCTTTCTGCCTACGAGAGTGCCCTTACGAGCTCGGGAAGCAGCCAGTTCGAGGGAATGAATTATCGGAATGCAGCACGTATTTACGAGGCCCTTAAAAATCCCGTAAAGGCGAAGGAATACTACCAGAAAGCGCTTGCGAAAAATACCGATCCCTCCCAAGAGTTGCTTTTGAGAAGGAAGATATCAACCATCGGTTGATGAACCAATCTTTCCTTGAGGGATTATGCCCAGACTGACCTTCTTATTGGTGTTCGTTCTTTTGATTCTTTCGCAAATCTGTGCCCTCAGGGAGGCAAGAGGGACTGGAAAGGACGATGCAGAAAAGCAGTTCGCATTTGCAGAGAAGCTTTTTGATGAAGGGGACTATTACCGCGCTATCGGAGAATATAAGCGTTATATCTTCCTTTATCCCCGGGAAAAACCGGTTGAAAATGCTGTTTTCAGGATTGCGGAAAGTTATTACCGGGCGCAAAAATGGCAGGAAGCTGCGGAACTCTTCAAGAAATTCATCTCCGATTATCCAGGCAGCTCTCTCACATCCGAGGCCCTTTATATGCGAGGCAATGCGGAGAAACAGCTTAAGCGCTACGACGAGGCCTTCTTAACCTTCGATAAGCTGTCAAAGTTTCCATCCGGACATGATTACGACAGAGCGATTTACCAGATGGCACTTATTCTGGTCGAAATGGATGACTGGGAAGGGGCGAAGAACCTGTTCTCAAAGATTCCTGGGAAGAGCCCCCTTTATGATTCCGCCAATCGCTTTTACACAGAGATGGGAGAGATCGCTTATCTCCCTCGGAAGTCGCCTGCCGTTGCGGGGACGCTTGCTGCCATGCTTCCCGGCGCCGGACATCTTTACACAGAGAGGCCTCGTGATGCCCTTGTCGCCTTCCTTCTCAACACTTCATTCATATGGGCGTCTGTCGAACTCTTCAATCACGACAACGCTGTAGCCGGCGGCATTGTTGCCTTCTTTGAGCTGGGATGGTACACTGGCAATATCTACAGCGCGGTCGGCAGCGCCCATAAATATAACCGGCGGGTAAAAGATGATTTCCTGAATAAAGTGAAAGCGGAGGGTGGCATCTCCCTTTATCGTGATGAAAAAAGCTCCGATTATTATCTCATGTATTCTATTAAATATTAGCTGTAATATGAGAATATATTTAATACTATTTCTGTTAATTACTATTGGCAATAGTATGCCTGCCGGAATCGCTGAAGCAGGAGAGTTTGAGCCTTGGAACTTTAACCAATCTATAAGGAGCGTTGCATCCGGTTCTTTAACGGACTTGTCGCTGCCCGCTTACCTTATGTACCAAGGTGCCAGCCTCTTCAGCAGATATATTTCTCCGGTGGATGGGGACCGGTGCGGCATGTATCCCACGTGCAGCGCCTACAGCCGGCATGCCGTCTCCAAACACGGCTTTATTATCGGTATTGTCATGACTGTTGATAGATTAATCCATGAAAACAATGAGGTGGATATGGCAAAGGAAATCATCGTCGGCGGCGCCATGCGATACGATGACCCTGTAGAAAACAATGATTTCTGGTGGATTACGGAACACTGGTAATCTTGATAAATTAAAGGCAGTTACTACATATATATCAAGGCAGTTATTAAGTTTACTATCGGTGAGAACTATTATGGCTGAAGATTATTATAAGGTATTAGGGGTCGATAAAAATGCCACGCCGGAGGCAATAAAGAAAGCCTACCGAAAGCTCGCCTTGAAATTCCACCCGGATAAAAATCCCGGCAATAAAGAAGCGGGTGAAAAATTCAAAAAAATCAGTGAGGCTTACGCAGTTCTCAGCAATCCGGAAAAACGCCAACAATATGATAATTTCGGATCTGATAACTTTAGCCGGCAATACAGCCAGGAGGATATATTTCGAGGTTTTGATCTCAATGAGATACTGCGGGATTTGGGCTTCGGGGGGGGAGGATTTCGAGGCGGTGCCAAGAGAAAAACCTATTCAAGCCATGGCGGCATGGATCCTTTTGCTGATCTTTTCGGCGGCGGAGCTCATCAGCAGCATCTCAGGAATATGCCGCAACAGGGCAACGATCTTCAATATAATCTTTCGATAACACTGGAGGAATCAGTTTTTGGGGCTGAAAAGAAGCTTGCACTGCAGAAAGAGGAGAGTGTAGACGAAGTTAGTATCAAGGTCCCTCCTGGAATTAATTCCGGGAAAAAATTGAGGCTGGCTGGAAAAGGTGGCGCCGGTATAAACGGTGGACCTCCTGGGGATTTGTACCTGAACATTACGGTGCTCCCACATCCGATTTACGCCCGGGACGGCAACGACGTGTATGTCGATAAGACGATTACTTATAGTCAGGCTGTCATCGGAACAACCATAGAAGTGCCCGTTCTTGAAGGCGCAGCTAAAAGAATCAAGATTCCGGCAGGTACGCAGAATAATACTAAGATTCGGATGAAGGGGTACGGTGTTCACGGACTGAAGGGTGAAGCGAAGGGTGATCAGTACGTAAAAATTCTGGTTGATATTCCCCGGAAACTTACAGACAAGCAAACGCAGCTCATCAAGAAATTATCTGATGAAGGACTTTAATAAATAGGTGGCCCCAGAGAATTGTCATATAAGATATGTTATGTAAACTTTAATGCACGGAGACTTTTGGTTTTACTGGAAACGAGTGGAGCCAGCCCCAAGTATGTGGTCAGCCTCTTTTTTTACAGTTGGAGAAATATTTATTTTCGAGTCATTGCCCAGAAAAACGACCGTCTCACTTTTCCCGTTTACCAAGTGGATGTACCCGTCATAAATCCCATGGTACTGCTTAAAAAGAGAATAAAGCGATTCAATGTCGGAAACAGTCGCCTTTGCGGTATCCACGGTAAAATGCACGGCACTAAATGCTTGATCTTCCGAGGCCGCCAATGGGCTTATCGCTGAGGCGATTACCTTGGCACTGTCTTCAGCCGCATCCAACGTTCCCTGTATCAGGATCGGTTCTTCAGCATGCAGTAAAACATAGGACTTTTTATAAAGCTCGGCAAACACGATGACTGTTATCGATCCTTTGAGATCTTCAATAGTCGCATAGGCCATAATATCTTTTCTTTTTGTCGTTACCTCCCGAAGGCTGCTTACGACACCTCCGAATATAACGTTTTCCTTGTCTATTTTACCTGATATACTGGTAGTATCGGTATTGGCTACCATGGCCAGTCTGTCAACATACCGAAGAAGTGGATGGCCGGTTATGTAAAATCCCAGAGTTTCCTTCTCGTATCCGAGGAGCTCCTTGTGATCCCATTCGGGAATGTCGGGAATTTTATGATAATATTTTGAATGTATATCATTCTGCCTGTCCGATCCGCTTGAAGCACTACGAGAAAAGTCGAAAAGACTGCTCTGTCCATTGGATTCTTCTTTGCGACGTTTTTGCATCTCCTCGATAATTTCTTCGCATGACGCCATCAATTGGCGTCTGTTGTGACCAGTTGCATCAAAAGCGCCGCATTTAATAAGGCTTTCAATTACCCGTTTATTGACCTTTCGCATATCCACACGGCTGCAAAAATCATAAAAGGATTGAAATTTCCCTGCCTTGTCCCGCGCGGTGATAATTGTTTCTATAGCGCCGACCCCCACATTCTTTACCGCTGCAAGCCCGAACCGTATCCTGTCGCCGCTCACGCTGAAGTCACTGAGCGATTCATTGATGTCGGGAGGCAGAACGTCAATCCCCATATCTTTGCAGCCGCTGATATGCTTAATGATTTTATCCCGGTTGTCCTTTTCACTGGTGAGTAGTGCCGCCATGAACTCAACGGGATAATGGGCCTTGAGGTAGGCGGTCTGGTAGGAGATCATCGCATAGGCAGTGCTGTGCGACTTGTTGAAGCCGTATTCCGCAAATGTCTCCATCTGCTCCCATATCTTCCGGGTCTTTGCCTCGGGAATTTTATTCTTTTTTGCGCCTTCCAGAAATTTCGGTTTTTCCTTTTCCATCTCAGAAGGTTTTTTCTTGCCCATAACCTTCCGTAGGGTATCCGCTTCCGCCATAGAGTAGTTGCCGATGGTTACGGCTATCTGCATCACCTGTTCCTGGTAAAGAATTACCCCGTAGGTTTCCTTTAATATCGCTTCCAGTTCCGGTGCTTCGTAGGAAATCTTTGTCTTTCCTTGCTTGCGCAAAATGAATTCAGGCACCATGTTCATGGGTCCGGGACGGTAAAGAGCAATAAGAGCGATAACATCCTCGATACGATCCGGCTTCATGCGGAGCAATATATCTTTCATACCAGCACTTTCCAGTTGGAATACACCGTCTGTGTCTCCTCGTGAAAGTAAATGATATGTCTTGGAATCATCGAGCGAAAGGTTCTTTATATCAAGCTCTTCCTTACGGTTTTGCTGTATGAAAAGGAGTGTATTTTTTATGACCGTAAGGGTTTTCAAACCAAGGAAATCAAATTTTGTCAGTCCCAATTTCTGGATGTCATTCATCGGGTACTGAGTAACAACGTCTTTATTGGGCGCACAGAGGGGCACTCTCTCCACCAGGGGCACATCCGAAATGACCACGCCGGCTGCATGGGTAGATGCGTGACGGTTCAGGCCTTCCAGCGCCCGTGACAGATCAAGAAGTTTCTTAATCCTTGGGTTTTTCTTTTCTTCTTCCTGAAGGCGGGGTTCTTTTTTAATGGCGTCATCAAGCGATATATTAAGAATGCTTGGTATCATCTTGGCAATACTATCTACTTCTCCGTACGAGATATTCATGGCTCTGCCCACGTCTCTGATAACGGCCCTTGCCTGCATCTTGCCGAAAGTGATTATCTGGGCAACCTTATCGCTGCCATATTTCTCGGTAACGTATCGGATTATCTCATCCCGGCCCTCGGGGCAGAAATCGATGTCTATATCGGGCATGCTTATTCGATCGGGATTAAGGAATCGCTCGAAGAAAAGACTGTAACGGATGGGATCAATTTCGGTAATTCCTGTGGCGTACGCAACAAGGCTGCCGGCAGCAGAACCGCGTCCGGGACCGACGGGAATATCCTTTTGCTTGGCATAACTGACAAAATCGGAGACGATCAAAAAATATCCGGCAAAACCCATGGACCTGATAATTTCCAGTTCCCGGTGCAGGCGCTGTTCATATTTCTCTTGAAGGTCAGAACCTCCATCCTTGAGAATGCTGGGCATTAATTCCCGGAGTCCCCGTTCGGCAGCCTTCTTCAGCCGCTCATCCAGTGTTTCCTCCGGATCGATCTCAAAGTGAGGAAGGAAGAAACTGCCAAAGTCCAGTGTCAGGTTACAGCGTTCAGCTATATTTATCGTATTTTCAATTGCTTCAGGGCAATAATTAAATAACTGCTTCATATCATCCGGAGAGCGCAGGTAGAACTGATCCGTGGCAAAACGCATCCGGTCCTGGTCATCGATCGTCTTTCCGGTCTGGATACAGAGAAGCACCTCATGGGCCTCGGCATCATCCCGGTTCAGGTAGTGACAGTCATTTGTGGCAACCAGCGGGATGGAAAGTCCTTTGCTGATTTCCATCAGGCCGAGGTTTGCCTTTTTCTGTTCAGGCATGCCGTTTTCCATGATTTCAAGATAAAAATTGCCCTCCCCTCCAAAAATATCACGATATTCGGCGGCTGTTTTTCTCGCATGCTCGCTGTTACCTTTTAGCAATTGGTCGGCTATTTCGCCGTGGAGGCAGGCGCTCATCGCTATGAGGCCTTCATGGTGCTGTCTCAGGATTTCCTTATCAACGCGGGGACGGTAATAAAACCCTTCGAGATAGCCGGCAGTGGTAAGCTTCATCAGATTCTTGTATCCCTGCATATTTTTAGCAAGAAGTACGAGGTGTCGCGTTGCCTCTCGTATATTTTCGCTCGTTTTATCCAGGCGACTCTTGGGGGCCACATAGATTTCACACCCGATGATGGGCTTAATACCGTATTTGTAGGCATGCTGGAAGAAATCGATGGCGCCAAACATATTGCCATGGTCGGTCATGGCAATCGCCGGCATTTTGTATTCCTTGGCTTTCTTGAAGAGGTCTTCCATGCGTACAGTACCGTCCAGGAGACTATACTGGGTATGCAAATGGAGATGAACAAAATCGGCGTGTTTCATTGTCACAAAGGGGGTTCTCGCGATCAGTCGAGCCAGTAGTTCGGCGCTTCTTTGGTAATGATGACATCGTGCACATGGCTTTCCCGCAATCCGGCGGAAGTGATGCGGACAAACTTTGTTTTTTCTCGCAATTCCGTTATCGTTGCGCATCCGACATATCCCATGCCTGCTTTTAAACCGCCGACCAGTTGATGGATACTTGCCGATAAGGAACCTCGAAAAGGCACCCTGCCCTCGATTCCTTCAGGCACGAGTTTCAGGCTGCTTTCAATATCGTCCTGGTAATACCTGTCCCTGCTGCCGGCTTTCATTGCTTCCAGCGATCCCATTCCCCGGTATACCTTATAGCTTCTTCCCTGAAAGAGAATTGTTTCCCCGGGGCTTTCCTCCGTGCCGGCGAAAAGACCGCCAATCATGACGACATGCGCACCTGCCGCGATTGCCTTCACAATATCACCGGAAAACTTGATGCCGCCATCGGCTATTAAGGGAATATTACGCTGTGAGGCGATTTTAAAGGAATCTCTGATAGCGCTCATCTGGGGAACCCCGATACCGGCAATGACACGGGTGGTGCATATCGAACCGGGCCCGACACCGACCTTGACAGCATCCACACCTGCGTCGATCAAGGCCTTTGTCCCTTCAGCCGTTGCCACGTTGCCGGCAATAAGTTCGCATTTGGGAAAATTCCTCTTGGTATCCCGTATGGCATCCAGAACGGTGCGCGAATGTCCATGAGAAGTGTCAATGACGATAACATCGGCGCCCGCGGCAAGCAGCGCATCTATTCTTTCTTCCCTGTCCAGTATGCCGACGGCGGCGCCTACCCGTAATCTCCCCAGAGGGTCCTTGCAGGCATGGGGGTATTTTTTAATTTTTTCGATATCCTTGATCGTGATCAATCCCTTGAGATTGAAATCGGCGTCAACCACCAGAAGCTTTTCGATGCGATGCTTATGAAGCAGCGTCTTTGAGTCTTCAAGAGAGATGGTGGATGATACGGTAACCAGATTCTCCTTGGTCATGACGTTGGCGACGGGCTGATCAATGTTTGTTTCAAACCTGAGATCGCGGTTTGTCAGTATTCCCACGAGCTTACGGTTTTTAACAACGGGAACACCGGATATTTTATACTTATGCATCAGCTCAAGGGCAGCTTGCACTTTCTTCTCGGGCTCAATGGTTATGGGATCGACGATCATTCCGCTCTCTGATTTCTTTACCTTGTCAACCTCGATGCTCTGCCGTTCGATGCTCATGTTGCGATGTATGATGCCAATGCCGCCTTCCTGTGCCAGACATATGGCCGTGCTGGATTCCGTCACCGTGTCCATGGCGGCGCTGATGATCGGTATATTGAGGCCAATGGAATTGGTCAACAGCGTTGCCGTCTCCGTCTCCTTGGGCATGACCGTTGACTCTGCCGGCACCAGGAGCAGATCATCAAAAGTGAGAGCCACTTTTACATTATCATCCAGCATAGATTCCTCCGTTTATATGCTCAATACGATAAGGACGTCCATTCACGGCAACAACATAGGCGTCATTCGTGTTATCGTGTACTATGTGTTTCGCCATCTGGTAATAAGCAGGACGTGAAAAGCGGGCGGAAAATTTGCGGTTTTTAACGGTGCAATACAGGACATGGACGTCGGAAACACGAAGGCTCTCAAGATCCAGTTCTTCAACGCTCTCATCAGAGAGGATAATTGAAAAATATTCCTTATCATGGTTCTGAATAAGAGATACGTTCCGTACGACGAAAGGGGTATCCTCCACTGCTACCTGGCACCGCTCTTCATTCATTTCGACCAGGTAGTTTCCCGCCGCGTCACGGGTAAGATTTTGTGACAAAAGCGCGACGATATCCTTCCTGATCATCTCTGCATCCTTATAATGCCAGACGCCTTCCTTGTCTATGCGAATATCAGAAGTCATGAACCAGCTTCCACAGTACGTCTTCTGCTGTCCATCAAAATGGTTACCGGGCCGTCATTTACCAATGCAACTTTCATAATGGCTTGAAATTCTCCCGTTGCAACGCGCCTGACCCTTCCGACTGCGTTTCTTAAAAAATACTCATACAGTAACCTGGCCTTTACAGGCTCTTCGGCGCGAACAAAGGATGGTCTCCTTCCCTTCGCCGAATCACTAAGAAGCGTAAACTGTGAAACAACGAGCATCTCTCCCGACATCTCAACCACGGAATGGTTCATTTTTCCCGCCTTGTCCTCGAATATGCGAAGATTGACTATCTTTTCAAGGAGGTGCTCTGCATCCGTTTCTGTATCTCCTTTTTCAACGCCAAGGAAAACAACCAATCCGTTGCCAATGGATGCCGCCACATTGCCATTGATACTGACACTGGCGCTATCAACTCTCTGTACGACCGATCGCACGCTTCCTATAGCTCCATTTTGTAATAGTATCTTTTACCAACAATCATTTCCTGCTTCAAGTTTTTTTATCGGAAATATGGTACCATACACATGGCGCAGACTTCCGACGGGTGATACACAGATTACCATGAAAAAAAATATATTACTGATAAATCCTTGGATTTATGACTTCGCTGCCTATGATTTCTGGATCAAACCGCTGGGGCTTCTTTCTATTGCTTCTTTCCTGCGCTGCAACGGGTATGACGTTCGTATGATTGACTGTCTCAATCCCCTTCATCCAAGAATCGAGCATGAACCCGGCATATTCATTCCCCGACGAAAATCCTCAGGGCACGGTAAATTTCCCAAAATGGTTATTCCCAAACCGGAGCCCTTGCGACATATCCCCAAAAGGTACCACTGCTATGGCATTACGCCCAAGCTCTTCAGAGAAGCCCTTGAGAGTCATCCCGAACCGTCTCTCGTGCTGGTTACATCCATGATGACTTACTGGTATCCCGGGGTATTTGAAGCGATCCGCATTGTGAAGGAGGTCATTCCCGGGAGCCCGGTTGGGCTGGGGGGCAATTATGTGAACCTCTGCCCCCAGCACGCACAAAAAGCGGGTGCGGATTTTACAGTGCAAGGTTCAGGAGAACAAGTGATGCCGTCAGTGCTATCCAGCATACTGGACCACCATGATTTATCTTTTCTGCCTGACAGCAGAAATCTTGACTCTTACCCCTACCCTGCTTTCGACATGCTGGATTTGAAAGATCAGGTACCGCTTCTCACATCCAGGGGATGTCCCTATCGTTGCACCTACTGCGCCTCGCATCTTTTGAATGATGCGTTTCTCCGGCGAGATCCCCATAAGGTGGCAGACGAAATCTCTCATTGGCATAACAAGTTCGGTATTCATCATTTTTCTTTTTATGACGACGCCCTTCTCGTTAATCCCGATGAAATGATAATCCCTCTCCTGCATGAAATTATTACACGGAAGCTTGACTGCCGGTTTCATTGCCCGAATGGCATGCATCTGCGCGGGATTACGCCGAAAATGAGCACGTTAATGCACCAGGCCGGATTTCGGACGATACGTTTCGGCTTTGAGACGTCAAATGTTGAAACGCAGGAAAAAACAGGGGGAAAAGTAAACAATGAACACTTTATAAACGCGGTTGCCTATCTTAAAGAGGCGGGTTATGCAGGTACTGATATCGGGATATATATCCTCTGCGGGCTGCCCGGGCAATCTCAGTCTGAGGTCAGAGAAACCATCGATTACGTCCGCTTAAACGGGGCAAGCCCGATTATCGCGGAATATTCTCCCATCCCGGGAACGTTGCTCTGGCCGGAAGCCGTCAACGTTTCACCCTACGATATCAAAACGGAGCCGTTGTTTCACAATAATTCCCTCATTCCTTGTCAGGGGGAAAAATTGACTTATGAAATGTACAGAGACCTGAAGGTCCATGCAAGGTCTTCGTCTTAGCTCGTACGCTCACCTGTCATACGTTTCCTCATTTAATATTGACTTTCCGTTATTATTGCGTAATATCCTGCTGAAAGCACGACGATTGCCATAAGTATCCCACAAATTCTCAAACCAGGGGAGGTAATGTTCATGGCTGACTTGATTAGAGAAAACTGGGTTTACATATTGTTCATCATCTTTTTCATTTTTATATACCTTTTCGAGTATGGGTGCAACAGATGCGTGACCCAGGATCGAGAGCAGGAAAAGGGAGATCAAAAACTACCCAATGAACCTTGAAGTAGGCTTACACTGGAAGGAGGAATATCCCATGGCTTTGGAAGGAACACGCACAGAAAAGAATCTGCTGACGGCCTTTGCCGGCGAGAGCCAGGCAAGAAACCGCTACACCTATTTTGCGTCAGCGGCAAAAAAAGAAGGTTACGTGCAGATAGCGAATATTTTTGAAGAAACGTCAAATCAGGAAAAAGAACATGCCAAGCGGCTCTTCAAGTTTCTCGAGGGGGGAGAGGTTGAAATTGTCGCCGCTTTCCCGGCGGGGGGCATCGGCTGCACCGCTGAGAATCTCAAGGCTGCCGCGGCCGGCGAGCGCTACGAATACTCCGAAATGTATCCCGGTTTTGCCGCCGTGGCACGTGAGGAAGGGATGGACACTATCGCCCAGGTGTTACTCGCCATTGCCGTCGCGGAAAAACAGCATGAGAAACGCTATCTGGCTCTCCTTACCAACATCGAAAAGAACCGCGTCTTTCAGAGGGAGAAGCCCGTAGTCTGGCATTGCCGCAACTGCGGTTACCTCCATACCGGCACTGCCGCCCTTGATACTTGTCCGGCTTGCTCCCACTCGCGGTCCCACTTCGAACTCCTGGGTGAAAACTGGTAAAATTGCTCTTTGTCGACTCATTGCACTTGCTTTTCCTCGTGAGGTGTCCATGATTCCCTGGCAACTTCTCGACAGCGCCCGGGTGCCCGGAGAGGATGAACTGCTTCGCCTGCACAAGCGGGGTGGAGAGTTCTCGATCAGGGTGGGCGATTCCGAACTCATGAATAGTAGTGTTCATGGATCGGAGGATGCCATGGCCGAGCTTGCCTGTGCACGAATCGCCGGCTTTCTCCATCCCCAGGTGCTGATCGGGGGGTTGGGCATGGGGTATACCCTGGCCGCGACGCTGAACAGGCTCGGCGCAGAAGGCCGGGTGGTGGTGGCCGAGCTGGTACCGGCGGTGGTGGCGTGGAACCGGGGGCCTCTGGCAGCCCTGGCAGGCTATCCCCTTGATGACGACCGTGTTACGGTTCGTGAATGCGACGTTGCGCAAATTCTGCAGGCGGAGCACCGGGCCTATGATGCCATCCTGCTGGACGTGGATAACGGCCCCCGGGGCCTGACCCGAAAAGGCAACGACTGGCTCTATGCCCGGGTCGGGCTGGAAGCGGTCTTTACGGCACTGCGGCCTAATGGCGTTTTCGCCCTGTGGTCGGCAAGTTCTAATCCGGCTTTCGCCCGGCGGCTGTGCGTGGCAGGATTTGAGGTTGACGAGGAGCGCGTCCGGGCGCGAGGTCCCCGCAGGGGAGGACACCATACGATCTGGATTGCAGTGCGCAGCGGCTGACCCGTACACGATAGAACCTCTGCCGCGCCGGTGCTCCGGCCTGCGGGCAGTAATACTATGAGGGAACATGTCCTTACGATTGCCGAAGTCGGTCGAAGCTGATCCGCGAGGCGCACAGTTGCTGCGCAACCTGACCACGCATACCCGGAAATTGTGGCGGGAGAGCGAGATCGAGATACCGGCGGCAATGCTGACACCGGAACTGGCGGAGGCCCTGCGGACCGCATATAGCACCGGTCAGGTGGTGCGCAGCCTGGAGAATGCAGAACGCGTACTTGCCGCAGAGGAACGGGGCCTGAGCATGGCTGATCGGCAGATCGGTGTCCCGCGCGGTGTTCGTGTTTCCCGTTTGCTTCTCCTCGCGAATGACGGAGCGGAACGCTTTTATCGGAAGATAGATGCACTGCTGCGACGTCACGGTCCACGGGTTCTGGCAGTGCTTCTTCAAATAGATGAACATGGATTAGGTGAACTGCTTTTCGGACCCTCTCGCACCGCCCGCTTGTTGATGTTGGAGCACAAGCAGGCCGTCGCTTCGGTTCTCCTGTCGATGGCCGGTCAATGGGATGATACTGGGGATCATGAATGCGGATATGTGTAGATGCAGACGGATTCCCGAATGCGGCCAAGGATATCGTGATCAGAGCCGCCATACGCCTGCAGGTGCCCTTGGTTTTTGTCGCCAATAAAAAGGTGAGATATGAGCCGTCGGCAGTTCTTTCAAGCGTTATAGTGCCTGAAGGGCCTGATCTTGCCGATGATCGCATCGTCGAACTGGCCCAGCCGGGCGACCTGGTGGTTACCGCCGACATTCCCCTTGCGGACAGGGTGGTTGCCAAAGGCGCCTGTGCACTCAACCCGCGAGGCAAGCTCTATACAGAGAGCAACATCAAAGAAAGATTGGCTCTGCGCGACCTGATGAACGAGCTGAGAGACGGCGGCATGACGACGGGCGGTCCATCGGTGTTCAGTAAAAAGGACTGCCAGGCTTTTGCCAACCAATTGGACAGCTTTTTGATAAGACATTTGAAAAACAAGAAGTCCTGAATGAAGAGAAATGGTGGAGCTGGCGAGGATCGAACTCGCGACCTCTTGAATGCCATTCAAGCG
>CAZTLA010000031.1:0-22210 GCA_964614365.1 uncultured Syntrophales bacterium | reverse complement strand
ATATGGGCGAAGCAAAAATAATAATATCCGCCTCCAGCAGGCGGGGATAAATACGTTGCATGTCGTCCGCAACGACGCAGGTCCCCTCCTTAAAGCAGCACAGGCATTCCGTGCAAGGGGTAATCCTGAACTCACAGAGATGGAGCTCTTCCACCTGCGCCCCCTCCTCGGCCGCTCCTTTGAGCGCTTCTTTGAGAAGCAACTCCGTGTTCCCTCCTCTCCGGGGGCTGCCGAATATCCCCAACACTTTCACCGTCTTGTTCATCCTCTCCTCCTCATTATGGTCCGGGAATGGAACGTAAATCGCGCATGCCGTCCAGTTGAGGCTTTTCCACGCCCTTGTGCTGGATAAGGACCTTGAAACTCTCTCCCATCCCCATGCCGGGCTCAATCAGGTGTTTGAGGGAAAGCCTCATTTTGAGTCCTTCGAGTTCGGACATGCCTTTGGCCGCATCCTCCATCTCCCCGAAAAGCCCCAGACCAATGAGGAAACGGTACTGGGGCACGAGGCCGGTAAACGCGAGGCCCGCCTCCTCACCTTCACGAATGAGCGCGGAAAAGTTGACGTGGGCAGTCATGTCCTGCCCGCCGACCCTTTCATAGGGATTTTCCGATACCCGGTGCCGGAAGTAACACATGATCGTGCCGGACCGGCGCCAGGGGGCGTAAAGCTCTCCGGCAAGATGACCGTAATCAATGGTTATAACGAAGCCTCTCCGGAGGGACCGCCCCACGCCTCTCATCCATTGCCGTGCGCGGAGATTTACCTCCGCCTGTTGCCCTTCTTCCAGGGCAACGCCGAAGGCATCGAAGTATTCACCGATCTCCGGCAGGGAAATATCTCCGGTCAACTCCGCGAAGCCGCCCTCACGCTCCCCCACGTATAGCTCTCTGAGTTTTCCGCCTGCAAAGACAACCCGATGCACCGGGAAGGCGTCAACCAGCTCGTTGGACAGAAAACAGCCCTCGTTCAGGCATTCATCCTTTTCCGTCTCTCCTTCTTCCCCCCAGGAAACCTTTCCTTCCCGCTCGTGGAGCGCCAGCCGGTCCCTCTGTTCCTGCAAAAATCGACGGGAGGCATCCAGAATCCGATAATGAATGCGGCGGTAGAACACCGGGGCCTTTTCCCTGGCCCAGTCAAGTATATCCAGGCACAGGAACCCCCGACCGGCACCCATTTCAACGACCGAGAAACGTTCCGAGCCCAGTATTTCGCTCATTTGCAGGAGCTGTTTAGCTACGAGGCGTCCAAAAAAAGGATGAACCGAAGGAGCCGTGTAATAATCGCCCTCCTTCCCTATCTTCGTACCTTCCGAATTGTAGTACCCGTAATCCGGATGATAGAGGCACCACTCCATAAACCGGGAAAAAGAAACCTGCCCGCTCTCCCTGATCCGAGAAAGGATAAAACTACGCAGGTTGTCACTTTGATGACGGACGCATTCTTTCATTGACTGGATGGATTGGTTTCATCATTCATAAACGCCCGTGCACGCCCCGCGGGCATGAACAAGGGGAAGGGAAACCGTTCTGCCGGGGAATATTCTTTGTTGACTTTATCGCATCTTGGTATAATGTTCAACACAAAAACAAGGAATATCTCCGGTTTGGGTTTCCCGGGGATGAGCAGGCTTCGGGTTCTCCGGGCTTTATTATGAAAGATCAAAACATACGGGGGTGACGATGAAGGGCAATAATAGTACCGGGGTTTTGCTTATCCTTGCCGTCATTGGAGGGCTCCTATTTGGAGCGGGTCCCTTCCATGCCTCTGCAGAGGTCGGCTTTCCCGGCAAACCCATAACGATCATCGTTCCCTTTCCTGCCGGCGGCTCAACCGACATGGCCGTTCGGGGCATTGCAACCTACACGGGCAAGTACCTGAATACCGACATTATGGTGCAAAACATTCCCGGGCTGGACGGTGTCATCGGTTATGCCAAGGCGTATTCGGCTAAACCTGACGGCTACACGCTGCTCGCCACGAACACTCTCCCCCAGATATTTCCCGAATTTTCCCGGGAAACAAAATACAAAAGTCTGGATTTCAAATCTGTCTTTGCCTTTGCCCGGGACAGCGTGATCCTGGTGGAAAGGTCGGACGGCCCCAGGACCTTTGACGAATTCGTGAAAACCGCCCGTAACGAGACGATAAAAATCGGCACCACCGGCCGGGCAACCACCACGGGGCTGATGGGCATCCTGCTCGTGGAAGAGCTCGGGCTCAAGGTCAACTGGATATTCTTTAACGGAGGGGAGGAAAGCCTGACCGCCCTGGCGGGCAAACAGGTCGACGCCGTGTTTTCCATTGCCGCCTCTGCCCTGCCGAAGATCAAAACAGGTAAGATAAGGCCGCTGGCGGTTTTTTCCGAAAAGCATTATTCCAAATACCCCGATGTTCCCATTCCCCGGGAACTGGGAATTGAAGTTCCCCTCCTGTACAATTATTCCGGCATTGTGGCCCCGCCCGGCACGCCGGATGAGCCGGTAAAAACCCTCGAAGCCGCGTTCGGCAAAGCGGCAGTAGACAGGGAGTACGTGGAATGGTTTAAAAAAACGGCGGTGGCGGAACCCCTCCCTCTCACCGCCGGGGAATACAGGAAGGAGTTTGAACGGCTTTACGTTCTGGCGGAGAAATACAAAAAATACCTGAAAGAATGACGGCTTCGGAAAATGGCCCCCGGCCTTCGCCGGGGCAGGCTCCTGCTGTGTTGCACTTCACCCCTCGCCATTGCGGCGTACGTCACTGTATGTCTAAAGTACGTAATACGCTTCCCGCCACACCTATGACTCCCCGGGAAAGACGCCTTTCTTCCGATAAATGGGATGGATTATGGTCTTCAGGAAGGGAAGGCGCCGTGCATAAAGAAGCGCACCTAAAATACATGCCGACCCGCCGATGAGAAGCGTGTGCGGAACGCCGATCACCCCTGCCAGCACTCCCGCCAACAGACTCCCCAGAGGCGCGGTTCCCATCCAGGCCATGGCAAAGAAACTCATCACCCGCCCGCGCTTGTCGTCATCCACAATCGTCTGCAGGATGGTATTGCTCGAGCCAAACTGCACCATCGTGGCTGCACCGATTACCATGAGCACCGGCAGGGAGAGCTTCAGGGATCGCGACAGGGAAAGGGCGATGATGCCTGCGCCCGAAAGGGCTGCCGCCAGCGCCAGGGTCTTCCCCAGTCCCCGAACGCTCTTTCGAGAGGCAAGGTAGAACGCGCCGCCCAGGGCGCCGAATCCGGCCGCCGCCATGAGAAATCCCAGGGTACGGGGTCCGCCATGCAGGGTGTCCCTGGCAAAGGCGGGCATAAGTATCGAATAGGGCATTCCCATCAAACACACGAGACTCATAAGCAGCAAGATATATCGTATGGGGAGAAAGCGAACCGTATAGACGAGTCCCTCCTTCATGCCCTGGAAAATATCGGCCTGTCCCTCTTCCCTTTCTCCGGGTTCGATCTTCATGAGGCAGAGGGTTACAATGACCGCCAGATAGCTGATTCCGTTCAGGAGAAAACATATCCCTTCCCCGGCACTCGCTATCAGTATGCCCGCCATGGAAGGGCCGAGGAGGCGGGCCGTGTTGAAGGTGGCGGAATTCAGGGCGATGGCGTTACCCAGGTCTTCCCGCTTCTCGATGATGTCCACTACGAAAGCCTGACGTGCCGTTATATCAAAGGCGTCGATCATGCTGAGGAAGGCGCTTAAGCTTATGATGTGCCAGGGCGCAACCGTATCCGTCATGACGAGGAACGCCAGCATCAGGGCCTGCACCATGGCCAAGCTCTGCGTAACGAAAATGATGTGGCGTCGTTTCAACCGGTCGGCCAGCACACCGGCAACCGGTACCAGGATGAAACCGGGAAACATGGCGACGAAACCCATCATTCCCAGCAGGAACACGGAATTGGTCAAGCGGTAAATCAGCCAGCTCATGGCAATCTGCTGCATCCAGGTCCCCACAAGGGAGATGCCGTTGCCGATGAAGAAAAGGCGGAAATTCCTGTGCCTGAGCGCCCGGAAGACCGAGGTCAGGACTGCCGTGCCGCCGAACGGTTTCATGTAGTGTACTGTTCCTGTATCCACGCCTGGTAAGAACCGCTCCGGACGTGGTCGGTCCAGTCCCGGTTGTCGAGATACCAGGAAATGGTCCGCCGGAGACCGGAAGCGAAGGACTCCCGCGGCTCCCAATGCAATTCGCGCCGTAATTTGGTTGCATCGATCGCATATCTGCGGTCATGGCCGGGCCTGTCCTTGACAAAGGTAATCAGCTCCCTGCGGGAGCGGCCGGGGGAACCAGGCGCCAACTCGTCCATCAAGTCACAGATCATCTCCACGATGACGATATTTTCCATTTCCGAGTTGCCGCCGATATTATAGGTTTCCCCCTTTGTTCCTCCCTTCATCACGGTCCAGATGGCGTCGCAGTGGTCCCTGACGTAGAGCCAGTCTCTCACGTTTTTCCCGTCGCCGTAGACGGGAAGCGGCTTTCCCTCCAGGGCGTTGAGGATGATGAGGGGAATCAGCTTTTCCGGAAACTGGTAGGGACCGTAGTTGTTGGAACAATTGGAAATGACGGTGGGGAGGCCATAGGTATGGTGGTACGCCCGTACCAGGTGGTCGGACGCCGCCTTGGACGCGGAATAGGGACTGTTGGGACGATAGGGGCTCTCTTCGGTAAAGTATCCTTCTTCGCCGAGACTGCCGTACACCTCGTCCGTGCTCACGTGGTAAAAAAGGGCAAACCCCTCTGTCGCACGCGCAGTTTCCAGGAGGTTGAACGTGCCCATGATATTGGTCTCGATAAAATCCTCCGGATGCCTGATGGAGCGATCCACATGTGATTCGGCGGCAAAATGGCAGACGGCATCAACCGCGTACGTCGCGAACATCTCCCGCACCAGTCGGACATCGCAGATGTCGGCTTTCCGAAAGAAGTACCGGCCCGGAAACTCCTCCCCGATGCCGGCCAGGTTTTCCGGGTTTCCCGCATAGGTAAGCTTGTCCACGTTGATGATCCTGCCCGTAAAATCCGGTCGCTCCAGAAGATCGCGGATGAAGTTGCTGCCGATGAACCCGCACCCGCCGGTAACCATCAGGTTTGTGATGTCCATGTTGTTCCCCTCCCCCATCAACCTCTTCCCGAATCGCCCACATCAATCCTGATGTATTTGCCCAGTCCCACGGCGTTGAACTGCTCCCTGATGATGTTCCCCAGCATGCCGGCTGCATCACGTTCAGGACCTGGCGGAGGTGATTCAAGAACCAGCTTGTTGTGAAACTTCCGGAAACTGGCGCTGACTGTATCGTGGGCAATCTGCACGATGCCCTTCAGGGCAATGACCTGCGTATCGAGAGCCAGGCAATTGGAATGGACCATGGACTTCAGATAGTCGGGAAGTGCAAATCGGTCTACGACTTTCTCCCCCAGGTAGGCATGGTAGGTGGAAATAAATTCTTCATCGATGTCCTCTTCCTCCGGCTTCTTGAATTTCCGGTACAGGATCATCATGATTATCCCTATTTGCATCATCAGGCCGCCCAACTCCACCCGCTTGGCCATGTCTTCCCTGATCGAAAATTCTCTGGCCAGCACCTTGCCCACCACGGAAGCGGCGAAGCTTCGGGCAAAAACAATCTCCACGTCCCTGTCTCCCTGCGCCATAATATGCAAGGCCAAAATGATGATGAGCGCCTTGGTATGATGCATGCCCACGCGCGATACCACCTCGGAAAAAGTGCGGATGCTTCCTTTTTTCAGGCTTCCATAATAGGCCGAGTTGGCGACGCCGAAAAGTCTGATCAGGATTTCGTTGCTGATCCGCATCTTGATGCTCTCGATCTCTTCGGTGCTTGCTTCCACGTTGTCGAGGACATCCAGCACCTCGGGATTGAAGCCCAGATTGATTCGGTTGAGCATCCGGTCTTCTATCTTCGCCAGTATTCCCAGCGCTCGTATCTTTTCCATTGTCAGTGCCTCCCCGTGAGTATAAAAGGCGCCCAGAAATAAGGAGCATAGCCCTTGCGGATCATATCCTGCTGCGCGGATTGCAGGGAAGCGGCAACATCTTTCCCCTGCTCAAGCCCCCGGTAGAAATCATCCATGAACGCCGCCGTCTCTTTATCCGCCACGCTCCAAAGTGTGGATACCACCGAGGGGGCGCCTGCGTACAGGAAGGACCTGGTGAGGCCGACGATTTCGCTGCCCGTGGAAGACGCTCCAAACACGGTCCTGCACGCGCTCATAACGACGGCTCGTCCCGAAAAGCGAAGCTTGAATATTTCCGCGGCGCTAAGCCTCCCATCGTCCCCGCTGCCTCCGGGAGCAAGCAGCAGGCTCGAATTCAGCGGCGCTTCGGGGACGAACAGGCCCTGGACGGCAAAATGAAGCACGCTGAAGTCCCCCATCATCTCCCCCACCCGCATCTTCGTGGCATCCTTCCCCGTCAGCAGCGTGGTTTCACCGACTCTTTTCCGTATCGTTTCCATTTCCAGCGCGGCGCTGGGCAAATCCAGCGATTTGTCGCCAAGATCGGGGTTCCCCACCGCAAGAATTTTCAGGCGGGACGGTATCTTCTTGGCCATGAGGTACTTCATCACCCCGGTCTCCGGCAGGGAGAACAGGGAGAAGCCGTCTGCCAGGTAGCGCCCCTTGTAGCTCAGCGCCGCAAAGGGCAGATGGGTGAGCGAATCGTGGGGAACAAATCCTATGCGATCGCCGGAAACGAAGGGGATGATCGGTTGCAGGACGACATCGTATATCTTCTGGGAAAGCCGGTTCGTCATTCTCCTGTTTCTGTCGCTGATAGCCGCAAGAAAGGATCCCACGAGATCCCGCAGTTCTTCCCGGGTGATCTTAATCCGCTCCAGGTGCACCCGTTCCCGGGTAATCGCCCATACGTAGAGAAGATTATCGGTGACGTAATAGTCGAACACCGTAGTATGTTCATCCAGCATTGCCTGTATCGCGGAGGGATCTGAAGACTGCACGGAAATAAGCGATGAAAGTTCTTCGTTTTCCTTTCTTATCCGCAAGACAACGCCCCGATAGGCGTCCTCGTCCTTTTCCAGCCGCTTCAAAAGCGCCTCACCGCGCTGCCATCCCCTCGTCCTGACCAGTTGTGTATGAATAGCGCCGATATCACTGCCTGCGGCACGCTCTTCTTGGAGAAGGGCCGTCTCCGCGGAATTTCTGCTTAAGTCCGTTCTCGCAAGAAGCCCCACCAGGATCCACGATTTTGCGCGTTCGGCAATCTCCAGGGCGCCTTTATAATCGCCTTCCCGGGCAAGAAGTTCGATGAGCGATTCGTAAACCACCCGCCTGTCGCACAGGTAGGTCTCCTGAAAAACGTTGCTTGCGAGTTTCCCCCGGTGCCGCTCGATCACGGAAATTGCCTCCCGCAGCAAGCCGGCCGCGCGGACATGGTCCCCGAATCCGATGTCGTACCGGGAGAGGATGACCTTGGCCCATACCTGGTAAAAGGGGAAACGATACCCGTCGGCGGTTACGTTCAGTTGTTCCGCCGCCTTTTTTCCTTCCGTAACGTTATTTTCGAGGAGAGAGAGCTGGTTGGCAAAAAAAATGCTGTCGATTTCGCCGATCCGGTAGCCCGCCTTGCGGGCGAGATCCAGCGATACGGCCAGGTGACGGCGCGCACCTTCCCCGTTGCCGCGGATACCGTCCGCCAGCCCCAGGAAATTGTAGGCATCGGCCTCCGTCACCTGAAAGGCCGTCTCTGGAATGAAGCTCCCCGCCCTCGACTGCCTGATCTCCCGGTTCAGCGCCAGGACCCGGTTGAGGTGATCGACGCCTTCGTCAATGTTCATCCGGATATCCTGGAACAGGGCTTTATCGAATATGAGCAGGCTGCACTTTTGGGACATACGGGGCACGTAGCCTGCCAGAATGACGCTGATGCCATATCCAAGCTCCGTGTCTCTCCTCAGCATGAGGCGGTTGAAATCATCCCGAAAATTCGCATTCCCGGAGAAGGCCCGCCGGAAATAATCAAGGGCGCCGGCGTAATCGCCGTTCACGAGGCAATAGCGTCCGTAATGGTAATCGACAAAAGCCTTCATGGACGGATCGTTCCATGCCTTCTTCCGGTCTTCGATAAGGGCGAAGGCCTCCTGGGCATCGCCAAACTCGTAGAGGGCGCATATCTTCCGGCCGGTGGCGGTGCCTTCTCCGGCGAGATCGTTTCTCTTGCGGAATTCCTTTACGGCACGGTCATAGAAGTGAAGGGTTTTCACCCCCTCTCCCGCCGATTCGAAGTGCATTGCCACGGTCATGAAGATATGGGGGATGGCCCAGTCCGTGGCGATGCTGGCATCAAGCAGTTGGCCTGCCAGTTTTTCCGGTATCTCCCTGTCGTAGGGCCCGTCCAGCTCGATCCGGGGGACGGCCATGGGAGGAGGAACAGGAATATGCTCGACGACCTCCGCGCAGCCGCAGATCAGGAGACTGCCGAACCAGCAGAAGATGAAGAGCCCCCTTCCCGAAACAATTCTTTTCATGGCCATCACTGCCTGAACATCCTCCCGCCTATCGGGAATCTCCTTCGCGAAACCCCGCCGCAGAGGCCGGAAACTTCGCGTTCTCCAAAGCCGTTCAGTACTAAACCTTTCCCGGCAAACGTTCAAGTCTTTTTATATATTTTCGGGGAAGACCGCATCACAGGTACGACCGCGCACCCGCGTACCGCTTGAGATAATAGCTGCCGGCAAGAGAATCGTAGCGTATGGTCTTCCCCCTGCCCGGGGCATGGATGAACCGTCCGTCGCCCGCGTATATGCCCACGTGGGTTACCTTGTCTTCGGAAGAAATGTCGAAAAAAACCAGATCCCCTTTCCTCAGATCTTCCCGCTCCACAAACGTGCCGGCATCGTACTGCTCACTGGCCGTGCGGGGCAGTCCCAGGCCATTCAGCTCATAAACCGTCATGGCGAGCCCGCTGCAATCGAAGCCCCGGTCGGCGTCCGCGCTGCCCCAAAGATAGGGAACGCCGACAAAGTCCTTCGCCTTCCTCACGAGTTCCTCCCGAAGATAGTCGGCGCCGTATTCCTGCCGTTTCGCCACGGAGTATTCGCCGGGACTGACGATGTAGAATTCCCCGATAACACCGGACGCCTTGAGATTTATGGCCGCTTCGCGGGCGGCATCGCCGGAAGCAAAATTACCGAACCGCACTTTGTAGAGACCCGTAGCCGCCACGAAGTACGTGGCATCCAGACCGCGGCCGCAAAGCTGCTCCGTGAGACGGGCGGCGTTCTCCACCCGCGAAAATGCCCCGGCCTGAATGGTATATCCCATCCGGGGCAACTCCTTCTTCGCGGTTACCGGGCGGGAAGGATGAGGTACGATGCGTTTGCCGGCACAGCCGGCCAATAGGGCAAGAATCAGCAGGAGAATGCCGGCGCCGAGCAACAGGAGCGACTTCCCGGCCCTCGTTGCCGGACAAGGATCACTCATACCCGCTATCCCGTTCATTACCATGTATTGGAGGTGATGATCACCTGACATCCCTCGCGGAAAAGCGTCTCGGCGATGGCCTTGCCCACGTTGCCGGTGGAACCGGCTACCCGTGCGACTCGTTCCATTGTCCGCCTCCTCCGGCCATAGGGGGACCATGAGGGTGGCCCCTGCCCGTTACCTCAAGCAAAACCTCTTCTCTTCACCTCCACACGGGTGCCGATTATGCCACAAGGATTTTTTTCATTCAAGCATGAAACAAAAAACGCATTGCCTCGTAACCTTCGAACATTGTCGATTTATCCCCCTTGTCGCCGTTTAACCTCATTTAATTCAATTAAAGTGTTTATCGAAATCTGCCGATAGACACAATGATTTCAGCATATATCCATTGCTTGTCACTTCTGGGGAAATGAGGGGGGGGTGTAACGAATGTTAACCATTGGGAAAAAGCTTTATATGGGATTTGCCGGCATGTTCATTCTCGTCATGGTGCTCGGTATCATTGCGGGAAGAACCACGGCTTCTTTCAAGGAAGTGTTCTCCGATCAGGTTCGCGGAACGGTGTATCTCGCCAACGCTGAATCCGCACTATGGCAGCTTCGTTACGGGTTCCCCCAGTTCATGGTATTGAAGGATGAGGACCGGAAGAAGATCGTGGATGCCGAGCCCAACCTGTACAAAGAGATTGATGAGAACATCAAGTCTTATGCGGCAGGAAACCGGACCCCGGAAGAAAAGGAAGCCCTGAAGGAATGGGATGACGTTTTCGTCAAATACAAAGAGGCCCGTCCTCGCTGGTTTGAACTCTATGGCGCCGGCAAGATTGATGAAGCGGCAGAATGGCGCGCCAAAACCACCACCCCTTTCGGAGGCGGATCCGTAAAAACGCTCAGAAAGCTGATTGAACTCCAGAGAAAGATTGGTGAAGACAGGGAACGCCAGATTGAGAACGATTCGACAAGGGACAGGAACTTCGTGATCATGTTCATCGTTTTTTCCTTGTTTGTTTGCGCAGGGATCGCTTTCTTTACCGGCAAGTCGATCATGAAACCCATGAATCGCATTGTTGCCGGCCTGACGGATGGTACGGATCAGGTGTCGGCGGCGGCAGTTCAGGTTTCCTCCTCGAGTCAGCAGTTGGCGGAAGGAACATCGGAACAGGCGTCATCCCTGGAAGAGACATCGGCCTCCCTTGAAGAGATGTCGTCCATGACCAAGCAGAATGCCGATCATTCCATCCAGGCGAAAGCGATGATGGCGGAGGTGCGAAAGATTGTGGAGAAGGCAAACGGTCACATGGGAAACACGGTGAAAGCGATTGATGAAATTACTCGTTCCAGCGAGGAAACAGGCAAGATCATCAAAACGATAGACGAGATCGCCTTTCAGACGAATCTGCTGGCCCTGAATGCGGCGGTGGAGGCGGCGCGCGCGGGAGAGGCGGGTGCGGGTTTTGCCGTGGTGGCCGATGAAGTGCGCAATCTGGCGCTGCGTTCGGCGGACGCAGCAAAGAACACGAGCGATTTAATCGAAAATACCATCAAGGCGGTCCGGAACGGCAACGAATTGACCCGGTTGACGCAGGACGCCTTTAAAGAAAACGCGGATATTTCCAGAAAGGTGGAGCAACTGGTGGATGAGATTGCCGCGGCATCGCAGGAGCAGGCCCAGGGGATCGGACAGATAAACACGGCCGTGGTGGAGATGGACACGCTGACGCAGAAGACCGCGGCCAGTGCGGAGGAATCTGCCGCAGCATCGGAGGAGTTGAATGCGCAGGCGGAGCAGATGAAGGGGTTTGTCGGAGAGTTGACAAAGATGGTCCGTGGCAACTCCCCGGAGTCAGGCGCCGTGCAACATTTAGAAGGATACGGCGCCATGATGAAATCTTCGCAAAAGCTTGGCCATAAAGCGCCGGCATTGCCTTACAAACAGGATGCGGGGCGATCGTTGGCCGGTCGCACCCGGACCGTAGGAAAAGTAATCAGTCCCGAGCAGGTGATTCCCTTTGGAGACGGTAATTTTAAGGATTTCTAGTCAGGCTGCTGACTAAAATATAATAAAAGGAGAAAAGAAATGCATACAAAAAGAACGAAGACCTTTTTTGCCGTCATTGCCGCAGGGCTGATTTTTTCTTTCGCAAACGCCGCCGCTGCGGCCCCTGATCTTGATTTCTACGCGGGTAAGACAATCACCTACATCGTGGCCACAAAGGCGGGGGGAGGGTACGACGGGTATGCCCGCCTGATCGCGAAGTACCTGCCGAAATACATACCCGGCGCCACGATCAACATTAAGAATTCTCCCGGTTCCGGGCATATCCTGGGGGCAAACGAAACCTATCTGGCCGCGCCGGACGGTGTGACGATAGGAACCTTCAACACGGGCTTGATCTATTCCCAGATTGTCGGTCTTTCCGGGATCAAATTTGACCTGGCAAAATATAGCTGGATCGGCAAGGCCGGGTCGGAGCCGCGGGTTCTGATCGTTTCCGTAAAATCTCCCTATAAGACGTTTAAGGAATTTGCGGAGAGCAAGGAACCGATCAAAATGAGCTCAGGCGGCGCAGGAACTGCAGCCCATAATGAGACCCTCATTCTGGCGGCAGCCACGGGCGCTAATCTGAAAATAACCCCCAATTTGGGCGGCCGCGAAGCGGAGATGGCCATGATGCGCGGCGAGGTGACGGCGCAGATCGGTTCCTCCGCGGGACTCGCTCAGTTCATCAAGTCGAAGGAATGCCGCGTTATCCTCCAGATCGGCGGCGTCAAAAATAAAGCGCTGGGCGACGTTCCCGGGATAGCCGACATCAAGCTGTCGGCCCAGGGCAAAAAATTACTTGCTATCATTGCCGGAACGGCAGGGATATCCCGCCTTACTGCTGCTCCCCCGAATGTGCCGGCGACGAGGCTGCAGGCGCTAAGGGATGCCTACAAAAAAGTCCTCACGGATGCGGAATTCCTGAAAGAGGCGGCAAAAGCGGATATGGATATCGATCCGGGTTATGGCGAAGACGTGGCGAAGGAAATAAACGAAGCGATTCATCAGCCGCAGGAAAACATGGCGCTCTTGAAGAAAATCATCAAGGTGGAGCAATAACTATCGCCGTTCCTTTATGAGCAGGCGTTACACGGATAATGATTACGGGAACAGCAGCCTCGATAACGGGGCTGCTGTTTCTCTATGTCAGGCTTTCTTCCCCCACCGGGCGGTCACCAGCCTCCGAGCGTCTTCCGTCGTTTGTATCTCGCCGTTCAACTGAGCGTCCTCCACGGCGCCGATGATATCGCTGAAGAGCGGGCCGGGCCGGAAGCCCATGGCAATCAGGTCGCCGCCCGTTATCAGGCGGGGCGGGCGCAGTTCCTCCTCGGGAATCTCGGCAAGTTTCTCTTTCAGGAAATCATGATTTTCCAGGGAACCATGGCTGGCGAGACAGTCCAGGCGATGCAACTCCAGGTGGAGTTCGAAGTCGGGCATACGGAGGAAACGCTTGAGTCGGTTGGGACGCATCTGCTTCACTGCCGCAAAGAGCATGTGGCTGCGCACGAGGGCGATGACGGTTTCCGTTTCCGCCACGGAGAAGCGGAGGCGCTCCATGACGGTCCGGGCGATTTCCTCCCCTTTCTGCACATGACCGTAAAAATGGATGCCTTTCCCATCCTCGGAGCGCGTCACGGCCTTTCCCACGTCGTGCATAGCCACGCCCCAGGCCAGGCGGGAATCGGTTGTTCCCCCGCGCGGCAGGAGCGCAAGCATCATCAGGGTGTGTTCCCAGACGTCTCCCTCGGGATGGAAGGACGGCGGCTGCGTGAGTCCGCGGAGGGCATAAACTTCGGGGAGTATTTCCGCGAGCAGCCCGGAATCGGCAAGAAGCTCCATGCCGCGGCGTCCGGCCCCGCGGGTAAGGAGCTTCGTGAGTTCCTCACGGATGCGCTCGGCGCTGATGTTCTTTATTTTAACCGCGGAACGCCGGATCGCCTCCATTAGCCGCCGCTCCGGCTTAAAGTCCAGGTTGGCCGCAAAACGGACGGCCCGGAGCATGCGAAGATGGTCTTCGGCGAAGCGCGTTTCCGCATCGCCGATGGTGCGCACGATGCGCGCCTCGATATCCCGGCGGCCCCCGACGTAATCGGTGACTTCGCCGCTCACGGGGTCCATGAGGAGTCCGTTGATCGTGAAATCGCGGCGCAGGACGTCTTCCCTGGCCGTGGCAAAGGACACGTGCAGGGGCCTGCGGCCGTCGTCGTAACCGCTTTCCGTGCGGAACGTTGCCACCTCATAGTCGGCGCCCGCTTCCAGAACAAGCACGACGCCGAAGCGCACCCCCACGGGCGCCGTGCGGGGAAACAGGGCCATGACCTCTTCGGGGCGGGCGGACGTGGCGATGTCGTAGTCTTCCGGTTCCACGCCGCGCAGGAGGTCGCGCACGCACCCGCCCACGAGGCAGGCCTCGTGGCCGGCGTCCCTGAGTCTGCGGACGATGCCCGCCGCCGTTTCCCGGTTGGGGGAACCATTATCCGAACCGTCTTCTGCCAAGCCCTTCCTCAGCTCCGTGATCCCGCCGCCTGCCCCTTGCCGATCTTGATGGCGCAGAATTCGCCGCACATGGTGCAGCCCTCCTCCTTCGCGCTGCCGCTTTTCTCCAGCAGTGTTTCCGCCCTCTCCGGATCGATGGAGGCGGCGATCTGCCCCTCCCAGTTGATCGCCTTCCGGTGCTTCGCCATCGTGAAATCCCTTTCCGAGGCGCCGGGCAGTCCCTTGGCGATGTCGGCTATGTGGGCGGCGATCCTCGAAGCCATGATGCCTTCCCGCACGTCGTCAAGGGTGGGCAGGCGGAGGTGCTCCGAAGGGGTCACATAGCACAGGAAATCCGCTCCGGCGGCCCCGGCAATCGCCCCGCCGATGGCGGCGGTGATGTGATCGTAGCCCGGGGCGATGTCCGTTGGCAGCGGTCCCAGAACATAGAAGGGCGCCCCGTTGCAGATGCTCTTCTCCAGAAGAATGTTTGCCTCGATCTCCGTAAGCGGAACGTGGCCGGGCCCCTCGATCATCACCTGCACGCCCTTCGCCCGCGCCCTCTTGGCCAGTTCGCCGAGAATGATGAGCTCCTGCACCTGTCCCCGGTCGGTGGCATCGGAAATGCAGCCGGGTCTCAGGCCGTCGCCCAGGCTCAACACCATATCGTAGCACCGGGCGATTTCCAAGAGCCGGTCGTACTGTTCGTAGAGGGGATTCTCCTTGCCGTTGCAGGCCATCCAGTTCGCCGTGATGGAGCCGCCGCGGCTTACGATGCCGAGGGTCCGCCCCTGGGCCTCGATGCGGGCCACGCTTTCCCTCGTCACGCCGCAGTGCACGGTAATGAAGTCCACGCCGTCCTCGCCGTGGTGCTCGATTGCCCGGAACAGTTCATCGGCGGTCATCTCCGGGATGGCCCGCCTTGAGGCCAGCGTTTCCGCAACGGCCTGGTAGATGGGAACAGTGCCCACGGCAAGGGTGGATACCCCCATGACGGCCTTTCGTATGGCGCTGATATCGCCGCCCGTGGAGAGATCCATGATCGTATCCGCGCCCGAGGCAACGGAAACCCTGACTTTTTCCAGTTCAAGCTCCAAATCGATGTGATCCCCGGATGTGCCGATGTTGGCATTGACCTTGGTCCGGAGCCCGCTCCCCACGGCAAGCGGCGCGATGGCCTTATGCCTCGCGTTGCGGACAACCACGATGTCGCCTGCCTCCACGCCTCTCCGGATGAATTCAGGCGAAACCCCTTCCCGCTCGGCGCATATCCTCATCTCTTCCGATATGGCCCCTTTTCTTGCCGTTTCCAATTGTGTCATAGTACCCTCCCGACGGTCTCGACCGTCTTATTCGTTCCCGTACCGATGCTGCTTAAAATCCGTTCAGCAACAGGCTGTTCAAAAATGCTCAGATGCAAGGCTCCCGAAATGCTTCGCCATGAAGGCGTACTTTTGACGTACGTCGAATGGCGAAGTATGAGGGAGACGCCGCAGATGGGCGTTTTTCAACAGCCTGGCGGCGGCGTATGGTTTACCGGCCCTCGCCCGCCGCCGATACGCCAGGCCCCCTTTATGGCGGCAGAGATATGTTTTTTTGCCACGGCCACGGCATCCGGCACGCTCTTTCCCGCGGCAAGTCCCGCGGCTATGGCGGCGGAAAAGGTGCAACCCGTGCCGTGCGTGTCCCTCGCGCTCAGCCTCTCCGCGGAAAACCGGGTGAATGTTCTTCCGTCGTAGAGGACATCCACCGCCTGAGCGGCATCTCCGGGAAAGTGACCACCCTTGACCACCACGTTTTTCGCGCCCAAACTGCAGATGATCGCCGCCGAGATCTCCATGTCCCGCAGGGATGCGATGTGTATCCCGGAAAGGAGCTCCGCTTCGGGAATGTTCGGTGTCACGACCAGCGCTAGGGGGACCAGTTCGCCGATCATGGCTTTTACCGCTTCAGCCCCTCCGTTGCCGATGAGCGGCGTCCCTCCCGTGGACTCGAGCACCGGATCGACAACGAGCCTCTCGATGCGGTACTGCCTGATCTTTCCGGCCACGATCCTCAAAATTTCGATAGAGCCCAGCATCCCCGTCTTGGCGGCATCGACGCCGATGTCCGTGGCCACGGCGTCGAACTGCCTGCCCACAAACTCCGGCGACACTTCGTAAATATCCTGGACGCCGAGCGTATTCTGGGCCGTCAGGGCTGTGATCACGCTCATGCCGAACCCGCCCAGCGCCGCGATAGTTTTGAGGTCCGCCTGTATTCCCGCGCCTCCTCCGGAATCGGAGCCGGCGATCGTGAGCACCCGCCAGGGAACCATGCTACACTCCTCCCGGAAACATCCCCACGCGGAAATACCTGATCGCAAGAAGGATTCCCGCAGCAACGGAAATAGTTCCCTTATCCGCAACCAGGCGGTTGCTCACACCATAGGGCTTGCCGATTTCCATCGTCGCACCCGTGAGGGGATATTCGAAGCCCTCAAGCGTTATTCCCGTGACCTCCGTCGTGAGGGGCAGAAGAGAAACGGTCTGGCCCGTTTCCCCTTTCACTTCAACGGCGGCATCCCCGCCCCCGTGCCCGTCTCCGCTCACCGCGAACATCTCGCACCACTCGTCCATGATCCGCACTCTGACACTCTTCCGTACAGCCATGGCAAGGAGCGAGACGTTGGCCAGGGCATGATCGATCCTGCCGCCCAGCGCGCCAAATATCAGAATCTGCGCGGGCTCCCTGTCAAGGGCATATTCCAGTGCAAGCCAGGTATCCGTTTTGTCCTTATCGGCGGGGTAGGTTATGATCCGGCTTCCTTTCTCCTTGCAACGCTTCAGGAGTTCCGGGTCCAGCGAATCCCCATCGCCGATGATTACCTGCGGCGCCAGCCCCAGGGCATCGAGGTGGCGGGCCCCGCCGTCGGCGCATACGGTTTCCGCGGGATCGAAGAGGGCAAGCTGCGCGTGGAGGAAGGTCAGATCCCCGATGAGCCCGCCGGAAATCACCATGATCGTGTTATTTTCCACGTTCCCCTTCTCCCCTTCCCCTGCAGACATTCTGCTTCAACAGCCTAAATAAAAAGGAGCCAATCCTCCCGCAGAGTGAATGGCTCCCGCTTCCTCAAAAAATCGAACCAAATTAGACGCCACTCCCTACGCTGGCATTACCCAGGTCAGGTTCAAAGGGTCTCTCTCAGCCGGACAGGCACCCCTGATGTAACTATCACTTGAGAATTTTTTACTCCAAATACTGCGCAGAATCAAGTAATTTAAATACGGAAAATCACCTTTGCGTTTGCCGTCGTCGCGGCACCCACGTCTTCCGTTGATAGCTCCTTGACTTCGGCCACCTTCTCCACCGTATGCACTACGTAGGCCGGCTCGTTCCTTTTTCCCCGGTGGGGCTGGGGGGTCAGGTAGGGCGCGTCCGTTTCCACGAGGAGGTACTCGATCGGGACGTAGCGCACCACGTCGCGAAGGGTGTCTGCCTTCTCGAACGTTACCGTTCCGGGTACGGAGATATAAAAACCCATGTCGAGGCATTTTTTCGCCATGGCCCTGTCCCCGGAAAAGCAGTGGAAGATGCCGCGAAGCTTTCCCCGCCAGGGGCCCAGTATCTCCAGGATTTCCCGGTGGGCGTCGCGGTCGTGGATGATGACGGGCAGGCCGATATCGGCGGCCAGCTCGAGCTGTTCGCCAAATCTCCGTATTTGCACGTCCCGGGGGGAACGATTGCGGAAAAAATCAAGCCCGATCTCGCCATAGGCCACGACCTTCTTCATCCGGGCCAGTCCGCGAATCTCCTCGTAGGCGCCCTTCCCGATTTCCTTCACGTCGTGGGGATGGATGCCCACCGCCGCGTACACCTCCGCGTAACGGTCGGCGAGGGCTATCACTTCCTTGCAGTAGGCAATATTCGTCCCCACGGTGACCATGAACTCGATCCCCGCGTTCCTCGCCCTTTCGACGACTTCATCGCGGTCATCATCAAACTCAGGCATCTCCAGATGGGTGTGTGAATCTACCGGCATGGCCCGAACCTAAACCGGAACACCACGATCTGTCAATCCTTTTTCGCCGCGCGGCTACGATTTGCCGTTGCATTTCCCACCCTGCGGGTATATGCATCATTCATAGCGCCCGTCCGGCACCAAAGCAAGAGCGAGAAGATTCGAAAATGTGAGGCTCATTCATGCCAGCCAACAGCTTCTTCGATGAACAAACCGAGCAATCTCTTGTGAAAGCGACGATTGTCGCCAAATACTTCGATGCATGGGCGAGCGTCATCACTGCCACACAGAAAAGTTACCCCCATCGAATTCAAAAGATTGCCTACATCGATCTCTTTGCCGGGCCGGGGCGTTACAAAGACGGCGCTCAATCTACTCCCATTAGGATACTTCAGAAAGCCATAGATAAGCCCGATATTCGGAACCGCCTGGTAACACTTTTTAACGATAAGGATGAGGTCAATGCAAAGTCGCTGGAAAAGGCTATTGCAGAGATACCGGGTATCGAAAGCTTGAAATATAAACCGCAGGTGGAGAATGAAGAAGTCGGGAATGAAATTGTAAAGATGTTTGAAGATAAGTCGCTCATTCCTACTTTATTTTTTGTTGATCCCTGGGGCTATAAAGGCCTTTCGCTTCGCCTGGCAAATTCCGTCTTGAATGACTGGGGATGCGATTGCATCTTCTTTTTCAATTATAATCGGATCAGCATGGGCATGGGAAATCCTATGGTCAAGCAACATATGGACGCCCTTTTTGGAGAAGAAAGAGCAGAAGCGTTGAGACCGAAACTCGAATCAAGCAAGCCCCATCAACGGGAATTGATGATCATCGAGGAACTCTGCCAAGCAATCAAGTCATATGGCGGCCGCTTTACTCTGCCTTTCCGGTTTAGGGATACAACAGGGAAACGTACAAGTCATCATCTGATTTTTGCCAGCAAACACTTTCGCGGCTATGAAATTATGAAGGACATTATGGCCAAGGAAAGTACAGGGTATGAGCAGGGCGTGCCGTCCTTTGAATACAGTGCCGCTGATTTTCTGCCAAAGCAGAGTCTGCTTTTTCAATTATCGAGACCACTCGGAGATCTGCAGGACATGCTGCTGCGCGCCTTTGCTGGACAAACACGCTCCATGCAGGAGATATACGAGAAACACAGTGTAGACACCCGTTATATCAAATCGAATTACAAGGAAGCATTGAAAAATTTGAAAAATGATGGGAAAATAACCGCAAGAAAACCCGGTGGATCAGAACCAAGAAAAGGGACATTTGCCGACGATATTCTCGCAACATTTCCAAATAGGAAGGACTGAATATGGCTGCTAAATCATCCATAGAATGGACAGAATCGACCTGGAACCCGGTTACCGGCTGCACCAAGATCAGCGAAGGATGCGCCCATTGCTATGCCGAACGCATGGCCCTCCGGCTCAAGGCAATGGGACAGAAAAACTATGTCAACGGGTTTGAGGTGACCTTGCATCCTCATGCCTTGGGTATTCCTTTGAAATGGAAAAGCCCCCACATGATCTTTGTCAACTCCATGGGCGATCTTTTTCATAACGAGGTTCCCCTCTCCTTCATTCAACAGATATTTGAAGTCATGAAAAAGGCGTATCAGCACCGGTTCCAGATTCTAACCAAGAGGGCGGAGCGTCTTGCCGACCTTGCGCCGTCGCTGAGTTGGACGGAGAACGTCTGGATGGGCGTTACGGTGGAGGGCGCAGCCTACCTTTACCGGCTTGAATATCTTCGCAATGTGCCGGCCGCCGTCAGATTTCTTTCTCTTGAACCACTCTTAGGCCCGATACCCGATATGGATCTTACGAAGATCGATTGGGTGATCGTCGGTGGGGAAAGCGGCCCCGGCGCCCGGCCCATGAACAAAAGCTGGGTGATCGACATCCAACAGCAATGCCATGAAGCAAAAGTTCCCTTCTTCTTTAAACAATGGGGCGGCGTCAATAAGAAGAAATCGGGCAGACTGTTGGACGGCGCAATTTATGGCGGGATGCCGGAACGCGATGGCGATATTTACCGGCCGACTTTGGCATTGAATCTTCAATAGGCAGAAAGATATTATGCATCGGCGATACAGACTCTACATTGATGAATCGGGCGACCACTCCTATGGGAAGAAGGAATTGCGCAGGCTTAGAGTCAGGCGGGGCGAGGAAATGATTGTTGATGCCTCTATTGACCACTATCCAGAATTGGAGAATGAGACCAAAAGATACCTTAGCCTGACCGGATGCATAATTCAGACGGAATATTACCGTTCCGTATTTCATCCAAAATTTGAAGAGCTCAAGCAGGAACACTTTCCCCACAATCCTGACGAACCCGTCATCATTCACCGCAAAGATATCATCAACAGAAATGGTCCCTTTTGGCGCTTGCGGGATGCGGAATATCATAAATCATTTGATGAAAGCCTTCTGCGTTATCTTAACGAGATGGAATATACGCTGATAACGGTTGTCATTGATAAGAAAGCCCACATCGAACGCTATGAAAACTTTGCCTACCACCCTTACCATTTTTGTCTTGCTGCAATGCTCGAACGATTTTGCGGGTTTCTCCATTTCTATAATGGCAAAGGAGACGTCATGGCAGAAAGCCGCGGGGGAACGGAAGATCGGCAACTAAAAGACGCCTATCAAAATATTTATAATAGCGGGACACATTATCGGAAATCTGATTTCTTCCAGAATGCCCTTACCAGTAAAGAAATCAAGTTGAAAACGAAGGCCGCCAATATTGCCGGGCTACAGGTGGCCGATCTCCTGGCATATCCGCTGAAGCAGGAAGTACTCATGGAAAATAAGAGACTCTGCCAACCCGACAGCGGAATATTCGGACAGCAACTCTGTAGTGGGGTAAAAGACAAATACAATAAGCAGCAGTATACCGGAAAGGTTTACGGGTATGGAAAGGTGTTTATAAAATGAAAAACCGGGAAAACCCGGTCTCTCACGCTAGCCCTTCGCGGGCCATCCACCTCCAATAAATTGGATTGACTCCAGTATGCCAAAGACTTCGTGGATGTCAAGCGTTTTTTATGACTCACGTATAATCAGTTTCAAGGCATCATTGGCTGCGCCGGCCCGCAACGGCGTTTTGATATTTGATATTTTACCAGGCTGCGCCAGAAACATCATTGTATTGTGCTGTTATAATTGTTAAATGTGAGCAACGGTTTTTCATTGCCGACATTAGGCGGCTTCATGTTAGGGCAGAGAAGAAACATGACCACCGAGCATCTTGAATCAGACTTCGAGCGTGCCGAGTATCTACAGAACATGCTGATTGCTCAGGCAACAAGCGGTACTGCCGATAACATGGACTACGGCGAGTTACGTCTGCACTTTCTTGAAAAACCCGACACTAAAGACCTTGTGCCACGGTTTGTTCGCACTAACCGCGACTTGTCCCAATTCTGGCAATTCATTAAGTCTAAGTTTACCCACTACCACGAGCGGAGACAGTTTATCTGGCATGAGTTCACCCCACTCCTGGAATTTCTTGAGAAAGGTGGAGCGGTACCCTGTGCCAAGGAGATGTCAGAGGTCCTCGCCCACTTCAATGCCGAGAATGTTCACGCTGCATGGGCCAAGGCGAACGAGCGGAAGGGGAGCGATCCAGAAGGGGCTGTAACAGCAGCGCGAACGCTGCTGGAAACAGTGTGTAAGCATCTCCTGGATGAACTTGGCGCAGAGTATGGATCTCACCCCGATTTACCTGAACTGTACTCTCTAGTTGCCAAAAAAATGAAGCTGTCCCCCTCTCAACACACAGAGAAGGCTTTTAAGCAAATACTTTGGAGGCTGTTCATCCGTAATAGAAGGACTTGGTTCATTGCGCAACAAACTCGGAGATGCACACGGCCAGGGCACGCCGGCCTTGCCGTCAACCTGGCCGGAGCAATGGCGATGTTTCTAGTTGAAACTTGGGAAGCAAGAAAGATAGACTTGACAACGGTCTGAACCATATCAATGGCCATCGGTGAGCCACCGTCTGGTTAGGCCGAGCGTTGGCAGTTAATGTTGAGGTAGATTCATGAGAAAACGGAAGATGGATACGGGGCAGGCTGGTGCAGACAATGTGGTGGATTACCGGCATAAGAACGTTACGCGGTTGAATATTCCGCCGGCGGGGTTGGAGGCGCGCGGCGAGATCGCCCGGGAGAAGCGGATCAAGTGGGCCTATAATCC
>CAZTLA010000030.1:0-22262 GCA_964614365.1 uncultured Syntrophales bacterium | reverse complement strand
CCCGCAGCCGTCACCGTAGACCTGATGCTGCCCGTCGTAACCTGTTCCATTTTGAATTGCCGGTCATTATTGCCTTTCCGGAAGGCAAAATAGGCTCCTGCCCCCGCGACCGCGATAACGACCAGCCCGATGATTATTCTTTTCACTTTACCCCCATTGCCTTTTCCAGGCCCGCCTCGGCAATCCGGTAATCGTACAGGGCCGCAACATACGCCGTCTTCGCGTTGTTCATCGCAACGAGGGCGTCCGTGATTTCAATGGGATTGCCAACGCCGGCGGCATACCGTCCGTTCGCAAGTTCAAGGTTCTCCTCCGCCTGCTTCTCAGTGATTTCCGCTACGGTGATCCGCTCAGACGATTCCTTCAAATTAAGGATGGCCTGTTCCACATCCAGCCGTATCGACTGCCGCAATGCGTCTTCATTGGCATTCAGAACATCCAGATTTGCCCTTGCTTCATCCACCTGATATTTCGTAGAAAAACCGCTGAACAGGGGCACATTCAGCGTGGCGCCTACGTTCCAGCCGCGCTCCAGGGGAAATCTTTCTCCTGCCCAGTTGTAACCGGCATTCCCCGACAGCACCGGATAGTAATCCTTTTTTGCCAACTGGACGGACTGTTCGGCCGATTTTTTTTTCGCAAGGAGAGACAGAAGATCGGGTCGCGTTGCATAAGCCCTGCGGAGCGCCTCATCAAGGTTCCATTCCTGCTTTCCCACGGCAAAATTATCTTTTATCGTGTAGGGGGGGGCATTGGGGACACCCATGGCATTGTTCAAGGTTCTCCCGGTCAGTTGCAACGCGTTCTCCGCCCTCAGATAATTGAGTTTGGCATTACCCAGATCCACCTGGGCTTTCGTCACATCAAACTTGGGCTTCAGGCCCGTCTCGAAAAATCCCTTTGCCCGCGTCAGGTGCTGCTCGAACTGGCGCACTGTCTCGGCAGCTACCTCCTTGTCTCTCTGAGCCCGCAGGACACCGTAATACGCCTGTTTCACACCCAGAATAATCTGACTGGAAACAGTTTCCAGGTCGGCGCGAACCGCATCCAGGTTAAGCCCCTGTATCTCCACCTTCTTTGCCGTTTTCTCGAAATCGTAAATATTCTGGGAGAGCGTCACACTGCTCGCATAGTCATCATTAGGGCCGGTTCTGGAGGCGGAGGCGGGATCGCTTCGGGTGTAACTCGATGACAGGTTCAACTGGGGATAATAACCGGCCTTCGCCTGGCCGACCCTGCTCTGGTTCACCTGCAGCGTGGTCGCGGCAGCGGTGATATTGGGGTGTTTACTGAGCGCGATACGAATGCATCCGGGCAGATCAAGCAACTGCCCGCTCTTGATAAGATCGTCCGCATCCGCCGACCGCAAATAGAATAAAACGAATACTACGCCTATGGGGACAATGATTTTGCGGTAACGCTCTCTGCTCGCCCTGCACGCTGTCGCCGACATTCGCCCCTCCTGAATATAAGTGAAGAACGATTCATACAATGAAATATCGGTTCATTATAATGAATACGTGTTCAAGCTATACGATAATGATATTTTGTCAAGAAGTATTTATGGGGGTGTTCGTGCACGTTGATTACGTCACCCCTTAACCGTCAGTCTTCCACGACTCACAGGTGCGATCATACTGTGTCTTCGCCGGTTGCCCCGTCATCTCCCCCTTCCACGGCCCTCTTCTTTACCCTGGAATACGGCGTACAATACGGGAAGCACGAGGAGGGTGAGGAGCGTAGAGGAGACAACACCGCCGATAACGACGGTGGCGAGCGGTCTCTGCACCTCGGCGCCGATGCCGGTGTTCAGCGCCATCGGGATGAAGCCGAAACTGGCGACCAGCGCCGTCATGAGCACCGGGCGAAGCCGCTGTTCGGCAGCCTTCCGGATCGCTTCCATGAGCGGCATCCCCTGGGCAAGCAGGTCCCGCACTGCGGAAACGAGCACCATATCGCCGAGGACGGAAACTCCCGAAAGGGCCACAAAGCCCACCCCCGCCGAGATGCTGAAAGGGATGTCCCGCAACCACAAGGCGACGATGCCGCCGACGGCGGCGAAGGGCACCCCGGTGAAGACACGGGCAGCGTCCAGGACCCGCCCGTAGGTAAAATACAACAGAATAAAGATGAGGGCGAGAGCCACCGGGACGACGATCAGCAGCCGCTGTTGGGCGCGCTGAAGGTTCTCAAACTGCCCGCCGTAGCGGATGTAGCAGCCGCTCGGAAGCTTGACCTCGCGCTCGATCGCCTTCCGGACATCGGCCACGAAACTCCCCACGTCCCGGCCTCGCACGTTCGACTGCACGACGACCCGCCGCTTGCCCCATTCGCGGTTGATGGTAGACGGCCCTTCGGACGACTTGATCCTGGTAAGCAGCGACAGCGGGATGCGCTCTCCGCTTCCCGCAGTCACCAGGATGCGGCCAATATCCTCCGACGACGCCCGATACCGATCGGCAATGCGCACCGCCAGAGGGAAACGTCGCTCCCCTTCCTGCAACATGCCCACATTCCGGCCACCCAAGGCCTCGACGACCTCCAGAATCTCCCGGGCAGGAATACCGTAGCGGGCGGTGGCGCTGCGGTCCACCTCCACCTGCAAGATCGGCTGGCCGGTGACCTGCTCGACGCTCACGTCGGCGGCCCCGGGGATTGCCTTGACCGCCTTCTCTACCTCCTTTGCCTTGGCCTTCAGGGTTTCGAAATCATCCCCGAAGATCTTGATTCCCACGTCGGAGCGGATGCCGGCGATCATTTCGTTCACCCGCATCTCAATCGGCTGGGTAAAGATCATCCGCATCCCCGGGAAGGATTTCAGTTCCTTTTCCATGGCCGCAACGAGTTCCCCCTGGGTGCGGGCGCGCCGCCACTTCTCCCGCGGCTTCAGGGTGAGAAAGATATCGGAGAGCTCCACCCCCATGGGGTCGGTCGCGATCTCGGCACTCCCGGTCCGGGTCCAGATCCGCTCGATCTCGTGCGGAAACTTTTCTAGGAGCGCCCGTTCAAGGTGGCTGCCGTAGCGGACCGACTCATCCAGTGAGACGCTGGCGAGACGAACGGTGTTGATGACGATGGACCCCTCCATCAGACGCGGCACGAATTCGGAACCGAGCCGGGCGGCAAGGAGCCCGGCGCCGCCGAGGCAGGCCAAGGCGATGGCGAGCACGGCGGCGCGCCGGCGCAGGGCGAAACCCAGCACCGGCAGGTAAATCTCCTTGAGCCGTCGGACGAGGAAGGGTTCCCTCTCTTCTTTTTTGCGCCTGAGGCTGTAGCTTGCCAGCACCGGCATGAGGGTAAGCGACATGAGCATGGAGCCCAGCAGTGCAAAGATCACGGTCAGCGCCATGGGGCGGAAGAGTTTCCCCTCCACTCCCTCCAGAGCCAGGATCGGCAGGTAGACGATCATGATGATCAGCTCGCCGAACATGGTGGGTTTCCGGACCTCGATGGCCGCGTCGCGCACCACGTCGATGATGCTCCTGCCGCTCTGGTCCTCCGAGAGGCGGCGCGCCGAGTTCTCGATCATGATTATCGAACTGTCGACGATCAGGCCGAAATCGATGGCCCCGAGACTCATCAGGCTCCCGGCGATGCCGAAGCGGAGCATCAGGTCGAAGGCAAAGAGCATCGATAAGGGGATGGCCAGGGCAACGATAAGCCCGGCGCGGATATTTCCCAGAAAGACGAAGATGACGGCAATGACGAGGATCGCCCCCTCGAAGAGATTTTTCTCCACGGTATGGAGGACCTTATCCACCAGCGACGTCCGGTCGTAGGCAGCGGCGACCTCCACCCCCCTGGGCAGGGTCTTCTTGACCTCCTCCAGCCGGGCCTTGATCCGTGTCGTGACGTCGTGGCTGTTCTCGCCCATGAGCATGAAACCGAGGCCGAGCACCGCCTCTCCCTTGCCGTCGGCCGTCACTGCGCCGCGGCGGATCTCGCGACCCTCCATCACGCGGGCGACGTCAGCTACCCGGACGGGAACCCCCTCCCTGGCCGTGATCACGATTGCTTCGATATCCTGCAGCGTCGTGACGATGCCGACCCCTTGCACCAGACTCGACTCGCCCGCCTGGTCGATGGCGCCGCCCCCCACGTTGGCATTGTTCCGCTCCACGGCCTCGATCAGACGATCCATGGTCAAGCCGCGTTTGGCCAACTCCTCCGGATCAACGACGATCTCGATGCGCCGCTCGTCGCCACCCCAGGTATTTACCTCCGCCACCCCGGCCACCGAGCGCATCTGGGGTTTCACCACCCAGTCGTGCAGCGTCCGGAGCTCGGCCAGAGTCTTGTCCTTGGCCGTGAGCAGATAGTGGAAGACCTCCCCAAGCCCCGTGGCAACGGGACCGAGTTGCGGCCTTTCGATGCCGGAAGGAAGCGCGACCCCCTGCACCCGTTCCATGACCACCTGGCGGGAACGGTAGATGTCGGTCCCCTCTGCGAAGATCACCGTCACCTGGGACATCCCGAACCGGGAGGCGGACCGCACTTCCCTGAGTTTCGGCAGACCCGAAATCGCCTGCTCCAGGGGCGTCGAGACCTGACGCTCGATCTCCAGCGGCGAGAGGGCCGGGGCCACCGTGTTCACCTGGACCTGGACCGGAGTCGTATCCGGAAAGGCGTCCAGCGGCAGCCGCAGAAAAGCGATAACGCCAAGGACTGCAACCAGCGCCCAGGCGATGATGACCGCCAGCCGATGGTCGAGGGACCAACGGATAACCCGATTCAGCATTACGCCCTCCTATTTATTATCCACTTCACAGCACCCGGCGCCGATGGATTCCTTGAGCGTTTCCGTCTTGAGAAAGAAGCTGCCGGCAACAACGATCTCCTCGCCGGCCGCCACGCCTGAGGCAATTTCCACCAGGTCGCCGTTGCCGCGGCTTGGCGCCACCTGCACCCGCCGGGCTTCATATTCATCAGGCGCCAGGCGAACGAAGACGATTTTCGCGGATTTGGCCCGCTGGACGGCGCCCCGCGGCACGGCGGACGACGCCCGGGAACCGCCCACCGGGATGCGGGCCTGACCATACATGTTGGCCCTGAGGAGTCCGTTGGGGTTGGCGAGGCGTATCCGGGCTTTTGCCGTCCGGGTCTGGATATCGACCATCGGCACGATATGTGCGATGATGCCGCGGAACTCACGCCCGCCGAGCCCGTCCATGGCAATGACGGCCGGCATCCCGGCTTTCACGGCGCCCAGTTCCGCTTCGGGCAGGGCGACCTCCGCCCACATGGATGAGGTATCCACGATCTCGAAGAGCGGCGTCTGGGAATCGACGGTGCGATCCACCGAGACGGTGCGCTGGGTAATCACCCCGGAGACGGGCGCTTTCACGGTGTAGCGCCCGCCGCTCCCGTTGCCGACCCCCACCGCCCGCAACGATGCCTGCAACGACTCCAGCTCGGCAGTGGCTTCATGAAGCGCCTGCCGCGCTGCCTGAACTTCTTTCTTGGCCGAGATCCCTTTATTCTCCAGTTCCGCCTCGCGACGGTAGTTCGCCTCGGCCGTCTGCACCCGGGAGCGTACCGCGGCGAGTCGCGACTGGTCGCTGCTCACGGCGGCACTCTCGATCTCGGCAAGCGGCGCGCCCGCCGATACCCAGATGCCGATGTCTGCCGATACCTGCTTGACTATCCCCGGGGCGCGAGCGCCTACTTGGACGACCCTGGCGGCATCGTAGCCGATGACGACCGGGGCGACGATCTCCGATCCCCCGCGGCCCGGCGCCGCTTTCGCAGTCTCGATCCCGGCCAGACGGGCCGTATCTTTGCCCTTCAGGATCACCTTGGTCCCGTCCGCCGGGGCGTCGTCGCCGGCGACATCCACCGCCGGCTTGCCTCCCCGTTCCGGGTGGCAGATCGGACAGATCGACTCGGGGAAGCCATGTTCGGCACACCAGTCGCCCTTGGCCTGGAAGATGGGAACGAGCTTCGGGTTACATTTGGTGCAGAGGGCTTCAAGCACCCCGTGCTCCTTGCAGATTCCTGATTCCCGTGTTCCTTTCGTGGCTTCGACGGCCGCCTGCGGGGCTGCCGGGGCCTTGGCCGCTTCCTTCTTGCCGCAGCCAGAGACCACGACCAGAGGGATGAGTATTGCCATGATGAGTAGACGGCGCATATCACCTGCTCCCTTTCGACGGACGGACGATCTTCAGCTTCGGGTTGCACTTCTTGCACTGGGACAGCGGCAGGCCGTGCTTCTCGTCCCAGTCGCCGGTAGCCTTGAAGGCCGGAATGAGAGACCTGCCGCAGCGGGTGTCCATGGATTCCGGAACCCCATGCTCGCTGCACCAGTCCTCGTAGGAGCCCGGTTTGGCCCCCGCGGCGCCGTGAAGATCTTTTGCGGATTTGGCGGGTTCGGCCGCAAAGGCGGAAATAGTGAAGGATACGAACAGGGCAACGAACAGCAGAATCGAACGACGCATGATTTTTCTCCTTTGATGTTTAGTAAGTTAGCTTTTGCTTTCCGGCAGAAAGCAAAATCGTTGACGCACTTATACCCCTCAAGGGGGTACTGAAGAAAGTCCCGTTTAGCGGGGGAATTAGTTTGCCATGGACCAATTTCCGGTGGCCGAGACCAGCTCAACGCCGGCCTCGGCGGCTTCCAAAAGCCGCTCCAGGTACTCCCGCCGCGCATCCAGGGCATCGCGGCGCACCTGCAGCAGGGTTGACAGATTGATCTTTCCGGCCCGGTAGCTTTCGGCCGCCAGGGATTCGTTTTCTTGCTGCCATCTAAGCCCATCCGTCTCCATCCTGCGGACAGACTCGACCGCCGCGTCATAGGCGCGACGCGCCCCTTCTATCTCGGCGGTGATGGCGGCCTGCCGGACTTCGGCGGCTATTTGCGCCTGTTGATTATGCACCCGGGCTTCCTGGACAGGACCCTGGCGGGGGTTCAGGAACGGGAGGCTGACAGTGATACCGCCAAGTGCGATGTTTTCGCCGCTTTCCCGTTTGTAGCTCATGCGGAAGGCAAGATCGGGCAGTCTCTCAGCCTCAACCAGGGAGATTGCGGCCCGGGAAGCCTCGACGTCAGCCAGCGCCGCCAGCAGATCGGCTCGCTCCCGGGGCGCCGGAGCGGATCGGATGGCGTCAAAGAAGCTCCGCTCCTTGATGTCGCCGACAAGCTGGAGATCTGTTCCGGATGAAAGTCCAAGCGTCCGGGCCAGGGCCGTCCGCGCCACAGCGATACGACCCTGCGCCGAAGAAACGTCGCTTTCGGCCCGGGCAACTTCGGTCTGTGCGAGGTTGACCTCGAATTTCGCGGCGTCGCCGGCACGATGCCGTTCCCCGGCAATACGGAGCAATTCGTCAGCCAGTGTTTTGCGGTCCCGGGCAAATCGCAGCCGTTCCTCGGCCTGAAGGACCCGATAGTAGGCGCCGACTGCGGCGGCCACTGCCTGGCGGCGAACATCTTCGGTCGCGTGTTTTTCCCTCTGAAGACCGGCCTGGGCCACCGCAACCCGTTTGTCCCGTCTGCTTCCCAGTTCAAAGGGGATTTCAAAACCCACCTCGACGTCCGCACTGCTTTCTGGTCCGTTCCGTGGACCAGCGGTCAGGTCCATCGTCGGATTTTCCCGCGTACGAACCTGCGCCCCGGCAAGTTTTGCCTCCCCTTCAGCAGCGCGGGTGGTTGAAAGACGAACATCAGGAGCGTTTGCCGCAGCGAGTTCGATCACGCGGGCCAGGCTAAAAGTTCCTTTGCCCACATCCGCCGCGGTGATCGACGCCCGCAGTGCGTACACAATAAATACGGCTAAGACATACAAAATCTTCTTTTTCATGAGATATCCCTTCAACGCGACCATCGAGGCAACCGGCGCCGCCAAATCGCGTGACACACCTGGCACCCGCATCGGATGCAGGTACAGGTCTTTCGGTGTTTCATCTCCCCAGGAGAATCAACTTAAGGATTGTCTGCGTGCAACAATTCCCTCAAATAAGGATCTGCTGCACCATAAACAACGAGGCACCGTTACATACGTATTCCGGGCAACAAGCACGATTTGCGCTTGAAGCGAAGTACGCGTGATGGGCAGGTTGCCGGTCGTTTTTTTCCCGATGAGCGGCAATAACGTGGTTAGGAGAGGTTTTTCGGAGGAACGAAAATGGGGATATGGACATCAAGCAATTTCATCAACTGATCACGAGAAATCAGTTGAGCTACCGAAGGAGTATAGTTGGCGGAGAGTTCCGGGGTTTGAGGCGCATAGCATGAGCAATAGCTGCAGGTCGAGCAGTTATCGAAATCGGTATTATTTTCATCGGGCCAGCATGGACATTTACCGTGGTCAGCATCACTCGCTCCCGCAGTCAGGCTGATGCCGGATTTTCCCTGTTCCGGAGCTAATTCATAACTGCATACCGGAACCGCAAGCATGGCCATGACTAAAAGCTGGACCAGAGCGATGACCCTGCGATATTGATCTCGGGGTACGACGTTGTGAGGGCGGGTCAAACTAATCATGCGCGGATGGGAACACAAATAACCGGAGAATGTCAAGTTGAAATAATTCAACAGTTGAAATAGTTCAACTTTTTCAGGGCAATCCCGCCGTCAGTTCGCGATGGATGCTGCGCACGGCAACTTCCCTGGCCTGCTCATAGCCTTTGAATTTTTCACCGCGCCTTCCCCCGCGCCAGGGAGGCAAAGGCGCCCCCGAAACAGAGAGCGGCAGAAATACCGAAGATTATTTTCAGGCTGTACAGGAAGAACGGATAGGAAGCGGGAGTGATGCGGACCCTGCCCATCACCAGCGCAAAGGTCATCATGGCGATGCCCATGCTGATCATCTGCCCCGTGAGGCGCATCGTGGCGAGCGTGCCTGAGGCAACGCCCAGGTATTTCGTCTCCACGGAGTTCATGACGGCATTGACGTTCGGAGAAGAAAAGAGGGCAAAGGCAAACCCGAGCAGCATCAACACGCTCACAAGGTAAATTGTTGAGGAATGGGCATCCAGAAAATATTCCTCCAACCCAGATGATGAGTCAATATACCGCCCAGAAAGGGGCCGACGGAAAGCCCCAGGTAAACAGCGGCTACACTTATCCCCAGTACCTTTCCCCGATCACCCGACGGAAAGACGGCAGAGAGCATTGCAACGCCCGTGCTGAGAATCATTGCACCGCCAACCCCCTGAAGGGCGCGCAGGGCAATGAGCATGTGTGCGGATCCTGAAAAGGCAATGAGAGCGGAAGTCGCGGTGTAGGAAACGATCCCGTAGGAAAATATGCGCTTCAACCCGAAGATATCCGCCACCTTCCCGAAGGGAACAAGAAACATCGCCGCCGTCAGAAGATACGCGGTGGCAACCCAGCCCAACTGCAGGGCGTTCATCGTAAACTCATCACCGATGGAAGGCAGGGCGATATTTATAGACGAAACCATAAAGGGAGTCACAAAGTAACTCAGCATGGTAACGATTAGAACAGACCTTTTGTTTCGTGCCTCCTCCATCACGCTCACGGGAGTTTCTTTCCCAGATGCCGAGCGCGTGCCAGGTATTCGCCCACGTTCCCGCAGGGGTTGATTTTTTTTCCCCATGATATTCCCCCATGAATCCCGGCGGGGACGTACAGCCATGCATGAACGTTACAGGCCGCAGGCATTGGCAAAAAGCCCCACGTTTTCCTCCTCCCCCAGGGCGATAAGCTTGTCGCCCGTCTCAATGACGTACGTCGCCAGAGGATTGAAGATCATCTTGCCCGATTCCTTCTTGACCGCCACGATGATCAGGCCGTAATTGCGCCTGATCTCCGACTCTCCGAGGGACTTGCCGATCAGAATCGAGCTTTCGCAGACGGCGTATTCCTCCATTCTGAGATCGAGGCTTTGCCTGTTTGTCGTGATCTCGATAAAATCGAGCATGGCAGGTCGCAGGATCGCCATCGCCATCCTCATCCCGCCCAGACTGTAGGGAGACATCACGCGGTTGGCGCCCGCCCTCAGCAGCCTGTGCTCCGATTCCTCTTCTTCGGAGCGCGACAAGATATAGATATTCGGATTCAGTTCCTTTGCCGTGAGAATCACGTAAAGATTTTCCGCATCCGTGGGAAGGACGCACACAAGCCCCTTGGCCTTTTTTATGCCGGCAGCTAAGAGCGTCTTGTCTTCCGTGGCATCCCCTTGGTAATAGACAAACCCTTCGTCCTGGATTCGCTGATTGGTCTCGGGATCTTTGTCGATGACGACAAAATCGACCTTCTCCGCCGCCAGCTCTTTGCAGATCAGGTAGCCGATCCTGCCGCAGCCGCAAATAATGTAATGATTATTCATTTTATTTATCATTTTTACCATCTTGCCCCTTCCCATGAGTATTCTCAAACGGCTCTCCACTATAGTTTCCGTGATGAGACCGACGGAATAAAGCATTGTCCCTACGCCGAAAATGATCAAGGCGATCGTGAACAACCGCCCCACCTTGCTCTGGGGATAGAAATCACCATAACCCACGGTGGAGAGGGTAATCATCGTGGTATAAAAAGAATCGAAAAAATCCCACCCCTCGATAACGTGGAAACCCAGCGTCCCGATGGCGATTACCGAAACCAGAATGAAACAGGCGATTTTAAGCTTGTTGTTCAGTACCAAAAGAACCCCCGAACGAGAAGTTTGCTGGCCGAAGATACGTAACAGCGATGGAGTATAATAATACTGCGACATGATTTCAAGGACAAAAAACGGTCACCCCCGGTTCGTAAAACGGCAAATAGTAATTGCAAATACATTGCATCTTGTATATTAATTTTTCCCTGAGGGGATGATCGGGATGGCTTCCCGGTAAACGTGAGGAAACAAGAGTGAAGAGATATGCAGTCCTTACAGTTGTACTTTGCTGCGCCGTTGCGTTGCCTGTAGCCAAGGCATCTGCCGCAGCCGCAGGCAGGATACCCGTTGCCGTGAGCATAGCGCCCCTGGCCTACTTCGTGGAAGGAGTGGGGGGCAAATACGTGAACGTGGAAGTGATCGTTCCTCCGGGAGCCAACCACGAGACCTATGAGCCCACATCCAGGCAACTCGTAGGGCTTGCCCAGGCCAAAATCTGCTTCCTCGTGGGGACGGATGCCTTCCCCTTTGAGAACAGGATCTCCGAAATGATCAGGAAAGGAAAAAAAGGAATTGATCTGATCACCTTGTCGGAAGGCGCCATTCTGCGCGAAGAGGACCCCCACCTTTGGGTTTCTCCCGCGGTGGTGCGGATCGCGGCCCGCAAGATCTTCCACGCCCTCTCCGGTCATGATCCCCGGCACAGCGAGAATTACCGTGCCAACCTGGATTCCTTTCTCTCCAAAATCGATTCCCTGGACCGGGAAATAACAAAGTTGCTTGCCCACAAGAGGGGGGCCGTCTTCATGGTCTATCATCCCGCATGGGGATATTTCGCCGACGAATACGGCCTCAAGCAACTGGCCATCGAAGAGGAAGGCAAGACGGCCGGGGCTGCTCACCTCAAAAAAATGATCGACCTGGCACGGCAAAAAGGCATCAGGGTTATATTCGTTCAGAAGGGATACGATACGAAAAGCGCGGCATCGATCGCGGCGTCAATCGGCGGCAGAGTCGTGGAAACGGATCCGCTGGCAAGAGACTGGCCCGCAAGTCTTAGGTCCTTCGCGGAAGCCCTCAGTCATGCAGCAAGGTAGTGATATGGAACGTCTCATCGAAATCCGCGACATCGCCTTTGGTTACGGACATGCCGTCGTGCTGGAAAAAGTATCCCTCGACATTGAGGACAAGGATTATATCCTGGTTATCGGTCCCAACGGCGGAGGGAAAACGACGCTGCTCAAATTAATCCTGGGCATCCTAAAGCCCTGGAGCGGTACGATTGCCTTGCACGCAAAAATCGCGGGACGGATCGGCTATGTACCCCAGTTTTCCCGTTTCAACAGAAGCTTTCCCATCACCGTTTCCGAAATGGTGCTTTCGGGATGCATCAACGGCCGCAACTACCGAAAGCCATACAGCCGTGAAGACAGGGAGCGGACTGCTGCAATGTTGGAAAAGGTCAACCTCTACGGGAAACGGCATGAAAGCATAATCGACTTGTCGGGCGGCCAGTTGCAGCGCATCCTTATCGCCCGCGCCCTCGTTTCGGAGCCGGCGGTGCTGCTTTTGGATGAACCCACGGCTTCCATCGATGTCACGTCCCAAAGCACGCTCTTAACCCTGTTGGACGACCTGAACAGGGAAATGGCCATCGTCGTAGTGACCCACGATCCCACGGCATTTTCCCTCTCGTATCGGCATCTTGCATGCCTCAATAAAAATCTCTACTACCACGGGCGGGGCGAGCTTGATGCTGCGGCGTTAGAAAAGGTCTACGGTTGTCCGGTGGAACTGCTCGGACATGGGGTGCCCCATACGCTGGTGCACAAACACTGACCGGCTGCTGAAACATGTAAAAGGTGCTGCATGCAAAACATCCTCTCCTACGAATTCATGCAAAACGCCGTTCTCGCGGGAGTCATGGCCAGCATCGTCTGCGGCGTCGTCGGTCCGTTTATCGTCACGAAGCGGATGGTCTTCATCAGCGGCGGCCTGACCCATGCCGCCTTCGGAGGCTTGGGCATCGCCTACTGGCTGGGGATACGCCCCATTTACGGAGCGACTGCTTTTGTGCTTTTGAGCGCGGCGATTCTCTCCCGCCTGGAGGAACGGACGGACAAGAACGACCTGTTCATAGGAATACTCTGGGCCGTCGGCGTGGCGATCGGGATCATTTTCATTAATATTACCCCAGGCTACGCCCCTGATCTCATGACGTTCCTCTTCGGGAACATCCTTACCGTACCTCGTTCGGACATAATGATTATGCTGTTTCTGGTAACGGCTGTGATCGTCCCCGTGTTTATTTTCTACAAGGGATTCGTATCCATCGCCCTTGATGAAGAGTACGCCCGGACAAGGCAGTTGCCGGTGCAAGCCCTCAATACGGGTCTGATGCTGCTCGTGGCGCTCTCTATTGTGACGCTGATCCAGGTCGTGGGCATCATCCTGGTTATCGCCCTGCTCACCATTCCCGTGGCTATTGCCGGCGAGCTGTCGTTAACCTTCAAGCGCATCATGGCGATCTCCATCCTCTGCGGCATCGTTATCTGTTTGGCGGGACTTTCCGTCTCCTATTCCCTCGAAGTCCCCTCCGGGGCCTCCATCATCCTCACCGGAGCCATATCCCTGGCGTTGGTCAAAAGCATCAGAAATATCTTTTTCCGCCGGAAACGCTTCTCGGAACCGGAGACACATCCGTAGCAAAAGCTTTCTGCAAAATTCCCCTTGGGCACACTGCGGGGAATGCGCCCGCTGCCGAATTCGGGCAATTCGCTCCGGGTAAATGATCTTGACAAGGAAGGGTATTTTTGGTGAGATGGCAACCAAATTCTTTTCCGTATGCCTTCTTACACGCACCCGCTTCTCGGAGTTCAGCGTTTTGCCCGCGCTGTGGCATGTCCAAAACGACCCCCCCCCCTGGTTCAGGATCAAAAAAACAGGGGACGCATTAGTACCGCGACCCTCGATAGAGAGAACGGGAGAAAGACATCACGATGGCAAAAATCAAGAACCTGCTGCACACCCGGCATCTCCTGTTTCTCCTGGCGCTGCTCACCGGCATGTTTGCCGACCAGGGCGTTCCCTGGACGCTACCGCTCGTACTCCCGGCGCTGGCCGTGGTAATGACCCTGTCCACCCTCGGTATTTCCAACACGATCTTCCGCGCACCACGCGACCTGCTGTTGCAGGCACTGCTGGGCACCTCCATGAGCTACATAGTCCTCGGCAATTTCATCATCGGGGTAAGCGCCGTGCTGATCCGCGAGGAAATGCTCTGGGCCGGCTTTGTCATCATGGCCGCCGTTCCGCCCGCCATCGCCGTCGCCCCATTCACGAATTACCTGGAAGGGAACGTCTCCCGTGCGCTCACGGGCACCGCCGGCGCCTACCTAGGCGCCCTGATAATCATGCCGCTGATCGCTTTCGGCCTTCTCGGGGTGAGTTCTGTAAAACCGTACGGGCTCTTTGCCGTAATGCTGGAACTCATCATCCTCCCGTTGATCGTTTCCCGTCTCATTATCCTGAAAGGCTGGAACGAAAAAATTGAACCGATCAAGAGCAGGCTTACGGACGGGTGCTTTTTCCTGGTAATGTATACGATCGTCGGCATGAACCGCCAGCTCCTCCTGCAACACCCTTCCGTACTGCTGCCGGTTATCGCCGTCGCCTTTGCCAGCACGTTCCTTCTGGGATTCGCCATAGAATGGATCGGGAACCTCTTCCGCATCAACCGGGAAACCCTCACGAGGCTCCTTCTTTTCGGAACGCTCAAGAATTACGGACTTGCCGGCGGCATTGCACTGTATCTTTTCGGTCCGGAAACAGCGCTGCCCGCCGTCGTTGCCACCGTGTTCATGCTGATCTATATCATCTGGCTGGGATACCGGAAATGAAACACTCTGCCCACGGAGATTGCCCCGCCGAACATGAAGGAGGAAGAACATTGCCAAAAAAAAGATGGCGTTCGGACCTTGAGGGCCTCACGATGCTGAATCGCGAAATAACCGCGCCGGTAAGGAAGTTGGAAACCTTCCCCAATCATCATCCGGACCGCGATTATGTCGTAACCCTGCGAACGGATGAGTTCACCTGCGTCTGCCCCGCCACGGGCCAGCCGGACTTTGCCCGTCTGATAATCCAGTATACCCCCGATAAGCGCGTCGTGGAATCCAAATCCCTGAAATTGTATCTCTGGTCTTTCCGCAACGAGGGGTCTTTTCACGAACACGTAACGAACGTCATCCTCGACGATCTGGTCAAGGCGCTCGCCCCCCGGTGGTGCAAAGTAACCGCCGATTTCGCCGTACGGGGCGGAATAGGCATTACGGTGGAGGCGGAGTACGGAAAACCGCGGACGGGCGGAAAAAAAGATAGCCCGCGGAAGGAACTTTTCCGTTGACCGGCGTGAGGGTATTTGATATCGTAACACGGAATTCAGGAAAGTAACACTGTGGCCATTACCCGGTTCGGCATATCGCTGGAAACGAGTCTCTTAGCCCGGTTTGATGCCCTTATCGGGAAAAAGGGTTATTCCAACCGGAGCGAGGCTATCAGGGACCTCATCCGCGGCAGCCTCGTAAAAGAGGAATGGGAATCATCGACCGAGGAGACGGTGGGAACCATCACCATCGTCTACTCACACGACATGCGAGAGTTGCCTGATACCCTTGCAGACTTACAGCATCATTACCATCATTCCATCATATCCTCCATGCATATACACATTGACGGGCACAACTGCCTCGAGGTAATTGTCGTGAAAGGCAAGGCAAAAGACATAAAGGCCATAGCCGACCGGTTGATAGGAACCAAGGGAGTGAAGCACGGGAAACTTACCGTAACGACAACCGGCAAGGATCTGAGGTAATTTTTTTTCATTAACGGTAGCACGAAATCGTATTTCATAACACTGTTTACGATCGAGGAACGACGGAGCAAACCAATCATGCACATGGCGGATGCGTTACTTTCCCCTACCGTAGGGACGACCTTTTGGGCCGGGACACTAGCGGCAAGCGGATATGCATCGAAGAAGCTGAACCGGCAGATCGACGACAAGCTGATCCCCTTGATGGGGGTCCTTGGCGCCTTCATCTTCGCTGCACAAATGATCAATTTTACGATCCCCGGGACGGGATCGAGCGGACACCTGGGCGGCGGGATGATCCTTGCCATCATCCTCGGTCCCTCTGCGGCCTTCCTCGTCATGGCTTCCGTCCTGACGGTCCAGGCGCTCTTCTTTGCCGACGGCGGACTGCTCGCCCTCGGCTGCAACATCTGGAACCTGGGCTTCTATCCCTGCTTCCTTGTTTATCCGCTCGTCTATAAACCACTGGCTGGAAACGGTAAAAATCCGGGACGCATCCTGGTTGCATCGCTGGTAAGCGCCGTCGCGGCTTTGCAGTTCGGCGCTTTTTCCGTCGTCATGGAGACCCTCCTCTCCGGCAAGAGCGAATTGCCCTTTCGCACCTTCATCCTGCTGATGCAGCCGATCCACCTGGCGATCGGCATCGTTGAAGGTTTCGTAACCGCCGGCGTCATCAACTATGTGCGCAGCGCCAGGCCGGAGATCCTCGAAAGCAGCGCCGCGGTCCTCCCTCTTGGCGAAGGGGTTTCGTTGAAGAAGGTATTGATTGCCTTCTTCCTGTCGGCAGTCATCACGGGCGGCGCTCTTTCCTGGTTCGCTTCCACGCATCCTGACGGCCTGGAGTGGTCCATCGAAAAGGTCACGGGCAAGGGCACGCTGTCGGAACAGGAGCAGGGGATTGCGCGCGCACTCAAGGGCTTCCAGGATAAGACGGCATTCCTTCCCGATTACCACTTCAAGTCGGAGGGAAAAGCGACAAAAAAGGAAGGCGCGCCATCTTCCTGGCCGGGAATCGATCCCGGCGCCTCCGTCTCCGGTATCCTTGGAGCTGCCATCGTCCTCGGCACGATCGTGCTCACCGGCATGGGAATCAGGGCTGTCCGGCGAAAACAGGGTTAACGGCGGCGCAGCAACCCGACAGGAAAGTGTCCTCGCTTTCTTACCGGGATTTTGGTATACACGCGCGCAATGTGCCGCCATAACCGCGGCGTCTCTTCCCCGGAACGGACCCATGACTTTCGACGAAAAATACTTCAATATCGGCCACCTTGACCGTCTCTCCTATCAGAACACCTGTGTGCACCACCTTGATCCGAGGGTAAAAGTTATTGCCACCCTCCTGTTCCTGTTCACCGTCATTTCCTTTCCCAAGTACGAGGTCGCCAGACTGATCCCCTTCTTTCTCTTCCCGGTATTGCTCATGACCATCGGCGAAATCCCCGTCCTGTTCGTCGTCAAGAAGGTGTTGCTTGTTTCGCCCTTCGCAATCTTCATCGGCATCTTTAACCCCTTCCTGGATACCCGAACGGTTGCCGTCATTGCGGGGATATCCGTCTCGGCCGGGTGCATTTCTTTTTTTTCGATTCTCCTGAAATTCGCGCTTACGGTCAGTATGGCGATTCTGCTCATTGCGACAACGTCGTTTCCCGGCATCTGCCATGCACTCAGACAGCTCGGCTTCCCGTCGCTCTTTGTTTCGCAGCTTCTCTTCCTGTATCGTTATCTTTTTGTTCTCCTGGAGGAAGCGATGCGAATCGGCCGCGCGCGGGACATGCGGTCATTCGGCAAGCGCGGTACGGGCATGAAGGTGTTCGTGCGCCTGATCGGCATTCTCTTCCTGAGAACGGTGGATCGCGCCGAAAGGATTTACTACGCCATGCTTTCGCGCGGGTTCCAGGGAGACATGCCCAGTCTCCGGGAATGCCGTATCGCCGTGACCGACATGGCCTTCATGGCAACGATGATCCTGTTCCTCGTCGTCTTCCGTTTTTTTCCCGTCACCGAAGAGATCGGTCGCTTTGCGCAGGAGCTGCTTCGATGAGCCATCATATCGTTGAATTTCAAGACGTTCATTTCAGCTATCCCGACGGCACCGCCGCGCTGAACGGCCTTTCGTTCAGGATTTCCCACGGTGAATCGGTGGGAATCGTGGGGGCCAACGGGGCGGGCAAATCAACGCTTCTTATGCACATGAACGGTTATCTTCTGCCCGCGAAAGGCATCATCAATATCGGCGATTCCCGGCTTGACAACCGGACCCGCCAGGAAATCAGAAAAAAAGTGGGGCTGGTTTTCCAGAATCCCGATGACCAGCTTTTTATGCCGACCGTCTATGAGGATGTCGCCTTCGGCCCGCTGAATATGGGCATGAGTCCTGAACTGGTCGGGGAAAGCGTCGATCAGGCTCTCGCCACGGTCGGTTGCACCCCTCTCAAGGACAAGCCGCCGCACCATCTGTCCAGCGGGCAGAAGAGCGCCGTGGCGATTGCCGCCGTCATCGCCATGCACCCGGACATCCTTGTTATGGACGAGCCCGCCTCGAATCTCGATCCGAAGTCCCGGCGAAAGCTCATTAATCTGTTAAATTGCTTTGAACACACGAAGATCATCGCTTCACACGATCTTGACCTGATTTTGGATGTTTGCCGGAGATGCCTTCTTATAAGAAAAGGACGAATAGCAGCCGACGGGCCGACGGAAGCATTGCTCTCCGACAGAGTGTTGCTAGAAGAAAACAATCTTGAGCTGCCTCTGTCTCTCCAGAAATGCAGGGCATAAATATCGGGCGCCGGAGGATAAGGACAATACTATATTGACAAAACATACCGGCAGGGTTAGAAGTCTTGCATAGCGCAACGTGCAACAAATGGAGGAGTCAAATTTAACCATGTGGCTTGAGATAATGCTGATAGCGGTTTTTATTTCCCTAAACGGCTTTTTTGCCGCCTCCGAGATCGCGGTGGTCACCATCCGAAGGATGCGCCTCAAGCAACTGATGGAGGAGGGAAGGAAAAATGCCGCTATCTTGGACAAACTGCGAAAATCACCGGATAGATTCCTTGCCACGATCCAGCTCGGCGTTACCCTGACAGGCGCCCTGGCTTCCGCGATAGGCGGCGCTGCTGCAATCGAGGTCATCAAGCCTCTTTTGAAGAGCGTCCCTATTCCTGTTGTAGCCGCCTCCAGCGAGGCGCTGGCCATAGGCATTGTGGTCGTGGTCATTACGTATTTTTCTCTCGTATTCGGAGAGTTGATTCCCAAATCCCTTGCCTTCTCCAATCCTGAGGTTGTCGGTCTGGCCACTGCTCCGGTGATCGAGAAGTTTTCAAAGATAATGGCTGTCTTCGTCAGCCTGCTCACCGCAAGCACCAACCTGTTGCTGAAACCCTTCGGCAGGAAGGCCTTCACTGAACGGGCGTCCATTACCGAGGAAGAATTGAAGCTTCTTATCGAGGAGGGCGGTGAGAGGGGCATCTTTGAGCCCGATGAGAAAGAGCTTATTCACAGCGTTTTTGAGTTTACCGATACATCCGTTAAAGAAGTAATGAGACCGTCTCCCCAGATGGTGACTATTGGAATACACCTGTCTGCGGATGAGGTTAAAGCCATTGTCACCGAGGAGAAATTTTCCCGCTATCCCGTTACCGGCAGGGATATAAACGATATCCGGGGAGTTCTCTTTGCAAAAGACTTTTACGATATGTTCTCGAAGACGGGCAGCGTGGAGATACATAAAATCATTAAGTCGCCCTTTTTTATTCCCGAAACCATGAAGATAAGCATCCTTCTTCGGGAAATGCAAAAAAAGCGGGTTCACATGGCCATTGTCATAGATGAATACGGCGCAGTCACGGGACTGGTGACGCTGGAGGACCTGCTGGAAGAAATTGTGGGCGAAATCCGGGACGAATATGACACCGAAAGCCCTGTTATCCGGCTTGGCGACGGTTCGTTGATAATTGATGCCTCCATAAGCATAAAGGATCTGTGGGAGGATTACACGATCGCAATTCCGGAATCGCCTGAATACGAGACACTGGGCGGCTTTATCGTGACCCATCTCCAGAGGATACCCCATACGGGAGATACATTGGAGATGGAAGACAGGAAATTACGGGTCGTGGAAATGGTCGCCCAGAGAATCGTGAAGGTTAAGATGGAGGAACATAACGGCGTCCCGCCGGGAACAGCAAAATGATAGGATGAACCGAACGCCGGATCTCTTTTCCTCCCCAAGCCGAAAAACGAGGTCTTATCCCACCCCCCATGCTGGGCGCTTAGGAAAATGGCCCGACGAGCAGCTCCCGCAGAGACCTTTTTGGCACATGGTGGACGGCACCCTTGTCGCGCCAGTACTTTACGTCGCCATCGGCTCCCATTGGTTCGATGACGACCTGTTCCTTCGGTTTGCCGAGAGCAATGGCCAAGAGTATCTCGTAGCGCGCGGGGATGCGCAGGGCGGCGCGCAGTTCATCCCGCCTGATGTTGGAGATTATACAGCCGGCAAGGCCTTTTTCCCGTGCGCCGAGGACGATGGTTTGCGCCGCAATGCCGTGATCGCAACTGAACGACGGGGCAATCTCCGTGTCGCCCAGGACAATGATGTGGGCGGACGGCCGCTCCCCCGCCGACGGCCCGGGCCAGTCCGTGAGATACCCGGCCCAGGCCAGGTTCCGAAAGATCAACTCATTGTTTGCCGGCTCGCAGGACAGCACATATTTGAGCGGCTGCTTGTTTCCCGCCGATGCCGCATGGCGCGCCAGATCCGCCAGTTCCTCCAGCACGTCGCATCCCACCGCATGATCCTCATAAAAGCGTCGGCAACTCCTGTTCTTCAATACCAGTTCTTTCAGCATCATGTCCCTGCCCTCCCTGCATATTGTTTATCAGACTGCGGTTCGATAATAACCTTCATGGACTCCCCACCCGCGGCCACAAGGCGGAAACCGGCGCCCGCCCCCTCGATCGGCAGTCTATGGGTGATCAACCGGCCTACCGAGACGCGGTCGGCACGGATGAGTTCTATGGCCACGGTTGCGTCGAGCGGGCTGTTTCCGTAGGAGGGTATCAGCCGTATTTCGTTGCGCCAGAATTCGTTGATGGGCACGGGGATGTCCACGCCCGGTTCCGTGGTGGCGAAGCAGAGGACCGTTCCCCCGCGGTCGACGGACTGAAGGGCCTGTTTGAACGCGGAGGCGGCGCCGGTACAGACGATCACGGCATCGGCAAGCCTGCCTCCATTGAGTTCCCGCAGGCGTCTCGGAATGTCCTCCCGTGCATCGAGCGCCGCATCAGCCCCGAATGCCCTCGCCAGCGAGAGGCGGTACTCGCTCACATCCGTCATGACGATCCGCCCCACTCCCAGAGCGCGGGCAAGAAGGAGATGGAGCATGCCGGAAATGCCGCTGCCCAGAATGAGCACCGATTGGCCGGGCTTAAGGCCCGCGTTTCTCTGGCCGCGCACCACGCAGGCGAGCGGTTCGATGAAAACCGCATCTTCGAAGGAAACCTCCTCCGGCAGGACAAATACGCCGCGGTCCACGTTCAGTCGCGGCACCCGGAGGTATTCGGCGAATCCGCCGGGATCGTAATTGGTGGTATGCAGGGTTTCGCAGGCGGTATGATGACCGCTTAGACAGTAGTGACAGACGTTGCAGGGAACGTGGTGGGAAACGAACACGCGCATGCCGGTCCGGTACTGCTCCACGCCCGCCCCTGTCTCCGCGATGACTCCGGCGATTTCATGTCCCAGAACAAGAGGCGCCTTGCGCAGACGGTACCACTCCAGCACATCGCTGCCGCAGATGCCGCTCGCCATGACCTTGACCAGGATCTCGCCGGGACCGACGCCCGGCGCCGGCATCTCCTCGATCCGGATATCCCGGTTATTATAATACATGGCAACGCGCATCGCCTTCTCTCCCTATGGCCTTTTTGCGGAGCCGTCTTATTTCCCCTGGCTCACGCGCCGGTACATATCATCGGCCTCGTCAACGCCGACGTTTTCATGGATGATCGCCCTGAGCGCCCGCATCATGGCGACCGGGCGCCGGTTCTGCCAGACATTGCGTCCCAGGTTGAGACCGACGGCTCCCCTCGCTATGCCGTCGTGAACGAATTCGAAGACTTCCCGCTCCGTTTCACACCGGGGACCGCCGGCCATGACCACGGGGACAGGACAACCGTTTACGACCTTTTCAAAGTTTTCACACCAGTAGGTCTTTACGACCCGTGCGCCCAGTTCGGCGGCAATGCGGCAGCTCAGGGCAAGGTAGCGGGCGTCCCGTTTCTCCAGCTCCTTCCCCACGGCGGTTACCGCCATGACGGGAATCCCGTAACGCTCACACTCATTGACGATTGACGTAAGGTTCAGGAGCGTTTCCCGTTCGTACTCACTGCCCACGAAGATAGACACACCCACCGCCGTCGCATTGAGGCGCAGTATCTCCTCAATGGACGTGGTAATGCGTTCATCACCCAGATCCTTGCCGATTATGCTGGTCCCGCCCGATACCCTGAGGATGACCGGCTTGCTGTTCGCGGGAGGCACGGCCGATCGCAGCACGCCCCGCGTTACGAAGAGTGCGTCACAGTAAGGCAAAAGCGGTTTGATCGTTTCACCCGGCTTCTCCAGGCAGGTTGTAGGCCCCTGAAAGTAGCCGTGATCGATGGGCAGAAAAAAACAGCGCCCGTCTGATTGCAACAACTGCGACATTCGATTTTCCATTCCCCAATCCATTATTCTTCCTCCCTCACGGTAATTGCTTTTTTGCACGCCGCCACTTTTAGCATATTCGCGCCCCAAGTGGAAGCCCAAAGGATTTGTGGGGAAT
>CAZTLA010000029.1:0-23135 GCA_964614365.1 uncultured Syntrophales bacterium | reverse complement strand
GGGCGACAAGCCGGCCCGGTACCTGGCCGTGACCGACGCCCCGCCGGTCATCGATCTCTTCCACAACCACGACTTCATCTTCAACAACGATTTCGTCTTCACCGACCGGTTCAACGGCCAGCCGGACTACTTCAGCGGTGCGGGGAATCTGCTCGACGAAAAGACCTGGGATACGAACTTTGTGCCCAACGTGTCAACCTTCAATCTGAAGGACTACGAGGTGCGCGCCAAGGGAGGAAAGAGCATCAAGTTTGAGCTGGCAAGCAATACGATGATCGCCCATATCTCCGAATATCCCGTGGGTGCGTATAAGAAAGCTCACCGCCACTCTCCGGGAGCGCATGTGCTGCAGCTCAAGGGGAAGGGCTACACGATGATGTGGGAGGAGGGCAAACCCTACCAGCGCTTCGACTGGCACAAGGGCAGCCTCCTGGTGCCGCCGCGCATGTGGTTCCACCAGCATTTCAACCTCGCCGATCAACCGGCCCGCTATATGGCGTTCCGGTATCACAGCAAGAAATTCCTGCCGGGGAAGCACTTCCATGAAGGGGAAAAATGGTGGCTGAGCACCAAGCTGGGCGGCCACCAGATAGAATACGAGCACGAAGACCCGAAGCTCCGGGAAATCTTTCTCACGGAACTGGCCAAAGAAGGGATCGAATTCAAGCTTCCGAAATAAAAGAATTCCGAGAACTCCGCTTTAACGCCGTGCAGGGGAAACCGCCGTTTCCCTCTGCACGGTGCTTCTTATTTGCGCTTATCCGTAACAATGGTCAATTCGGTCGCGGAACACTCATCATTGAAATATCAAATATAGGTCTTGATTTTTCAAGGTAGATCCTTTAGGCTGCGGCCATGAAACTTATCGACAGAAAAACGGATCGGGCCACCTTAAGCAGGCTCATGTCGGTATTTCCCGTCACGGCGATTCTTGGTCCGCGACAGTGCGGCAAAACGACGCTGGCCCGAACGCTTGCCGCCGATTCCTATTTCGATCTCGAAAATCCCCAGGACCTTGCCCGTCTGGAACAGCCTCAACTCGCGCTGGAAGACCTGACGGGGCTCATCGTCATCGACGAGATCCAGCGGCAGCCCGATCTTTTTCCCCTCCTGCGCTATCTGGTGGATCAAGAGAAGAAGCGCAAGTTCATTATCCTGGGAAGCGCTTCCCGGGATTTGATTCGCCAGAGTTCGGAATCCCTGGCCGGAAGGATTGCCTATTTCCCCCTGGGCGGTCTCCGTCTGAGCGATATCCGTCCTGCGGCCGTCAAAACCCTGTGGTGGCGCGGGGGCTTGCCCCGTTCCTTCCTGGCGGCTTCGGACAGCGAGAGCCTGCTCTGGCGGAATCAATATGTAACGACCTTCCTGGAGCGGGACATTCCTCAACTGGGGATTACCATTCCCGCCCGGACGCTCCGCCGGTTCTGGACTATGCTTTCCCACTACCACGGCCAGATCCTGAACTACGCGGAGTTGGGCCGCTCTTTCGGTGTCTCTGATATGACCATCCGGAAATACTGCGATATCCTGGAAGGCACGTTCATGGTTCGCATCCTCCAGCCCCGGTCCGTCAACATCGGAAAACGCTTGGTGAAGCGGCCGAAATTATACCTGCGCGACTCCGGCCTGTTCCATGCCCTGCAGTCCTTTGAGACGCCGGAACAGTTGTACGCCTCACCCCGCCTCGGGGCCTCCTGGGAAGGCTTCGCCCTGGATTGCGTCTGCCGAACCCTGGACAAGGAAGGGGGTGATCTCTACTTCTGGCACACCCATGCCGGCGGAGAACTCGACCTTTTCTGGCAGGCAGGGGGGAAAAATTGGGGCGTGGAATTCAAGTATGAAGATACCCCACGCTTGACCCGCTCCATGAAGGCAGCTCTTGACGATCTTGAATTGGAACGGCTGTGGGTGGTCTATCCGGGGAAAGCGGCTTATCAACTCAATGAAAAGGTCCAGGTGCTTCCCCTTGCGGACATCAGCGATACCTGGAATTATGGATAATGGAGATCATGGTTGTAACGGAGGAATTCCGATGAAGAAATTGACCGTCGAAGATCCCGAAACCCGATCCGCCGACATCCTTGCGGAGAACGTCGATCATCTCAAGTCTCTTTTCCCGGAAGCCTTTGCCGAAGGGAAGATTGACTTCGATGTCTTCAAGCAGCTCCTCGGCGGTGCGGTGGATGAGCGGGAGGAGAAATACGGCCTCAACTGGCATGGCAAGCGGCGCGCCCGCCGGCTTGCCCTCACACCTTCGACCGGCACACTCCGTCCCTGTCCCGAAGACAGCGTGGATTGGAGCACGACACAGAATCTCATGATCGAGGGCGACAACCTTGAAGTCCTCAAGCTCCTCCAGAAATCCTATGCCGGAAAGGTAAAGTTCATCTACATCGACCCGCCCTTCAACACCGGCAACGAGTTCGTCTATCCCAACGACTTTCAGGACAATCAGGAACTACCTCGAACTGACCGGACAGGTGGAGAGCGGAAAGAAAATCAGTTCCAACACCGAGGCCTCCGGTCGCTTCCATACCGACTGGCTCAACATGATGTACCCGCGTCTGAAGCTGGCAAAGAGCCTCCTACGCAAAGACGGGGCGATTATGATCAGTATCGACGATCACGAGTTGGCTAATCTACGACGGATAGGTGATGAATTTTTCGGCGAAGAAGCTTTCTTAATTCAGTTCGTGTGGAGGCGGCGTTCTATGGCAGACAGCCGGAATGAGGACCGCGCGTCATCAGATCATGAGTATGTTGTGTGTTACAAAATGTTGGAGGCAAAGCTGAAGGGCAACCCGATCGATACTAATAAGTACTCAAATCCGGACAACGATCAACGGGGACCGTGGTTCAGCGCTGATCTAACAGGTATTGCAAACAAGGAAGAGCGACCAAACCTCCATTACGATTTGGTGAATCCTAAGACTGGCGATGTTTATTCACCATCGCCCACAAGGGGTTGGTCATACTCGAAGGATACGATGGCCAAAATGATTGCGGAAAATCGCATTCTATGGCCGTCAAAAACTGAGGGGCGACCGAGGCATAAAAAGTTCCTCAACGAGGTAACGCGGCATGAGACAGGCTTCTCATCGTGGCTCGATGAAGTGGGACAGACCTCGGAGGGAACTCGGATAATCCAGGATTTGTTCGGCGAGAAGGTTTTTCCTTTCTCGAAGCCATGCAGCCTTATGAGAACGCTGATCGAGCAGGCGACCCCGGACAAGGAAGGTATCATCCTCGATTTTTTCGCTGGATCAGGAACGACGGCACATGCAACAATTGAAAATAATTTGATGGATGGCGGGCAGCGACGGTACATTTTGGTACAGTTCCCCGAGCCAACTGAGCGGAATGATTACCCGACAATCGCCGACATCACCAAAGAACGTCTGCGTCGCGCAGGGACTAATATCCGGAAAGAAAACCCGATGTTTGCAGGCGACGCCGGTTTCCGCGTCTTCAAGCTCGATACCACCAACATCCGCACCTGGGAACCGGATCGGGAGAATCTTTCGCAGGCAGTTCTCGATTCCGTCGAGCATCTGAAGGCCGACCGTTCGGAAGCGGATGTCCTCTCTGAACTCCTCCTCAAACTCGGTCTCGACCTCTGCGTGCCCATGGAAGAAAAAGCCATTGCCGGCAAGGCTGTACATAGCATAGGCGCGGGAACGCTTCTCGTCTGTCTCGACCCGCATATCGGCCGTGAAGAGGTCGAGTCACTGGCCCTTGGCATCGTGGCGTGGCACAAATCCCTCGCCCCTGCGGGCGAAACCACGGTGGTCTTCCGCGACGGCGCCTTCGCCGACGATGTGGCGAAGACCAACCTCGCCGCCATCCTCCAGCAGCACGGCCTGGAAAACGTGAGGAGCCTATGAAATCGGAGGCGAGAGCATGAAGAAGATGACGCATAAGAGATCGACAGTTACCGCTATATCCGGCGGTGATGAGGACAGGCTGTTCTCAGAGGTTGCCGATATTCTGGAGGAAGCCCGTCATCAGACGGTTCGGAGTGTCAACACGCATATGGTTACAGCCTACTGGCTGGTCGGGTGGCGCATCGTGGTGGCAGAGCAGGGCGGCAAATCTCGGGCGGGTTATGGCAAACGGTTGATTGAAAACCTTTCTGCAAGGCTCACGGAACGTTTCGGCAAGGGATTCTCTATGCAAAGCCTTTGGAACTTCCGGGACTTTTTCCTTACGTATCATGACCGGTTGCCGACAATTCTCTCCCCAAGGGGAAGAGAATTGGATTCTCCCGTTACGAAAGCGTCAATTCTCTTCCCCTTGGGGAGAGAATTGGAATCGGCAGATAAGCCTGCTGTAAAACGTTACCCAGCGGGTGACGCATTTCACGAGGGCTTTCACCCAAATCTCGGCTGGTCTCACTATCGGGCGTTGATGCGGGTTGAAAAACTGGCGGCTCGGCAATTTTACGAACAAGAGGCCGTAAGGGCTGGCTGGAGCAAACGCAACTTGGAACGGCAGATCGGTTCGCTTTACTACGAACGCTTGCTGATGAGCCGCGACAAACGGAAGATGCTGGCGAATGACCGCCGCAAGGCTTCTCCTGCGCATCCGCTGGAGATCATCAAGGACCCGTATGTGCTTGAGTTTCTAAACCTGCCCGAAAGTCATACCTTGAGCGAAACAGCGCTGGAAGCACGGCTGATTTCCCATCTCCGGGAGTTCCTGCTGGAATTGGGGCACGGCTTTGCCTTCATCGGACGTCAGCAGCGATTAACGCTGGAGGGTGATCACTTCTATGCGGATTTGGTGTTTTACCATGTCCGGTTGAAGTGTTACATCATTATTGACCTCAAGACGGGCCGATTGTCCCATGCAGACCTTGGACAGATGCAGCTTTATGTGAATTACTTTGACCGTGAGGTGGCCGGCGAAGGCGATGGCCCCACACTGGGCTTGATCCTCTGTACCTCTAAGAATGATACGGTCGTACGCTATGTGCTGGGAAAAGACCGAGAGAAGATTTTTGCCAGTCGCTACCGCCTGATACTGCCTACGGAGGATGAACTGGCCGCTGAAATGCGCAGGGAACTGGCCGAACTGGACATTGAAGCAGAGGCGGATGATTCGTCGCGTCCGACTACCGTGATAAAACGGAACGCAGCGCGTACCAAATGCAAGAGGAAAGATCGGCCATGAAGCTCCATTTCGAACCCAATCTGGACTTCCAGCTTGCCGCTATCGAGGCGGTCTGCGACCTCTTCAAGGGGCAGGAGACCTGCCGGACCGAGTTCACCGTCACCCGCGACCAGGCTGAAATCCAGACACGCATGGGCTTTGCGGAAAACGACCTGGGAATCGGCAACCGCCTGACCCTGCTCGATGACGAACTGCTGAAAAATCTGCATGACATCCAGCTCCGCAACGGTCTGCCGTCTTCCTCCACGCTTGCCTCGGGCGATTTCACCGTGGAGATGGAGACCGGCACCGGCAAGACTTATGTCTATCTGCGCACGGTCTTTGAACTCAACCGACGCTACGGATTCACCAAATTCGTGATCGTCGTGCCGTCCGTGGCCATCAAGGAAGGCGTTTACAAATCGCTTCAGATCATGGAGGAGCATTTTCGGGCGCTCTATGCCAACGTTCCCTTTGAATACTTCCTCTATGACTCATCCAAGCTCGGACAGGTCCGCAACTTTGCCACCAGTCCGCACGTCCAGATCATGGTCGTGACCGTGGGGGCGATCAACAAGAAGGACGTCAACAACCTCTACAAGGACTCGGAGAAGACCGGCGGCGAGAAGCCCATCGACCTGATCAAGGCCACGCGCCCCATCCTGATCGTAGACGAGCCGCAGAGCGTGGACGGCGGCCTGGAGGGGCGGGGCAAGGAAGCCCTGGGGGCGATGAATCCGCTGTGCACCCTGCGCTATTCCGCGACGCACGCGGACAAGCACCACATGATCTACCGGCTGGACGCCGTGGACGCCTACGAGCGCAAGCTGGTCAAGCAGATCGAGATCGCTTCGGCGGCGATTGTCGGCGGCCACAACAAGCCTTTTGTGCGGCTTTTGTCGGTCAGCAACAAGCGCGGCGTCATCAACGCCAGGGTGGAACTGGACGTGGAGACTGCCGGCCGAGTCCAGAGGAGGGAGATAACTGTTCAGGACGGCGAAAACCTGGAGCAGACGACCGGACGGGCGGTTTACGAAAACTGTCGTTTGGGGGAGATCCGCGTCGAGCGGGGAAACGAATTCATGGAGTTGCGCGTTCCGGGTGGCGAGCACTTCCTGCGCCTCGGGCAGGCTTTCGGCGACGTGGAGGCGCTGTCGGTACAGCGGGAGATGATCCGCCGGACCATCAAGGAGCATCTGGACAAGGAGAGGCGGCTGCGGCCCCAAGGCATCAAGGTCCTGAGCCTCTTCTTTATCGATGTGGTAGAAAAGTATCGCAAGTACGACGCTGACGGCAATTCAATCAAAGGCGACTATGCCCGCATTTTCGAGGAAGAGTACCAGCGATGGGCCAAACATCCGGACTACCACACGCTGTTTCAGGAGGTGGATCTTTCCGCAACAGTCGAACAGGTGCACAACGGCTATTTTTCCATCGACAAAAAGGGCGGCTGGACCGACACCTCCGAAAGCAACCAGGCCAATCGGGACAACGCGGAGCGCGCATACAGCTTGATCATGCGGGAGAAGGAAAAGCTTCTCAGCTTCGAGACGCCATTGAAATTCATCTTTTCCCATTCGGCTCTAAAAGAGGGCTGGGATAATCCCAACGTCTTCCAGATTTGCGCCTTGCGGGAGATGGGGTCGGAACGCGAACGGCGCCAGACCATCGGCCGGGGACTCCGCCTCTGCGTGAAAGCTGAGGGCAATGACTTCGTTCGTGTGCGGGGTTTTGAAACCAATACGCTTACCGTCATTGCAACCGAGGGGTACGAGCAGTTTGCCGAAAATCTTCAAAAGGAGATCGAGGCCGATACGGGCATCCGCTTCGGCATTGTGGAAGAGCACCAATTTGCCGGCGTCGCGGTCACGGATGCGGAAGGAAAGAGCGCGCCGCTGGGCTTTGAGCAGTCGAAAGTGCTGTGGGAACACCTGAAGACGCAAGGGTATATCGATGCCAAAGGAAGGGTCCAGGATTCCCTGAGAAATGCGCTCAAGGACGGCGCCCTGACGGTGCCGGAACCCTTTGCCTCTCAACTGCCGCAGATCAGGGAGGCGCTGCGCAAGCTGTCGGGCAAGTTGGAAATCAAAAACGCCGACGAACGGCAACTGGTGCGGACCCGCCGGGCGGTGTTGCATAGCGAAGAGTTCAAGGCCTTGTGGAATCGGATCAAGCACCAGACCACCTACCGTGTGGCGTTCGACAACGAAAAGTTGATTAACCAGTGTATTGCGGCCATCAGGAGCGCTCCGCCGATCGCGGCGACGCGTCTGCAATGGCGTAAAGCAGATCTGGCCATTGGCCGGGCTGGTGTAGAGGTCAGTTTGGCTCAGGAATCAATGCCGGTGTACCTGGCCGAGCATGACATTGCTTTGCCCGATCTGCTTACCGATCTGCAGGACAAAACGCAGATCACCCGCCGCACCATCGCGCGCATTCTGACGGAGAGCGGAAGGCTGAATGACTTCAAGCGCAATCCCCAGCAGTTCATCGAACTTGTCGGTGAGGCGATCAATCGCGCCAAACGACTGGCTATTGTTGACGGCATCAAATACCAGCGCCGGGGAGATGATTACTATTACGCCCAGGAATTGTTCGAGCAGGAAGAATTGACGGGATACTTGAAGAACATGCTCACCGATGCGCAGAGGTCGGTATACGAGCACGTGGTGTACGATTCAAACACGGAGGCCGTCTTTGCCGCGCAATTGGAGAACAATGAAGCAGTCAGGGTATACGCCAAGCTTCCCGGCTGGTTCAAAGTGCCGACACCTCTGGGAACGTATAATCCCGATTGGGCGGTCCTGCTGGAGATGAATGGAACAGAGCGTCTTTACTTCGTTGTCGAAACGAAAAGCAGCCTGTTTACCGACGATCTGCGCGACCGGGAGAATGCAAAAATCACCTGCGGCGAGGCTCACTTCAAGGCCCTGGAGCGAGGAGACAATCCCGCCCGATTCGTAAAGGCGTCCAAATTAGAAGATGTACTGACGTCGTAGTAATTATGGGGAAAAGAGAGATGAGCGACCTGAAAAAATATATCGCCAAGCGGAAAAAGTCGGATAAGAAATTTGCGGAGGGTTTTGAGGAAGGCTACAAGCAATTGAAGCTCTCCGTGTCTTGCCCCCCGATCCTGGGATCGTGAGGCTTTCTCAAAGGTGCGATGAAGAAACAAAACCTGAATCTCAATGCCCTCCGTCGTCTTGCCGGTCCCCGTTCCTTTGAGCGGGGCGAAGACTATTTCAGTCGCGGCCTGGTGCGGTCGCTATCCGAGTATAACGGCGCGATTACCGCCAAGGTGAAGGGAACGCACACCTATACCGTCAAGCTCCGGGAGGATGATGGTGAACTGGACTACTCCTGCACCTGTCCGGTGGGCGCTGACGGGGATTTCTGCAAACACTGCGTGGCGGTGGGTCTGGTCTGGCTTGAGAATGGCGCCGGAGGAAAAGGCAAGAAAGCCGGGAGGGGAGGTCAGGTCGAAGTTACGATGAAGGACGTGAAAAGTTACCTGGAAACTCTTGAGAAAAACGTCCTTGTCGAGATGGTCATGCAGCAGGCGCAGGAAAGCGACGCGCTACGCGAGAAGCTGTTCATGCAGGCGGCGCGAAAAACCCCGGGAGAACGCAGTCTCGCGGCATTGAAGAAAGTCATACGGAAAGCGATCGAACCCGGAGATTTCATCGGGTACCATGAGATGAGGTCATACGCGGGGCGGGTGCATAATGTCCTCGACACGCTTGAGGACGTGTTAAAAGACGGCCTGGCCGCAGAGGTCATAGAGCTTGCGGAGTATGCCATCACAGAAGCGGAAAACGCCATCCAGTCCGTGGACGACTCGGACGGCGAGATGGGGGACATTCTCCATCGTCTGCAGGAACTGCATCTCGCAGCCTGCCGCACGGTCATGCCGGATCCGGAAGGGCTTGCGGCTCGTCTTTTCGACAGGGAGCTGAACGGGGAGTGGGATGTCTTTTACGGCGCAGCCGAAATCTATGCCCCCATCCTTGGGAAAAAGGGTCTCGCGGTCTATCGCCGTCTTGCGGAGGAAGAATGGAAAAAGATCAAGCCTCTCGGTCCGGACAAGGAAGAGCGGCTGGTGCATTCGCACCGCCGGTTCAACATTACGCATATCATGGAATCCCTGGCAGCGGTATCCGGCGATGTTGAGGTTATGGTGGAAGTAAAGAAAAGGGACTTGTCCTACGCATATCATTATCTTCAGATCGCGGAACTCTACAAGAAGTCGGGCAAGCGCGATAAGGCCCTGGAATGGGCGGAAGCGGGCATCAAGGCCTTTCCCAACCGGACGGACTCGCGTCTCCGGGATTTTCTTGCGGCTGAATATCACCACCGCAAGCGTCATGACGAGGCCCTGAAGCTGATCTGGTTGGATTTTTCCGATCAGGCAAACCTGGAGAATTTTAGAAAACTGAAGGTTCATGCCGAGCGGATTGACCAATGGCCGGCGTGGCGCGAGAAGGCGTTTAATTTTATCAGGAAGGATATCGAGAGGACGAAACAGAGAGGAGAGGTACGTTTGGGGGCATGGAACCTGTCGGGCAGCCCTTCTCTCCTCGTGGAAATATTCCTCTGGGAGAAGGACCCCGATGCCGCGTGGCGCGAGGCGCAGGCAGGGGGATGTTCCGAGCGGCTCTGGATGCAGCTTGCCGCCGAGCGCGAGCAAAACCATCCGGAGGACGCCGTTGCCGTCTATAAAAAATGGGTCGATCCGACGGTGGAGCAAAAAAACAACCAGGCCTATGAGGATGCCGCCAAATTGATTCGGAAGGTTCAACTCCTGATGAATCGGTTGAAGCGGGATGCGGAGTTTGCCGATTATTTACGGAAAGTCAGAGCGACGCACAAACCGAAGCGCAATTTTATGAAGCTGCTTGACCGGATACCATGAACAGGACGGAGAATCTCGTTAGTAAACTGCGGAAAATCTTCAATCCTCCAGGAACAATTTGAGCATCTGGACTTTTTACAAAGCCGTCAAGATGGCGATTATATCTTGACAAATGGCACTGCTTTTGTTACCGTCCCCCCCGTCCTGAAGAAAAAATAGGGGGGATAAAGCGGCGCATGGTGATCAGCGCGCTCTGCCGCAAAATCGGTTGTCGATGGCACTCTCCTGTTCTTAAGACCAGCCGTTATATTTTCCCGCAGGAACATCCGTTGTCCATGTGTTGAGAGTGGGGGCATGATGAGGCGCAGGTTTCTCAAAATTATGTTGGCGGCACTGGGTTTCACGGCTTTTGGTTCCATGCTGTATCCGCTCGCAAGATTCCTCTCGGCTACCCGCGGTGAGTCGAAGGTGAAACAGCTGAGCTTCAAAAAAACGGAAATACCCATAGGTGCGGCAAGGGACATCGTCTTCAACGGTACGCCCATCATTATCATCAACCGGCCCGACGGCGGCTTTATCGCTCTCTCCCGGGTATGCACTCACCTCGGATGTCTCGTGGATTACGACAAAAACAGGAAAAGACTCCAATGTCCCTGCCATGCAGGGGTATTCGACCTTGAGGGGAACGTGATTTCAGGCTTGCCGACCAGACCCCTCCCGGAAATTACCCTGAAGATAAAAGGCGACGACGTGGTGATTGGGTGAGGACATGTGGGATAAGATAATTGGCTGGTTTGAAGTGAGAATAGGTATCGGCGAGCTCGTGAAGGAGGGACTCGATTCTTGCAGGGTGCCGAAAAATGTAAGTATTTTCCAGACGATCGGCTGTGTATCGCTGGTGGCATTCATTGTTCAGGTATTTACCGGTTTTTGCCTCCTTCTCTACTACGCTCCCAATTCGGAGCAGGCCTTTGCCAGCGTTCAATCGATCATGCAGGACATTCCCTACGGCTGGCTCGTCAGGATGATGCATAGTGTGGGCAGTACCCTGTTACTGATTACCGTGGCGATGCACGTGCTGTCCGTTTTCGTAATGGGGAGCTATAAAAATCCGCGGGAGTTGACGTGGATTGTGGGGAGCCTTCTTTTTTTTGCGGCGGTTATTTTCGCCTTCAGCGGCAACCTCCTGCCTTGGAGCCAGTTGAGTTACTGGCAGACCACCATCGTTACGGCGATTCCGACCGCGTTTCCGTACGTCGGTGAGTTCATAACCGCAGTGTTAAGGAGCGGTGAGCAGATGTCAGGCCTCACGCTCAATAAATTCTTTGCCCTGCACGTATCGTTGCTTCCCTTTGTATTTTTCCTGCTTCTGGCGTTCCATCTGTTTCTGGTAAGGCGTATCGGTATTTCGTCGCCCCCCTTCGGGGAAGAATCGGGGGATAAAAGCCCAAGAACGGAGTACCGGCAGGAAACGTACCCCGACGGTCACCCGGTTTATCCCTATTTTATTGTGCGGGCGGCATTTATGGCAATGGTCTATCTTTCGGTGCTGTTCCTTTTGATGACATTCCTGCCGGGACTTTTTCTTCCCGCGGGAAGCCTTATCCCGGCAAATCCTCTGAAGACCCCTGTCCATATAAGGCCCGAATGGTATCTGCTCGCACCTTACCAGATGCTGAAGCTTGTTCCGAATAAGTTTTTTGCCCTGAGCGTTCAGTTGGTCATGGGAGTGTTTTTCATTTTCTGGCCCTTTTTTAGCGCCAGGAAAGAGGGAACCCTCCTCAAAAGACCCCTGCTGTTCGGTTTGTCCCTGTCGGTGATGGCCATATGGGTGATATTAACAATCTGGGGAAGATACTGAGGCATCGATGAGATACATCCTTTCACTGCTTATTCTTACTGTTGTGGTTGCCGCACAGGCCTCTCCGGCGGCTGCTATGGCCGGTTACCGGGAGACGTTCCAGAAGGAATTCCTGAGCGAACCCTGGGCGGGAGACCGTGAGGAAAGCGATGCCTGTATCGAATGCCATTCCTCGGATATCATCAAACCAGAATTTCGCAACATCATTACCGAATGGAAGAAGAGCTGGCACTACCAGAACGATGTTTCCTGTCATAACTGCCACGGTGGCGATCCAAAAGATGCCTCCACGTCCATGGATCCGCACCGGGCCTTTGCGGGAACCCCTAAATCTGCCCGGGTTCCGGAGTTTTGCGGGAAATGTCACATCGGTATCCTGAAGAATTATCTGGAAAGCGGTCATGGCAAATCGCTCAAGTCATCGGGCAAGGGACCAACCTGCGTTGCCTGCCATGGTTCACATAACATTCAGAAGGCGAACATCGATATCATCAACGAGAAGCTCTGCACGGAATGTCACTCCTATGAACGATCGAAGGTCATGCGGCAGGCCCTTTTCCTGACCGAAAAGAAGATTGAAGAATTGAATAACCGGCTTGACCAACTGAAGACGGAAGGCATCGTGGCGGACGAGGAAGCAAAAAGCCTCTTTAGCACCTATGGTGAATTCCGGACCCTCTTTCATACGGAGGACGTGTCACTCGTCAAACAGAGGACGGACGAATTTACCAAGAAACTCGGCGTTATCGACAAGAGGATACAGTATCTATTCGATGAACTTCGTTTCCGGAGAAACTTTTCCGCGTTCCTTGCCCTGGTTTTTATGGGCATCGGCGCCGTTATCCTGCTTATTGCAAAGACGAAGAAACCTTAGCTGTTCCGAGTGCGCCCGGATTTCAATATCTCCTTTCATCGTTCTTCCACCCGTTACGATTCGTGTATTTCGTGGAGAGGCAATACGGCAAGAAACCTTTTGACCGGGAGCGCAAGCCATCCCGTTTATAGAAAAAATCGAAAGAGGGAGGAAGTATGCAAAAGTACGTATGCAATATATGCGGGTACGTGTACGATCCGGAGCAGGGAGATCCCGACAACGGCGTGGCGCCCGGCACGAATTTCGAGAACCTGCCTGCCGGGTGGGTCTGTCCCGTTTGTGGGGCGCAGAAGAGCGAATTTTCCCCCGACTGACGATTCCCGGTTCCCATGAGAGCATTTACGGACAGACGGTAACGGGAATATGACAAGGACGGTTCCTTTTGCGTGGTCGATTCTCGGCATATTGCTGGGTGCACAATTTACCATGTCCATGGGGGCTTACGGTTACGGTCCCCTGGCGCCATACCTCAGGGAGACCTTTGGCATAAGCCGCAGCCAGGTCGGCTTCCTGCTCACCGTATTCTATTTTACCTGCACCCTGGGGGCGATTCCGGCTGGCCTCATCGTGGACAGGATAGGCGCCCGCCTGACGCTGATTGCCTGCCTGCTTATGGAGGGCGTTCCCTATGCCGTCATGTCCCTCGCCGGGGATTATTCCCTTTTAGTTGTCTGTTCCGCGCTCAGCGGCATCGGCTACGCTTTTATCAACCAGGTATCTACGAAAGGCATCATGCAGTGGTTCTCGATCCGGAACAGGGCTACCGCCATGGGCATAAAGCAGTCGGGCGTCACCATCGGCGGCGCCGTGGCGGCATGGCTGCTTCCCACCCTGTCGGTTGCCTACAACTGGAAATGGGGTATCTGGAGCATCAGTTTTTCCATGTTCTTGATGGCTATGATTGCCGTCCTTTACTACCGAGATGACCCACCGGAAGATGCTGCGTTGTTTTCCCCGGCGAGGCGGGAGACCGGCGAAGGACCAGAGAACATTTTTGCAATCGTGCTTCAACCCGCGCTGCTTACCCTGCTCCTCGTTGCGCCTTTCCTGGCCTTCAGCCAGGGATGCGTGGTCGGTTTCCTTGTCCTCTACCTGAAGGAAGAACTGCATTTTCCCATGGCAACGGCGGGGGCGTACATGACCGCCGCCATGATCGCAGCGACCCTGGGCAGGATAGGGTGGGGCGCCGCCAGTGACGTGATATTCAGGGGAGACCGGGTAAAACCCCTTATCATGCTGTCGTTCGTGGGGGGAATAAGCGTGGTAGGGATGGCTATTTCATCGGAAATGTCTCCGCCGGGGGCGGTTCTCCTCTGGTCCGTACTGCTGGGTCTGACGCTGAGCGGTTGGAACGGCATGATCATGGTTTTGTCCGCGGAACTGGGAGGAACGGCGCTGGCAGCATCCACGGTCAGCATCGTTTTAACGGCTGTCGGGCTGGGATTTATTGCCGGGCCGGTGGTCTTTGGTTCTGTGGCCGACCATTGGGGCTACTTTACCAGTTGGATGCTGGCGCTGGGCAGCTCCCTGGTGAGCGCTTCGGGCTTTCTGCGTATTTACTGGATACGAAAGAAACGCTCAGCAGAAACACCGGCGGAACAACCGTGAAGTGTGTGGTGAAAAAATCTTCGCCCCGGCGCTGAGTGAAACTCCCTCCCACGGGTCGGGGCTCGCAGGGCGCGCCCCCGGTCAACACGTGTTGACGGTGGGAGAGCTTTTGATTTATAGTCACACGGGTATATTGTCAGAACCCAGTGCGTAATCGGGGAAATGTCCCGGGGGCGCCGGAAAAACCGGGCGGGCGGAGAGGCCTGAGAAAGGTTCAAGGAAGAGGGAGGCAGATGGGAATAACGGGCGCGATAAACCTGACCCCCGCCATGCGCCAGTACGTGGATATCAAGGCCGAGCACCAGGACTGCATCCTCCTCTTCCGCATGGGGGATTTCTACGAGATGTTTTTCGAGGACGCCGTTACCGCCGCCCGCGAACTCGATCTTACCCTGACTTCACGGAACAAGGGAAAGGAAGACAGTGTTCCCCTCTGCGGGTTTCCCTATCATTCCGCATCTCCCTACATCACGAAGCTGATCGAAAAAGGGTTTAAGGTGGCCGTCTGTGAACAGGTGGAAGATCCGAAGTTTGCCAAAGGAGTGGTGAAACGGGAGGTGGTGCGCGTCGTCACGCCGGGCCTGGTGGTGGACGCAGACAACTTGAACGCCAAGGAAAACAATTTTCTGGCGGCGCTTTTCCTTGACGGTTCAACGCTCGGCCTGGCCTTTCTCGACATCTCCACCGGTGAATTTCGGGTGACGGAGGCCGAGAATCGCGACTTCCTCATGGCCCAGGTCGCCGGGCTCGATTTCCGGGAAATCATCGTAGCAGAGAATTTCCCGGATAAAACGATTCTGGGAAATTTTTCGGGCGAGGAGAAACGGTGCCGGATTGATTATTTTCCGGCGGACTACTTTGATCGCGCCCGGGCCATGTCCCTCTTGCGGGAATATTTCCCCGAAACCCGGCTTCAGGACATGGCGATGGAAAGACACCGGTCGGCGGCAGCGGCAGCGGGCGCCGTGCTGCGCTACGTGGCGGAGACCCAGAAGGATCATCCGGGTCATATCAATGACATCCAGTGGTATGAGACAAAGGGATTCCTCGTCCTCGACGACATTGCGAAGCGAAACCTCGAGCTCTTTGCCACTATTGCGGACGGCCGGAAAAAAGGCTCACTGTTCCATGTGCTCGACCAGACGGTGACCTCCATGGGCGCACGCCGGCTCCGCTGGTGGCTCGCCTATCCCCTCGCGGTCCCCGAGAAGATCCGGGAGAGGCTTGCGGCGGTTGCCGATATCAGAGAACACCATCTGCCGAGGGAGCGTCTGCGCAGCGCCCTGTCCGGCGTTGCCGACCTGGAACGGCTGGGGGGCAGGGTTGCCCTGGGGGTGGCCAATGGGCGGGACCTGGTTGCGCTGAAGTCTTCCCTCCAGTCGCTGCCGGAGGTGAAATCGGCGCTCCGCGAGCTGACCGCGCCGCTCGTTGCCGAGCTGAACGATCGCATCGATGAAATGCCCCATATTCGCGGTCTTATCGAAAAGGCGATTGTGGATGAGCCGCCGCTCACGCTGCGCGAGGGCGGGATCATCAAAGAGGGGTATGATCCGGACTTGGATCAGTTGATTACCGTTACCCGCGACGGCAAACGGTGGATCGCGAAGCTTGAGGAAGAGGAGCGGCAAAGAACGGGGATCAATTCTCTCAAAGTGGGATTCAACAGCGTTTTCGGATACTACATCGAGGTCACGAAGGCGAACAGCGCCAACGTTCCCGGCGACTACGTGAGGAAGCAGACCCTGGTGAACGCCGAGCGCTATGTGAACCAGAAATTGAAGGAATACGAAGAAACGGTGCTCAGTGCGGAGGAACGCCGCCGGGAACGGGAATACATCCTTTTCCTGCAGGTAAGAGACGGGATAGCCGCCGAGATCAGAAGGCTGCAGACCACGGCCTCCGTCATTGCCCAACTTGACGCCCTTGCTTCTCTGGCCGAGGTTGCGGAGCGTTACAACTATTGCCGTCCTCTCGTGGACGAAGAGGATCAGATAGAAATCATCGACGGCAGGCATCCGGTGGTGGAACGGATGGCGCTCCCGGACGGTTTCGTGCCCAATGACGCCCTTCTCGACCTCGACCGCAATCGCTTTATCATTCTTACCGGTCCCAACATGGCCGGCAAGTCCACGTATATCAGGCAGGCAGCCCTCATCGTGTTGATGGCCCAGATGGGCAGTTTCGTGCCCGCGGCACGGGCGCGCATCGGCATTGTGGACAGGATATTCACCCGGGTGGGGGCTGCGGACAGCCTGGCCCGGGGGCAAAGCACGTTCATGGTGGAAATGAACGAGGTTGCGAACATCCTCACGCATGCCACGCCCCGGAGCCTGATCATCCTCGATGAGGTGGGACGCGGCACCAGCACCTTTGACGGGCTCAGCATCGCGTGGGCGACGGCGGAATACATTCACGATTGCAAGCGTCTTGGTTCCCGTACGCTCTTTGCCACGCACTACCACGAACTTACCGATCTTGCCGTTGCCAAGGAGGGGGTGAAAAATTACCATATCGCCGTCAAAGAATGGGGAAATCGGATCATTTTCTTAAGAAAGATCGTGGAGGGGGGAACGAACCGGAGTTACGGCATCCAGGTTGCGGGCATTGCCGGGGTGCCGGAAGAAGTAATCATGCGAGCCAGGGAAATTTTAGAGAATATGGAAAAGGGCGAGCTTGATGAGGTGGGAATGCCGAAGATCGCCCGCGGCAGAAGAGCGCCGCGGGAAAAAAAAGGACAGCTCAGTCTTTTCAGGTCTGATGCGGACGTGATTATCGGAGAATTGAAGGAAACGGACATCCGGACCATGACTCCCCTGGAGGCGTTGAACCTGATCAACCGGTGGAAAAATGAGATTGATAAGGGCCGCGGGGAATGATAGATTTCTCTTGACAACGATGGCGTATTTTGATTTACAGCTATAATATGATGACACGGATGCCAGCGGTGAATCCCCTTCGAAATGATCGTAAAGCCAATATCCGTTTGAGATGCCGTCGAAGTATCGTCGTTATTCCAGGGGAAATGAGAGAAATTAAAGGTGATATGGTATAAAAAATAAAGCAACTTATTAAGGAGGTTAAGACATGGACAAGGAAGCAAGAAAAAGTTTGAGGGCAATGCTCGATGCCCTGAAGAAGGAAGGGCTGGTGCTGGAAACGGATAAAGAGGTCGATCCGAACCAGCAGATGACGGGTCTCCAGAAGCAACTCGACGGAGGTCCCCCCATGCTGTTCAACAAAGTAAAAGGCTATCCCAACGGCCGACTCGCCACGAACGTGATGGGCTCCGACAAGATTATCGCCAAGATGTTCGGGTGCAACAACCGTAAGGAACTGAAATTCAAGATTCATGACAGTATTCTTCAACCCCTCCCCCCGAAGATCGTCGATAAGGCCCCCTGCCAGGAAGTGGTTATCGATAAGGACATCGATGTCTGGCCGGTCATCCCCATGATCCAGCATACCCCCTCAGATCCGGGGCGGACGCTGGGCGGCGGGAAGACCGTGGCCTCCCCGAAGCAGTTCTGGGGCGGCTGGCACATCAGCTACAACCGGATGAGCTTCCGTGAAGACCTGGGCTGGAAAAACAAGTCCACCTTCCAGATCTCTCCGGGTTCGCATACGGACCAGATCGCGACGAAATTCTACAAAAAAGAACCTATCCCCTTCACCATCAACATGGGCATTCCCCCGGCGGCCACGCTCATGGCCGGCGCCGGCTTCATGTACACCATCCTTCCCCGCGGCTGCGACGAGCTCGGCATCGCCGGCGCGCTGCAAGGGTTCCCCCTCGAGATGGTGAAGTGCAAGACCATCGACGCCTACGCCATTGCCGAGGCGGAGTACGTCATTGAAGGCTACCTGGATACCACGAAGAAGCTCTGGGAGAGCCCGCTGGCGGAGAAAGACGGACGGCAGGGCGTTTATCCCTTCCATCCCGAATGGTCCGGTTACATGGGCAAGGCCTACCGGACCTACCAGTTCAACGTAACCGCCATCACTCACCGGAAAGACAAGCCCATCTACGATCCGCTCTGCGTCCATAGTTATGACGACCATAACATCGACGTGCTCTGTCGCGAGGCCTGCTTCTTTGAACTGGCCGAAAGGATCAGCCCGGGCTTTTGCGTGGACACGAACATCCCCATGGCCATTCCCGACTGGGGAGGATGCGTCTTCCAGGTAAAGAAGAGAAGGGCGAGGGATGAAGGCTATCCCAAGAACATCCTGGCGGCAGCCCTTTCCTGTTCGCTGGGCGCCCGCTTTGCCATGGTCGTTGACACGGACATCAACATCTACTCCGCGGACGACCTCATGTGGGCCTTGGCGACCCGCGTGGACGCCAAGGAAGGGATCACCATCGTCGCCCCGGGCGGCATGGGGCAGACCTTCCAGCCTGCGGAACGCAGTTCTGCCGGCGACAAGGACTGGACCCAGTCCAATATCAAGTTCTCCGGCGCCATCGGCATCGATGCGACGGTGCCCTACAAGTACACCGACGCCTTCGACCGGGCGAGCTATCCTGTCGACAAGGTCAACTTGAAGGATTGGTTTACCGATGAGCAGATTAAAAAGGCCCAGTCCTTCCAGGAAGCCTATGCAAAATGGTTCGCGGAGTCCGGCATCTAATCCTGCCGGGTTTTTACCGGCGGAACAAGGGAATGTTTTCGGCAGGTCGGAACGGGGCGCTTCTCGCCCCGTTTCTGCCTGCCCGAAAAGGCGAACATTTGAATATATGAGGACCGATCGATGGAACAGGAAAAACAGAAGTTGCTCAAAGGTTGCCGGGTTCTCGATTTCAGCAGCGAACTCGGATTTCTCTGTGGGAAAATCCTGGGCGATATGGGAGCAGATGTCATTAAGGTGGAGAAGCCGGGCGGCGATGAGTCCAGAAATCTCGGCTCTTTCTACAAAGACGAACCGGATCCCGAAAAGAATTTATACTGGTTTTCTTACAATCATAACAAACGGGGGGTTACCCTCGACATTGAAACGGAAACGGGGAAAGACATTCTCCGAAAATTAATAAAAAATACCGATATCCTGATAGAGACCTTCCCGCCCGGCTATCTCAAAAAACTGAGTCTTGATTACAAATCCTTAAGCAAAATCAATTCCGCACTGGTCATGACCTCTATAACCCCCTTCGGTCAGACGGGACCGTACAGGGATTATAAAGGATCGGACCTGATACTCACGGCCATGAGCGGCTTCATGTCCGTTCTCGGCGATTCGGACAGGCCCCCCGTCCGTCCCACGCTCCCCCAGTCTTACATGTGGATCGGGATGCATGCTGCCGAGGGCACTCTGATGGCCTACTACCACCGGGGAATGACCGGCACGGGACAGCAAGTCGATGTTTCCGGTCAGGCCGGCGTGACCTGGGCGGCATCCATCGCGCCGTCCTTTTACGATTACAATAAGGACGTTCCTCGCCGCTCCGGCTGTTTCCTGACGGGACGAAGCATTACGGGCGCCATCATGCGGGCCGTGTATCCCTGCAAGGACGGGTACGTAACCTATATCATCTACGGCGGCCCGGCGGGCATCAGAACGAACCAGCAATTGACCGCATGGATGGACGAGAAGGGGATGTGCCCCGATTTCGTGAAGAACAAGGATTGGGCGAAATTCGATATCGCCACGGTCACGCAGGCGGAAATCGATGAGTTGGAAGCGGTGTACTCGGAGTTCTTCAAGACCCTGACGAAGGACGAATTTTTTAAAGGGTGCCTTGAAAAGGATATGCTCGGTTATCCCGTCATGACGGCCAAGGAAATCATGGAAGACGAACAGCTCAAGGCGCGCGGCATGTGGAAGGAAGTGGAACATGATGAACTGGGAGTCAAGATCACCTATCCCCAGTTCTTCACCATTTTTAATACGCTTGCCTGCGGATTCTGGCGCCGCGCCCCGCTGATCGGCGAGCATAACGAAGAAGTCTACGGCGAAATCGGATTGACGAAAAATGACCTCCTCCGTTTAAAGAAGGCAAACATTATTTAACCTGATTCGGAAAAGAATTTTGCAAGAAGTCCATAGGGAGGCAAAGGATGAAGCGAGGCATATTTGAGGGAATAAGGATCGTAGAGTTTGCGGCCATCGCCGCCGGTCCGCTTATCGGTCAGCACCTGGCCATACACGGCGCCACATCGGTACATGTGGAATCATATAAGAGACCGGACGGTTTCCGGCAGAACTATCCGCCCTATAAAGACAACAAGCCCGGCCTAAACCGGTCCGGCGCTTTCACCATATGCAACAACGACAAATACGGCGTCACCCTGAATTTGAAGTCCAAGGAGGCTCTGGAGATGAGCAAGAAGCTCATTTCCTGGGCCGATATCGTCATCGAGAATTTCACTCCGGGAACGCTGGATAAGTTAGGGATGGGCTATGAGCACATGAAGCCCTTCAATCCCGATATTATCTGGCTCTCCAGTTGCAACCAGGGGCAGACGGGGCCCCATGCCTTTCATCCCGGTTTCGGTTCCCACCTGTCTTCCCTGTGCGGATTTACTTACATGACCGGCTATCAGGACCGGTATCCCTGTATCCTCTATGGCCCCTACGTGGACCATATCGGCGTCGGATACGGCGTCATCGCCGCCGCTCTGGCCCTGGAACACCGGAGAAGAACGGGAGAAGGGCAGTACGTGGATCTGGCCCAGTACGAAGTGGGCAATCAGTTCATGCTGCCGGCGCTCCTGGAGTATACCGTGAACAAGCGCATCGTGGAGCGCGACGGCAATCGCCATTCCTTTGCGGCCCCGCACAACACCTTCCGCTGCAAAGGGGAGGACCGCTGGTGCGTCATCGCCGTCTTCAAAGACGAGGAATGGAAAAGCCTTGCCAAGTGCATGGGACGGGAGGAACTGATTTCCGATCCGCGATTTGCCACGATTCCGGCAAGAAAGGCGAACGAGGAAGCGCTGGACAGGGAAGTGGAGAAGTGGACGTCCCAAATGGACGCCTACGAGGTATTCCATACGCTCCAGAAGAAGGGCGTGCAGGCCGGCGTCGTACAGACGATGGAAGATCTCTTCGAGAATGACCCCCAGTTGAAGCAGCGCGGATTCTGGGCGCCGACGGAGCACCCGGAAGTGGGCACGGTGCACGCCGAAGGGCCTCCCTTCGCGTTTTCCAAGACGCCCTTCAAGGTGAGAAAAGCGGCTCCCATGATCGGGGAAGATAACGAATTGGTGTTTAAGCAATTCCTCGGTATCCCCAAGGAGGAATACGACCGGCTGGTGAAAGAAGGCGTGATCGCCTAACCTATAATCATTGAGGATCGTTTATGAAAATTCATGAATACCAGGCAAAACAGGTCATGGAGAAATACGGGATTCCCCTACCGAAAGGCGGGGTGGCGGGAACTGCCGACGAGGCGGCGGATGCGGCCTCGAAAATAGGCGGCGACCGCTTTGTGGTGAAGGCCCAGGTTCACGCGGGCGGGCGGGGGAAGGGCGGCGGCATTAAAACCGCGGGCTCTCCCGAGGAGGTGAAAACGGTGGCGAAGGCCATGCTGGGCTCCAAGCTGGTAACGCCCCAGACCGGCGCTGAAGGAAAGATTGTCCACAAGGTGCTCGTGGAACAGGGGATCGACATTGCCGGCGAGATGTACCTGGGGATCACGGTCGACCGCGCGCGGGAGTGCCCGGTCATCATCGCGAGCAAAGAAGGGGGAATGGAGATAGAGGAACTGGCGAAAACGTCGCCTGAGAAGATCATCAAGGAATGGGTGGACTTCAGCATCGGACTCAAGGCCTTTCAGCTCACAAAAGTGGCCTTTGCCCTTGAGTTGGATGCCGCTCTGAGAAAGTCCATCACCCAGATCATCGCAAACCTCTATAAGCTGCTGGTGGAGAAGGACTGTTCGCTGGTGGAAATCAACCCCCTCGTGGTAACCAAGAGCGGCCAGATCCTGGCCCTGGACGGGAAAGTCAACTTTGACGACAACGCCCTCTACCGTCACAAGGACATGGCGGAACTGCGGGACATCCTGGAAGAAGAACCGCTCGAGGTGGAGGCCTCCAAACATGGTCTCAACTACATCAAGCTTGACGGCAACGTAGGGTGCATGGTCAACGGCGCCGGACTTGCCATGGCGACCATGGACGTCATCAAACTGGCCGGGGGGACGCCTGCCAACTTCCTCGATGTGGGCGGCGGCGCCACGGCGGAGATGGTGAAAAACGCCATGACGATCCTCGTCTCCGACAAGAACGTCAAGGCTGTTTTTATCAATATCTTCGGCGGAATCCTCCGTTGCGACACCCTCGCCACGGGATTGATCGATGCCATTTCCGAGGTGCAGGTAAAAATACCTATCGTGATCAGGATGGAAGGCACGAACGTGGAAATCGGTCGGAAATTGTTGAATGAATCAGGATTAAAACTGATCGTGGCCCAGACGATGAAGGAAGCGGCGGAGAAAGTAATTGCCACCATCAAACATTAATAATGAAAAACCGAGGTATTAAACAATGAGTATCTTAGTCGATAAAAATACGCGGTTGGTTGTACAGGGGTTTACCGGCAATGAGGGACTTTTCCACAGCCGCCAGATGATCGAATACGGGACGAACATCGTCGGCGGGGTAACCCCGGGTAAAGGCGGACAGCGAGTGGACAACGTCCCCATTTTCAATACCGTGTCTGCCGCGGTCAAAGAAACAGGCGCCAATACGACCGTCATCTTCGTGCCGCCCGCCTTCTCGGCGGATGCCGTGCTGGAAGCCGTCGTCCTGATTGGGGAAATCGGCGGTTCGCAGGAGGAAGAGGCTGCG
>CAZTLA010000028.1:0-23660 GCA_964614365.1 uncultured Syntrophales bacterium | reverse complement strand
TAAAATCCCTCGGTCCTTGAGGCTGTGCGGGTTCGATTCCCGCCCCAGGCACCAGTAGAATAAAGCCATTTCTTATAATCCATAGCCGTGTCCAACCGTACTATAACTCAAGCTGTCTAACCGGAAGGGTACACTCCAACAATTTGAAAATGGAGCAAGTAGACATCGTAATAAGAAAGTTTCTTTCGGCGATCAAAAAATGGTTCTCTGATGTCTTGGGCACCCGGCAGTATTTTCGGTATCTGGAAAAAGAGGATCGAGGAAGGCGTTTAGCAGGACAATTCCTGACATTCTTTTCCGGAGCCACGGGTTTGTTCTATCTTGTCTGGCACTGGCAACATATCAATTGGAATGCCTGGTATTATTCCTTCCCGTTTTTCCTGGCTGAAATAATTGGTTTGCTCTTGTTTATTTTTTTCGCCGTTAATGCCTGGTTTCTCCGATACCACGCCCCGGAAGGGGTCACTATCGAGAGAACCTTCTCCGTCGATATATTCATTCCCGTTGCCGGGGAACCCCCTGAATTACTGAGAAAGACGGTTGATGCGGCGCTGCGGATCGATTTCCAAAACAAACGGATATACATCCTCGATGATAAAGGAGATGAGGAGTACCGGAAAATCGCAGAGAGGAGCGGATGTGGGTATTTTGCCAGAGAAGATCACCATGATGCGAAGGCGGGAAACCTGAACTATGCTTTTGGGCGGACGGAAGGGGACCTGACTCTCGCTCTGGATGCAGACCAGGTTCCCCATCCCGAGATTATCAATAAGCTCATCGGCTATTTCAAGATCCCTCGCCTTGCGTTTGTCCAGAGCAAACAGGATTTCAGAGTTCCTGTCGGCGATCCCTTCGGTAATACCGATCGTATCTTTTATAATGTCATGCAAAGCGGAAAAGATAACGATAATGCCGCGTTTTCCTGCGGGTCGGGGGTAATGTACCGGAGGGAAGCCCTCCAGGAGATCGGAGGATTCAGTACTTGGAATCTGGTCGAAGATGTCCATACTTCCCTGCTTCTGCACGAGCGCGGCTGGCGGTCCGTCTATTACAACCATCCGCTGTCTCGAGGAACGGCTCCTGCTGATGTCTATGGGGTTTACCGACAGCGCAAGCAGTGGGCTGCCGACTCTCTGCGGATTCTCTTCTGGGACAACCCGTTTCACCGAAAGGGTCTGACGTTTAAACAGAAGCTTCAGTATTTTAATCTGGGCTTTGTGTACCTGGTTGCTGCTTTTGTCATGCCTTTTTTCTTTGTTACCCCGATTTTATCCCTCCTCGCCGGTCAATTTATCTTGACGGTCCCGGTTCAACAGTATGTGTTTTATCGGTTTCCCTATTTCATTGCCATGTCCCTGGCCTATGGAATGATTAATTATCCCACGCCCTACATGAAAGCATTCCAGATGTGGACGGGACTTTTTCCCGTTTTTATCCAGGCGACCTGGGTTGCCCTTCGTTCCAGGAAGAAAAAACCCGCCTATCGCGTGAATATAAAGACCGTGGCGGCGGTAAGAACAAAAAATCACTGGGTGGCCGTTCTTCCTCAATTAGGTGTCATTATCCTCGGTATTTTTTCGATCATCTATGCTTTTTTCAACGGGACTGCCATATCTGATTTTTATCTGTTGAACGTCATATGGATCATCTGGTCAATGTGGACCATGAGCGGTATTTGTTTGGCGGCGATCGGGAAACATACATGGCCTGGAGAAGAAGCGCTGGAAACAGTAAAAGTTCCTTCTTTTTTTTCAAAAACAAGGGAATTAGTTTTGACGGTCGCCTTGACCATTATTGTTGCCATATTTTTTACGATTTACGATAAATCGAGCATGGATCAATTCATGAGCAGAATGCGCGCTGTGATTCTGCAAACGCCGAGCTTGAAAAAACCGGCTATCCGGGTCTATAAGGAAAATCCTAACGCCGTCGAAGTTACCGTACCGCCACTGAAAACGGTGGATGAGATTCAACCGATAGAGAAAAAAGAGGAAGCAAGCATTGAGTTAAAGCCTTGGACGCTCCAGGTGATTTCCGTAAGAACTCAGAGGCAAGCAACCATCCACAAAGAGCAATTAGCGGCAGCCGGTTTTGCCGCCTATATCATCCCAGCCAAGAGAATTGGACAGGGCTGGATTCGAGTGCGGGTTGGTTTCTATAAAAGCGAAGAGGAAGCCCGGGACGTGGGTCGGAGAATTCAAGGAAGCGCATTTACGGACAAAGGCCCCTATTGGATTACGAAAGTATCGGCGGCAGAGAGAGAGAGTCTCCTTGGAAAATGACGCTGCCGAACCATGGGTAGGCCTTTATCTCCCCGGCGATTTTTATTCCGCTCCCCAGAGAGCCGTCCAATACCAGCATCTCTTGAAGAAAAAGATTCATATCCTCTCTTTTTACAGTGCGTGGGGATCGGAGAAGGGACGGCCCGATCTTGCGGGCATTGAGAATGTATTACAAAGGGGATTTATGCCCATGATTACCTGGGAGCCCTGGTCGATTCCCCTCTTGGCAGGGGATGCACGGCCTGAGGATCAGCCGGAATTTTCCCTCTCCGCGATACTGAAGGGAAAGTATGAAGAGTATATTTGGAATTGGGCGCTCGATCTGAAGAACCTTTCCTCTCCTATTTTTTTTCGACCCATGCATGAAATGAATGGTAATTGGTATCCCTGGTGCGGCAAAGTCAACGGAAATGCACCGGCCGAGTATGTGGAGGCCTGGCGCTATATCCGGTCAATCTTTCGCGAAGCTGAAAATGACAAGATGATCTGGGTCTGGTCCCCGTATGCTCATTCCGTACCCGATGAACGGGACAATGAAATGTCCCGGTATTTTCCGGGAACACAGGAAGTCGATTGGTTGGGATTGGACGGTTATAATTGGGGGACAAACCGGGAATGGTCCCGGTGGCAAAGTTTTCGGGAGATTTTTGAGGAGGGCTATGACCGATTGATTCAACTTGCCCCTGAGAAACCGCTGATGATCGCGGAGACAGGATGCGCGGAAGACGGGGGAAGCAAAAGCAGATGGATCGAAGAGGCGGCCGAGATTTTGAGGCAACGATTTTTCCGAATACGGGCTTTCATATGGTTTAATATCAACAAGGAGTGCGATTGGCGCATCGAATCTTCGGAGGAAAGCGCAACGTCATTTACCCGGAACTGGAACCGTTTGTAAAGACAATTCCGGTATTGCTTCAAGAAGGAGGATGCAATGCAAGGTGAAATCTCAAAAATGGCAAAAAGAGGGAAGTTCCTTCTCGGCAGTCTCATATGCCTCTCTATTTTTTTCACGCTATTCTCCCCCACCTTAAGCTTCGGGGCGGAGGTTTCCACCTTTGCCGGAAGTGAGGGTGATGGTCATGGACAGAGTTTTTCTTACCTGGGCGTTGATATGACGCAGGGTATCAATAAAACACTATCCATTTCGGGAAGAATCATGCCCAACTATCTTACGTACAAGTATTACTCGGGCAGTACCCTGGTCACGGCGAATTCACCGGGGCTGTTTGCCGTTGCCGGCATCAAATTGTTTTGGGGGCAGACGATGCTTGGCTTTTTTGGGGGTGCGGAATTCAGGAATACCGATCTGAGTCCCGATGATAGCAATGCAAGTGTGCGCGGGAACACCACGGCGGCGTTGATCCAAGGGGAATTCGACACCTCGTTTCCCAGCAGAACAAATATAAATATATTTGGGAGTTACAGCGGCACAAGCAATTTTTCTTATGAAAAAGGCAGGATAAAGCAACAGATTACCAATTGGGACTACAAGAAACCCTATACCCTGTCCATTGGCTTGGAGGAGTTCATGGGGAGAAATGCTGATTTTCGTGAAGAAGGGGTAGGGCTGGCAATGGAGGTGTTTTACCTGCCCGCAAAGGTTTCCGTTGCCCTGCGAAGCGGATTCAAGCATGACTCCACCTTCGGGGACGGAATCTATTGGGGACTGGATTTCTATATAGGGTTTTAAATTTCTTCCTCAATAATGATCTCAACGGTGATCGTTATTATCCCTTTTATCAGTAACTGTTGGAAATGTTTACAACCATGATGACAAGCGGATAACGCCGCAATATATGTGCTTTCTTTTTTTTGGCTCCGCTTGAGAGGTTCGGTTTGTCGGGACTCTTTACAGATTTGAAATATGAGCGGGCAGGCCTTATCCGGGGTAATTGATGGTATGGAAAATAAATTATGTTTTATATCGGCTGGTTATTGATACTACGGTTTTAATTTCAACAGGGATTTTCGTTCCAGTATTAATCTTGCATTGTTTGAACAGGAGTAGTGACTATAGATCTAACATACCAATAAAGAGATGTCCCATGGTTGGCGCCTGCAAAAAATGGTTTATTATCGGACTGCTTGCTTCCTTTTCTCTGGGAATAACGGATCGCTTTGTCTATAGTTATACTATCACCCTTGATGCCGTAGAAGATGCAGGTCTTTATCCGGGACAAGATGCATTTGTTAGGTTCGTGGATAAGCTTAATAGCAATAATGTATGGCTTAATGTCTCTCAAACAAACCAGCACGTGCCGTTCACTTCTAAAGAAGAAGTCACAACCTTCGCTAACAATAATAACCTTAATAACCGCGGTGACTGGTTATTGAACTCTGCCGGCAACATATGGTCTTCTGATACGACGGTAGGTGAGACCCTTGATGGTCTCCCGGCAGGGATTTACCGCATAGCCAATCTGGCCGGATCCTTTCAATATGATTCTTTTGGCTGGAGCCAGTATGCCTATCAATCGCTCTGGGTAATCGATATCCGAGCCGAGTGGGATAATGCCGTCCAGGATTATACGCTGGGGACATTCGATCCGTTGATTGGTTCACTCTCCGGAATATCGTTCGATATTCCGTTAGGCGGCCTGGGTTCGCTGAGTTTTTGGATTCCGGATTGGAACTCCATTGACAATTCGGGCAGGCTGACGTTCAATGTTACACGTATTCCCGAACCTTCAACGTTGATGCTCCTGTCAATCGGGCTTGCTTTTCTGGCACGGAGACGGCGACGTTAACCGGTAAATCCCCTTACTTTCCCATCCATACATATCCATCATCGTATTGGTGATCATTAATTCTTGACACACAACTTCCCTTTTCTTACACTCCCCCAATAATTTAAGGGAGGAATTCACGATGGTAAAAGGACGAGTCGGGAAAAAGAGCAGGACACCTCAATTTGGCTCCGATGTTATCGTTGATCTCATGAAGGCCTTTGATATTGAATATGCGGCTTTCAATCCCGGATCGACCTTTCGCGGCATTCACGATTCAATTCTTAACTACGGAGCAAACCGGAAACCGGAGGTCATCTTTTGTTTCCACGAGGAATATTCGGTGGCAATTGCCCATGGCTATGCGAAGGCAACGGGGAAACCCATGGTGGCTATTACCCACAACATCGTCGGGTTGCAGCACGCCAGCATGGCGATTTATAATGCCTGGTGTGACCGGGTGCCGGTAATCGTGATGGGCGGAACCGGACCGATGGATGCGACGCGGCGGCGCCCCGGGATCGACTGGGTCCATACGGCGCTGGTGCAGGGCAATCAGGTTCGGGATTACGTGAAATGGGATGACCAGCCCCATACCCTTCAAAGCGTTCCCCTGTCGTTCGTCCGCGGGTATCGGCTGGCAACCGCCGAACCTACCGCCCCGGTATATATCTGCTACGATGCCGCGCTCCAGGAGGATCCGATCGAGGGGACAATTGACATGCCGGACCTGAGACGCTTTCCCCCGTCCGCGCCCGTGCAGGCCGATCGGGAGGCCCTGCAACGCGCCGCTCGCCTCCTGACGGAAGCGAAATCCCCCCTGATTATCGCCGATTATTTCGGACGCCAACCCCATGCCGTGTCTTCTTTGATCGAGTTGGCGGAATTGCTGGCGATTCCTGTTGTGGACACGGGGAGGCGATTCAATTTTCCGAACACCCATCCGTTGGACGTCACCGGAATGTCGCGGGAGTTTCTGCAAAAGGCGGATGTGATCCTGGCCCTGGACGTGCATGACCTATACGGTTCCCTGACCGTGCTCAACCGCACCACCCGCGTTTCAGAATACCTGAGCGCTCTTTCGGCAAAGATCATCCACATTTCTTTGAACGACATGCTGATCCACAGTTGGGCGGAAGACTATCAGCGCCTGCAGGCGGTGGATGTTCCCATCAGTGCAGATACCTCGATTGCCGTGCCGGAGCTGACCACGCTCTGTCGGCAGTTGCTTGGGACCAAGGGCAAGAGGGGCAGGGGCATTCAGGCGCGCTCCAAGATCGTGAAAGAGACGCATAATGCCCGGCGGAAGAAATGGTCGGAAGAAGCCCGGCTCACGGCGGCAGGGAGGGAAATACCGGTAGCTTTTCTTGCCCGTGAGCTCTGGGAAGTCATCAGGAAAGAAGACTGGGTCCTGGTCAACGGTACCGCCAAGGATTGGGCGCGCAGGCTTTGGGATTGGTCCCTTCCCCACCAGTTCCTGGGGGGAAGCGGGGGACACGGGCTCGGCTACGGCATGGGGGCTTCGATCGGGGCGGCTCTTGCCTATCGGGGAACGGGAAAGCTCTGCGTGGATATCCAGGCGGACGGCGATCTGCTGATGACCTCCAGCGCCTTGTGGACGGCGGCCCACCACAAGATACCGCTTTTAATCGTCATGCACAATAACCGATCATTCTATAATTCCGAGGAGCATGGAATCCAGATGGCCCGCTCCCGCAACCGTCCGGTCAAGAATGCCGGAATCGGCACCCACGTGGATAACCCGCCGGTGGATTTTGCCGTGATGGCCAAGGGATTCGGCGTCCATGCGGAAGGTCCCATTCGGAGGCCGGAGGATTTGCGTCCGGCCCTGCAAAGGGCGCTGGCGTTTGTTCAGACGAAGAAACTGCCGGCCCTCGTCGATATCATCTGCGAGCCGCGATGATAAAATATGATGAACCAAGCCGAAGGTGAATCCGCACGTCGATAGAGAAGCCATGCGAGATATCCAAACGTTATCTCTTTGAGGTCGGAAAATGGTCGGTGATTACCGTTACATTGGAAAGGCAACGGAAAGGCAGGAGGCGCCGGACAAGGTTCGGGGCAGGGCTGTTTATGCCGGGGATATGTATCTCCCCGGCATGCTCCATGGCGCAGTCCTTCGGAGCCCGGTTCCCCATGCCCGCATCGTGAATATTGATACGACCCATGCCCAGGCGCTCCCCGGCGTGAAGGCGCTCCTGACGGCTGCCGACCTGCCCCGGCGGATGTTGGGAGAACGTGTCCAGGACCAGCCGGTGCTTGCCGGGGAGAGAGTCCGCTTCGTGGGCGAACGGGTGGCGGTTGTAGCCGCCGAGAATGAGGCCATTGCCCGGCAGGCGGTGGGGCTCATCCGGATCGACTATGAGCCGTTGCCCGCGGTCTTCGAAATTGAGAATGCGATGGATCCCGGCGCGCCCCTGGTGCACGAAGATATCGGGGATTACCTGACAATCGGTGCGCAGGTTAAGGGCAATGTCTACGGCTACACGAGGATTGTCGGGGGCAACCTGGAAGAGGGATGGGCGCAGTCCGACTGCATTTATGAGGATACCTTTTCCAGCCAGTCGGTGCACCAGGGATATCTGGAGAACCATGCGGCAGTGGCCATGGTTGAACCGGACGGAAGAGCAACCATCTGGAGTTCCAACAAGGCTCCTTTCCGCCTGCGCCGGCATCTGGCAGACTACATCGGTCTTCCGGAAAACCACCTCCGGGTGGTGGCGCCACCCATCGGCGGCGAATTCGGCGGAAAAGGCGCGGTCATGGACGAACCCCTCTGCTACTATCTTTCCCTGCATACGGGCAGGCCGGTCAGAATTGCAATGCGGATGAGCGAGGAAATGTCGGCCGCCAACCCTCGCCACCCGGCTCGCGTTACGATTAAAAGCGGCCTGAAAAAAAACGGAGAACTCGTGGCGCGTCAGACGACGATCGTCTACAACTCCGGGGCTTACGGCGGAGTAAAGCCCTCCGTGGTACTGGAGGGGTACAGCAAAACAGCCGGGCCCTACCGGATTCCGCACCTGTTGATCGAGGGCTACGCCGTGTACACCAATAACGATCCCTGCGGCCACTGCCGGGCTCCCGGCCACCCCCAGGCGGTTTTTGCCGTCGAATCCCATATGGACATGCTGGCCCGGCGCCTGGGTATCGATCCCCTCGCCTTTCGCCTGCTGAACGTTTTGAAGGAAGGCGAGCCGGCCCCTACGGGAGAAAAGTGGCACGACGTGCGTGGACGGGAAGTACTGGAAACAGCAGCCCGTCTGGGCGGCTGGCACGAGTCCCGGCCCGTGGGTACGGGACGGGGACTGTCCCTGGCTTACCGGGGCACCGGTGGGGGAGAATCGGGCGCCACGGTAAGAGTGAACGATGATGGTTCCGTGGAAGTCCTCACGGGGACCGTCGAATCGGGCACCGGCGCTTGGACGATTCTTCAGCAGATTGCCGCAGAGGAACTCGGTGTTTGCCCGGAAATGGTACGGGTGGTGGCGGGCGATACGACTGTGGCGCCCTTCGATCACGGAAGCGGGGCAAGCCGAGTGACGCACGTGGCCGGTTGCGCAGTCCGCCAGGCCGCACAGCAGGCCGCCCTGGTGCTGAAGGATGCCGTTGCCGGCATTCTCGGTTGTTCCCGGGATGAAATCGCAGTTGAGGATGGAACCTTCCGGCAGGTTTCCCGCCCGGAGTACGGTCTTTCTTTCAACGAGGCGGCGGAAAAAGCCTGCCAGCGAGGGTCCGTCGTCGGCCACGGCAATTATGCAGGACGAAGCAAGGATACCATGTCTTTTGCGGCGCACCTGGCGGAGGTCAGGGTGGACGGCGAGACCGGAGTGGTGGAGGTTGCCAGACTTGTAGCGGTACACGATATAGGGTGTGCCATCAATCCACCCGCCGCAGAGGGCCAAGTGGAAGGTTCCGTTGCACAGGGCATCGGCTTTGCGCTCTGCGAAGATCTGGCGAAAGAGGACGGCCGGCTCCGGAGCTCCTCCCTTGCCGACTATCACCATCCCACCTGCCTGGATATTCCGGATGTGGAGGTCGTTTTCCTGGAAGGTGCGCCGGGCCCGGCGCCCTATGGCGGGAAGGGTATCGGAGAGGTGCCCCTGGTACCGGTGGCTGCGGCCATCGCCAATGCCCTGAAAGATGCGACAGGAGTGCGACTGAAAGACTTGCCGTTCACGCCGGAAAAAGTCTGGGAAGCCGTTCGGAAAATGGAGGAAGGGTAATCGGCATCGTCATCCCGCTGCTTCGGCATTTCAGCAGTATTCCCTATTTGAAAAGGCGCTTCATTTCAAAAATACCGCTAATGTGGCAGTAGAGGTTGCCGCCTAATCTTCCCAGCGGCCGCAAGTCCTCCGGGCGCACAACGCCATCCTTTACCAGATCGTCCTGAACATGGATCAGAACGACCTCGGCGAGCACCAGGCTGTTGCCGCGACCCGGCTCTCGTCCCAGCTCGATGATCCTCTCAACTTTGCATTCGAAAGAGGCGGGGGTTTCACCAATGCGCGGCGACTTTACCATCTCGCCGGCGACAGCCGTGAGGCCGACCTTTTTTATCTCGTCAACGCCGTAGGGATAGTCCGCGGCCGTCGTATTCATTGCACCGGCAAGGTCATCGTTTACGACGTTGATGACGAAGTCTCCGACGAGTTCGATGTTTTTCATGGTATCCTTCTGTTCACCCTTCCGCCGGGCAATGGAGACGCAAACGATAAACGGGTGACTGCTTACCCTGGCAAAAGCGCTGAAGGGCGCGGCATTAAACGAACCGTCGGGTCCCACGGTTGATATCCAGGCGACGGGGCGCGGAACTATCAGACTTGCCCCCAATTCGTGCATATTGTAAATACCGGGGTTATGAGGATATATTCTCATGCTTGCCTCCTTTTGCAATAACGCGTGGATTATCTGGAGCGGCTACAAACCCGTTACTGTTTGGCGAGCATTATACCACATTTTTCTTGAGAATATTTCACTCAATGATAGCCTGTTCAGAACGGTTTCGTCTTGGGGAAAAAACTTTACAAAACAATAAAATACCATTATAGTCCCCGGCTGAGAAAGGGAATGAACGGGTTCCCCTTTCCGTTGCCAGAAAATTATGCCCTGTCGGGGTGCATTTTTGTGTGGATGGGAAGGAGGTTTATGAAAAAAACGACGGGTCTAACCGTTGATTATTGGTCTATTTGATCCGGGAAATAAAGAGAAGTTATGCCAGGTTCGGAAGCAGCCGGAAGCGGTAAAGCAAGGGTCGGCATCATCATGGGGGGGATGTCCTCGGAGAAGGAAGTTTCCCTCGAGAGCGGCCGCAACATATTCGGCAAAATCGATCGAAAGCGGTTTGATCCCCTGCCCATTTTCATGGATGGGGACGCTGCCTTGTGGGAAATACCGGTCAAGCTGCTCATGCGCAACAGCACCCGTGACATTGAAGACGACCTCGCACAGGATGCCGTGCGGCTTCCCTACGAGGAACTCAAATTGCGCGTGGACGTAGTGTTCCTTGGACTTCACGGCAAGTATGGCGAGGACGGCTGCGTGCAGGGGCTTCTGGAACTGCTGAAAATTCCCTACACCGGTTCCGGTGTGCTTGCCTCTGCCTTGGGGATGGATAAATACGCGTGCAGGAAATTGCTTTCCTTGAGTGGGATAGAGGTGCCGCGGACGGCGCCGGTTTCCGATCGCGAGTGGTCGTCCGGGAACCGAGGGGAAATACTAGCTCGCATAGCGGGAGACCTTGGTTTTCCCTGTATCGTCAAGCCTGCGAGGGAGGGATGCAGCACTGCCGTGAGCAAGGTGGCAGCGGAAGAAGGACTTGCGGATGCCGTTACGGAGGCTTTGCGCTGGGACGGCACGGTGCTTGTGGAGGAATTCATTACGGGCACGGAGGTCACCTGCGGCGTCATTGGCCACAATCCCCCCCGCGCCCTGACCCCGTCGGAAACGATTCCCACCGATGATATCCTTACCCTGGAAGACAAGTTTCTGTATGGTCAGGGTGAAAATAAAACTCCGGCCAGACTTCCGCAGGAAGTTCTCGATAAAGTCCGGGAAGCGGCCGTCCGTACATTTTATGCCCTGGATCTGAAAGGGTATGCCCGGATTGATATGTTCGTGCGCCGTGACGGGCGCGTGATCGTGCTGGAACCCAATACGCTTCCGGGCATGACGCCGTCCACCGTCCTTTTTCATCAGGCGGCGGCTTCGGGCATCACGCAGGCCGATCTGATCGCGATGATAATTGATAATGCCCTCGATGCGCATAAAACCAAGAAAGGACCTTTGTAAATGCGGGTGATCTATGCCTCCCTGGATCGTCTGGGCAAACAGATCCTCTCAGGCATCGAGGAGATGGGGAAGATACTTCTCCTCTTTATCTCCGTCGTCGGCTGGATGTTGCGGCCCCCGCTTAAGACTGCCAACATCTTAAAACAGATGGAGTTCGTGGGCGTCAAATCCATCTTTGTCGTCGTTCTTACGGGGACCTTTACGGGGATGGTGATGGCGCTCCAGGCATATCACGGCTTCAAACTCTTCAGCGCCGAGGGCATGGTCGGATCCACGGTCGCCCTCGGCATGACCCGGGAACTCGGGCCGGTGCTCACGTCTCTCATGGTTACGGCGAGGGCGGGCTCCGCCATGGCGGCCGAACTGGGCACCATGCGGGTGACGGAACAGATCGATGCCCTCTCCGTGATGGCGGCCAATCCGGTGAAACACCTGATCGTGCCGCGGGTGATAGCGGGAGTGTTGATGCTGCCGCTTCTTACCGCTGTTGCCGATTACGTGGGAATCCTCGGAGGATATTTCGTGGGCGTTAACCTGCTGCACATCAATGCGGGTATTTTTGTAAAGAATATAACGAAACATGTCGATTTAAACGATATATTCAACGGCCTGATCAAGGCGGCGGTCTTCGGGTTCCTCCTCTCCCTCATCAGCTGTTACAAGGGGTTCAATACGAGAGGCGGCGCAGAGGGGGTGGGCAGGGCGACGACGGAAGCGGTGGTGCTGTCTTCGGTATCGATTCTTATCAGCGATTATTTCCTCACGGCGGTGATGTTTTAGCTGGTTGAAACAGTATGATTAAACTCGTTGATGTCCATAAGTCTTTCGGGAAGCAGAAGGTCCTCGATGGAGTAGACCTGGAGATCGAAGACGGCAAGACCACGATGATTATCGGCAGGAGCGGGGGAGGGAAGAGCGTTCTGCTCAAGCATATCATCGGCCTTCTAAAACCCGACGGCGGGCAGATCATCGTCGACGATGTGGACATTTCAAAACTCAATGAGCAGGAACTCAACGAGGCACGGAAAAAGTTTGGAATGCTCTTCCAGGAAGCGGCCCTGTTCGATTCCATGAACGTGGGAGACAACGTCGCCTTTCCCCTGAGGGAACATACGCCGATGACGGAACAGGAAATCATGGAGACGGTTGAAAGCAGGTTGAAGGCCGTGGGGTTGACCGACGTCAGCCATAAGATGCCGTCTGATTTGAGCGGCGGCATGCGCAAGCGCGTCGGTTTGGCCAGGGCCATTGCCATGCAGCCCCAGATAGTGCTGTTCGATGAACCCACGACCGGTCTCGACCCCGTCATGACGGAGGCAATAAACCAGCTTATCATGGATACGCAGCGCAATTTCAGTCTCACGTGCGTGGTGATAAGCCATGACATCCCGTCCATCTTTAAGGTGGGGCACAGGATAGCCATGTTGTACGAAGGTAAAATCATCGAATATGGCACTCCCGATGAGATCAGGGCATCGCGGAATCCCGTGACGCTGCAATTTCTGTCGGGTAGCATTGAGGGGCCGATTCAGGTGACGTGAATTGAGGATAGTATTTGCCGGAGGTTCAGATGTTCGTCTTAAGTTCTGAGGCAAAGGTAGGATTGTTCGTTCTGGTGGGACTCATCATCCTGGGGTATATGTCCTTCAGGGTGGGGCAGCAGGGAGCGTCCTTCAGGAAGGGTTATCCGGTGGATGTGGTATTCAGCAATGCGGCGGGCCTCGAAAGGGATGCCTCCGTCCAGATCGCCGGCGTCGAAATAGGCAGGGTCGAGAGCATCAAGCTGAGAGACAGTAAAGCGCTGGTGACGCTGCGCATAGATCCGGCGATCCGGCTGGAGAAAAGCACGAGCGCGGCGATCAGGACGCGCGGCGTCCTGGGGGACAAGTATATCGAACTTACGCCGGGCACGAAGGATCAGAACTACATCACGCCCGGCGGCGAGATCACGCAGGCCGAGAAAGCTGCCGATCTTGACCGGCTCCTGCAAAAAGTTTCTTCCATTGCCGATGATATCAAGGCGGTGACGAGTACGCTGAGCAAGGTAATGGGGGGCGAGGCCGGCCAGTCCTCGCTTTCCGACATTCTCGAAAATACGCGGCAGCTCACGCGCAACCTCAATGCCGTGGTGATGAACAACGAGGCCAACCTCAGCGCCATGCTGAAGAATTCCCGTGATCTGACGGGCAATCTGAACAAGATCGTGGTGGAAAACGACGACAAGGTGGTCCAGGTGATCGACAACCTGAAAAGCGCCTCCAAGGAAATGGAAAAGACGTTCGCCTCGCTCAGCGACATTACGGAAACCATCCAGAAGGGCGAGGGAACAGTGGGGCAATTGGTGAAGGACAGAACCACCGTGGACAAACTGAACAAAACCTTGACATCGCTGCAGGAGGTTTCAGAGAAGATCAACCAGGGCAAAGGCACCATCGGCAAGCTCGTAAACGAAGAAGAGACGGTCAAGAACTTGAACGAAGGTCTTTCCGGCATCAATCGTTACGTGAACAAGGCCGAACAGTTTCGCACCTCCCTCGGCTACCGCGGCGAGTACCTGATTAACAAGAGCGATGCCAAGAGCTATCTGAATCTCAGGATTCAGCCCAGGGAGGATATGTTTTACCTCCTCGGCGTCGTGAACGACCCGCGCGGCCGACGGACGGTAAAGGACACAACCGTCAACGGCGTGACAACCAGGCAGGAAGAATTCGACAAGAGCGGGTTCCTCTTTGACCTTCAGATCGGCAAGCGGTTCAAGGACCTGGTGCTGAGAGGCGGGCTCTTCGAATCGAGCGGCGGCGCCGGGCTTGACTATATGATGTTGAACGACAAATTGAAGCTTACCTTCGAAGCCTTTGACTTTGCTCAGGACAGACGAGCCCATCTCAAGGCGATGGCGGAGTATCGCCTGTTCAAGCACATTTATCTGTCCGGGGGATGGGACGACTTTGCGAGCGACCAGGGCAACAGATCGCCTTTTGTCGGCTTTGGCATCCGCTTCGAAGACGATGATCTCAAATACCTGTTGACCACCACGCCCATTCCCAAGTGAGAAGAAGGTGGTTTCCCTCTGACCGAGAGCCTGGGACAACCCCTCCCTGGGGCTGGTTCAATCTTGCAAGATTGAACCAAATATTAATGGTTCGGTTCAGGCTGCAAGTCTGAACCAGCAAGGGATATTTGTTGTTTGTAGGGTGTCCCCGAAATCAACAGGGAGAGTTTCACTTGACACCGGGGAAATTAGGGCTATATTACAGGTAACGTTGAAGATGGTGGAGAAGGGAGATATCGGGCGGCATGTTTTTTAATTCGTCACAGATATCCGTTGCGAATGGGGCGTTCAGCAGTGCCGAGAAGATGGCCGTGCGCTATTTTCACCTGAGACCCGGTGAATTGAAAGAACACCGGTATGACGTAAAAACGCGGGCTCATCTTGAGGAACACGAAGTGAAAGGCGAGGTCTTTGCCCATCTGTGCCGTTACCGGTATGAAAAAGGCAAGGCCAGGGAAGATGTCAGCGACTTTTACTTCTACCGGGTTTGCCTTCAGGATAACAGGATTCTGGATGCCGTTCATCGGGCCGGTTCGTTCATCAAATTCAGTCCCCTGATGCTGTACATTGCCACCCATGAGCTCGTGCACGTTATGAGATTTGACCGGGAAAAGATCAATTTTGACGCATCCCAGGAAGAGAAAAATCGCGAGGAAGAAAAGGTGCATGCCATTACGAGGAACATGCTGAAGTCTGTGGTTTTTCCCGACTTGAATGTGGTGCTTGATTGTTTCAGTGATCGCTATCAGTTGTTGAACTGATTATGAATTAGGAGGGTTTTTTCAATGCCAATCTATGAGTATAAATGTAAGAAGTGCGGCAAGGAATACGAGTTGTTCCAAGGCATTGCCGAGCCGGCGCAGAAGTCCTGCAAGTTTTGCAGGGGGCCGGTTAAAAAAATGGTTTCCCTTTCATCTTTTCAACTGACCGGTTCCGGCTGGTATGTAACCGATTACGGCGGAAAAAAGCCCTGCGCCCCGGAGGGCAAGAAAGAGGAAGCGGCGCCTTCAGCAACCAAGGAGTCCTGCAGTGAGGGGACAAGCTGTCAATCCTGTCCAAAGAATAGCTGATCTAAAATATCTCCACTGCTAATTCAGAAGGAAAAGCAATCAGGACTTGTTCTGCCAGGTAATACGGATTTTGCCCCGGGGGGAACGGACGATTTCTCCCACGATGGCGGCTTGTTTCATCCCTCCCGCGTGCATTTTTTCGAGTAGCGTTTCCGCGTCTCCGGCAGGCAGGGCAATCAGCAAGCCGCCCGCGGTTTGCGGATCGAAGAGTATGTTTACCATCCATCCGGGGCAGGCGGGATCGGCTTCGATCTGCGCTGTGCGGAATTCCCTGTTCCGGTGCAATCCTCCCGGCATGACGCCCTGTTCCACCAGTTCCCTTGCGCCCCTGAAGAAAGGGACGGCATCGGCATGTATCAGCATCCCCACGTCGGTGTTTTCCACCATCTCAGCGGCATGGCCGAGGAAACCGAATCCCGTAACGTCGGTGCAGGCGTGGACGGTTGCATCGCCCATAACCTCGGCCGCTTTCCTGTTGAGCGTGGTCATGCATCGTGTTGATTCCGCGACCAACGCCTCGCCGGCCACGCCTCTCTTCAATGCCGTACTCACGATGCCCGTTCCCAGCGGCTTGGTCAGGATCAACCGGTCTCCGGCCATCGCTCCCTGGTTCAGGATGACCTTATCGGGATGAATGACCCCGGTGACGGAAAGCCCGTACTTCACCTCATCGTCGTCAACGCTGTGTCCTCCCACAAGGACGGCGCCGGCCTCCCGTATCTTGTCCAGCCCTCCTCCGAGGATGCCGCGGAGCACGGCGATATCCATTTTGTTGACCGGAAAGCAGACGATGTTCATGGCCGTCAAAGGCCTTCCGCCCATGGCGTAGATATCGCTCATGGCGTTCGTGGCCGCTATTTGTCCGAAGACGTAAGGGTCATCTACGATGGGCGTGAAGAAATCGACGGTCTGCACGATGGCCAGGTCATCGCGGAGTTTATACACCCCTGCGTCTTCCCCATGCTCCATCCCGACGATCAGGTTTTGATCTGAGATCAGCGGCAAATCTTTCAACGCCTCTTGCAGGTCGCCCGGACCTATCTTACAGGCTCATCCGGCTCCGTGCACGGTTTCCGTAAGGCGTTTCTTCACTTCTTTGTCCATGAGCATCCTTCCTTGGCTATTCTTCTTTGATTATAGTCGGAGATTGTGATAATCTCAAGCATCTAATTGATAGGGTGTCGGAAAAAAGCGATCTACCGACCGAGTGCGCATCCCGCATCCTGAAAACCGTGTCCCGGAACGGGGTGCTTCGGTTGGATCAATTGAATGCGCTATTGAGTGGGGGGATGTCATGGACAGGGACGCGATACACACCGCAGATGCCCCGCAGGCGATAGGAGCTTATTCACAGGCAATCCGTGCGGGAAATACCGTGTATCTGTCCGGCCAGATCGGCCTTGATCCCCTGACGATGGCAATGGCGGAAGGCATTGAAGCCCAGATTCACCGCGTCTTTCACAACCTGGACGCTGTTGCCGCCGCAGCAGGAGGCAGTTTGGGCGACGTCGTCAAGCTGAATATCTATTTGACCGATCTCGGTTTCTTCGGGCGTGTCAATGAAATCATGGCCTCCTATTTTAAACCTCCCTATCCGGCGCGGGCAACGGTGGGAGTGGCCGCCCTTCCGCGTTCCGCACTGGTGGAAATAGATGCGGTAATGGTCGTGGGTGATTGAAGGCCGGGGAAGGGTAAAAGAGCGGCTTGATTGGATAGTGGGTAAATATATATTAATGGCTGCCTCGGCAAAAGGGGCGGCGCTGTTTCACGAAGCATGGTTCTTATTATGAGCGCCAGGATACTCTATTACAGTACCAACAGGAACCTCGATGGAATCCGGGGAATCGTCCCCTTCAAGGATCGAGTTTCATTCAGGGACGCCCTCATTATGGGTCAGGCCCCGGACGAGGGACTTTTCATGCCCGATCGCGTTCCCCTTTTGTCTATTGACGCGCTCAGAAATCTGCGCGAGGCACCTTATACTTCCGTGGCAATGCTGGTGGCGAGCGCCTTTCTGTCGGAAGAAATGGATGCGGAGATCCTAAAAAAAGTTGTCGAAGGTTCTTACAATTTCGACGTCCCCCTGGAAAGAGTGTTGGACCGGAAATACCTCATGAGGCTTGATCAGGGCCCTACCTCCTCGTTCAAGGATTTTGCGGCGCGCATGATGGCCAGGCTGATGAGTCACTTCCGTGCCCCGGGAAAACGGCTGAACGTGCTTGTTGCTACGTCGGGCGATACGGGCAGCGCCGTGGGCGAGGCATTTAAAGGAGTGGCCGGCATCGACGTTTACATACTCTATCCCCGCAGCGAAGTGAGCGGTATGCAGAAAAAGCAGCTTGATACGATCGGGGGCAACGTGCGGACCATTTCCCTGGACGGCAAATTTGATGATTGCCAGAACCTGGTCAAACAGGCCTTCTCCGATGCTTCTCTGGCAGACCTGAACCTGACGTCGGCGAACTCCATCAACTTCGGCAGGATTCTTCCACAGATTGTTTACTACGTCTACGCCTGGTCCCGGCTTGCGGAAGATGGTGAAAGGATCGTTTTTTCCGTTCCTTCGGGTAATTTTGGCGATGCCCTGGGTTGCGAATACGCAAGGAGGATGGGCCTGCCCGTGGAGAAGATCATCATGGCGACCAACGAAAATGATGAATTTCCCGCTTACCTTGCTACGGGCAGCTACAAGAAAATATCGCCCTCACGGGCCTGTATTTCCAACGCCATGAACGTGGGCCATCCCAGCAACCTTGCCCGCCTGTTTGATCTCTACGACGGAACCGTGGACAGGACGGGAAACGTCCACAAGTACCCGGACCTGGCAGCAATGAAGAAGCATATTTTTCCCGTCAGCGTGGGTGATCGGGAGACCAGGAATACTATGAGGAGCGTTTACGACAGATATCGCATCATGCTGGAACCCCACGGCGCCGTTGGGTGGCGGGGGCTTGAAATCTATCTGGAGAAGAACGGCGATTTCCCTCTTTGCGTCTCACTTGAAACTGCCCATCCGGCAAAATTTCCCGAGGAGGTAAAAGCCCTGATGGGCGTAACCCCGGATATGCCGCAGAGCATGAAAGAAGTAGCCCGACGGAGGGGAGTGCCCTTGCTGATGTCGGGGGACTATGGGGAGTTCAGGGAGTATTTGCGCGATACGCTGCAAATCCGGGAATGACGAAACATCTTACTTGGTCATGACGAGCTTCTGCTCACCCCTGGGGACGTACCACCGGATGAAGTTATACCCGATGCCCAGCGGCGCCGGGACAATGCCCCGGAAGCGGGCACTGATGATGGGCAATGCGTCAGGAACGTAGAGGAACGTGTAGGGCTGTTCCTCAGCCATGATCTCCTGTATGCGGTCATAGCATTTCTTCCGTTCCTTCTGGTCGAAGGTGCTCCTCCCTTTTTCGAGCAACAAATCCACTTCGCCGTTCTTGTAGGAAATGAAATTCAGCTCTTCAGGGGCTGTCTTGCTGGAATGCCATACATCGTGGAGGTCGGGATCGAGGGGGATGGTCCAGCCCAGAATGGTTGCATCGAATTTCCTCTTATTGATAAAATCGTTGACAAAGGCCGCCCATTCGAGAACCCTGATCTTCACGGTAATACCGATTTCCGCAAGGCGTTTCTGGATAATCTCGGCGCACTTGGCCCGCACCTCGTTCCCCTGATTGGTTATAATCTCAAAGGTAAAAGGATGACCGTCCTTCTCAAGTATCCCGGCGCCTTTCAGATCTTTCCAGCCGGCCTCGGCCAGCAATTCCCGCGCTTTCTGGGGATTGTAAGGATATGTTCGCACGTTCGGGTTATGCGCCCAGGTGCCCGGCTTCAAGGGGCCCGTGGCAGGTTTGCCAAGTCCCAGCAGGATTCCCTGGATGATTTCGTCCTTGTTGATCGCGTACGAAATTGCCTGGCGCACCCGCTTGTCGGCAAAGATCGGGTTTTTCAGGTTGTAGCCGAGGTACGTGTAGGAAAAAGAAAGGTAGCGGTATTTATGAAAATTCTCACGGAACAGGGTGTTGTCGGTCTGCCTCGTATGCTGAAGCGGCGTCAGGCCCATCCGGTCCAGGCTGCCGGCGCGCAGTTCGAGAAACATGGTGGCCATGTCCGGTATGATGCGCATGATGTAACCGTCGATATACGGCCTGCCTTCGAAATAGTCATGGTTCGAACGGAGCACGATCTTCTGTCCGGCAACCCATTCGCCGAACTTGTATGGCCCGGTGCCGATGGGGCGCCGGGAGAGGGGGCTTTTGCTGATGTCGTGTCCGGCCAGGAGATGCTGGGGCAGGATCGCTGCGTTCCAGCTCGAAAGTGCGGGTGCGAAGGGCCTGTCATAGGTAACCCGGAAGGTATGGAGATCAAGCGCCTCGGCCTTTTTTACCCGGAGAAAGTCGCCTGCGTAGGCGGTAGGGGTTTTCGGGTCGATCGTAGTCTTATACGTATAGAGCACATCATCAGCGGTAAAAGGACGTCCGTCGTGCCACCGCACCGTCTTTCTCAGGTGGAAGGTTATGACGAGGCCGTCAGGGGAAATTTCCCATGAATCGGCCAGATCGCCAACGATATTCAGGTTTTTATCGTATTTGACGAGACCGTTATAGACCATCCCGGCGATGTCGTGGGAAGTGCTGTCCGTGGCCAAAAGGGGGATCAGATTACTGGCGTCCCCGATGGAGCCGTCCACCAGGATGTCTCCATAGGCGGGGCCGGTATCCGGAAATTTTCTACCGGCCTCGGCAGGTTCCTTCTGCTTGCAGCTATTGCAGATAACGGCAAGGATAAGGATCAGAAAAATCAAATGCCTGGTGACTTTCATGACGCCCTCATTACCGCAGCCGTGACTGTTTTGCAACCGATAAATGCCGATACGTATGTTGACGAACCCGGCGGCGGCTTCTTCCAAAAGAGAAAGGTCTTCAGGTGCGCAATTGTCCCCTTTTGGTCTGCGAGCATACTCGAAGGAGGATCAGGAAGAGGGCGATGCCGATAAGGCTGACTATTGCTCCTCTCTGAAAAGATTCCGGTTCAAACTTGAATATAATCTGCGCTGTTCCCTTTACCGGTATCGCGGGCAATATGTCTATGTAGGTATCGTATTTTACTTGCCTGTTGTCTATGTACGCCTTCCAGCCCTTGTTAAGATGCATCGGCAGGACGATCCAGCCTGCGTTTTTTCCCCGATAATCAATATTTATTTGATGGGCAGACACATGTCTCACATTTATTCCCGAAAAATCGATCCGTTCATTTGAGGGGGCAAGATCATTAATATAATAGGCGCTGTTGGTCACATGCTTATTTTCAAATATCGAGATATTTTTTTCAAGATCGATCACATTCCACTTCTCAGGAGAATAATTCAAAGCTGCTAACTCATAATGACCTATTTTCGTCATAAGAGAAACGTTCATTCTCGAATCATTAATCTCAAGAAAGTTGCTCGGGGTATCCTGATTTTTTGTAACCCATGCCGTGAAACCGCCAGTCCCTTTGTATGAAGTTACTGATAACGTTACATAATAATAGCCTTTTTTCAAAGACACCAAATCGGGAAACTTAAAAAACCCCCATTGCCTATTTGTTATCTGATTCTTATCAAGTTCAGGCTCCACAGGGTATTTTGATCCGTCGGCCCTGTAAAGGGCAAGGCGAACATTTGCCGGCGCATGTTTCTCGCCGTCTGTTTCGAATAAGAAACCGATGGTACTCATCATCATATCATCGGAAATATGTATATGTTGTTTCCATGAGTTCTCAGGCAGCGGCGGTGCCGGTTTATGGGGGAGTCCCGGAAATGAAAAAATCTTGTAATGTATCGCACCCACATCTTTCAAAATTCTGTTGAGGAGGACATATTTTATGACCAACTTATCCATCAAGAGCGAATTGAACTGAATATTACCGCCATAGATGTATGCTGACGTTGGCGATAAAAAAGGCTCGTATACGAGTCTGCTGAGGACTTCCTTTTCTTTATCAGTCCGGAAACTATGGGCATACCACTCCGGGATGCCATATGCTCCAAGCGTTCCCGAAAGCAAGTAGGAATCATCGGCTATTACCGATTGTAGGGGTTTAAGGCGCTCCTTCACATAGGCAGTGCTCAGGGTTGAAGGATAGAACCACGAAGATGGGACAACGGCATTATACTGATTGAAAAAAACCTTCTGAGAATGGAACTGATAAGCAGCTATTGACAGTATTATGAAAACGAGCAACCGGCGCGAGTTGAGATCTGTTAAACCCACATGTTGTCCCCAAGATACGGGCAGGCTTGTCAGTAAAAAATTCATGCCGATGGAAGATAAAACCGCCAATCCCAAATCGGGAATAACTATCAGGCGGCTCCATCGGTTGAAATTGAAAATCGGAATGGACCTGATAATACCGTAGGGCAGGAAGCCATAAGCTATTAGGATCGTGATAACCAGGAGAAGCACCGTAAAGAAGGTAAATTTCTTAAGCGTTTCATCATTAGCTTGAAAGGCTGAAAGAATGCCGATAAGGGCGAATACCAGAACCGGAATGCCGACAAAAGCCGTTCTTTCCACCTTGAGCGGTATTTCATAACGGAAAAAGAGGGAGAGATCCTGAATTCTCTCGAAACTTGTTCCCCCTCCTATGCGATACCCCATATTGATTCCCGTCATATTTTCTATTAATGGGATAAGGACAATGCCGGCCATAATGAATGCAATTCCTGCCGATAGGAAAGGCGATGCGGTTTTCTTCAGAAAATTCTTAACATTTGCTGGATCTTTCAGGGCATCAATCCAATGCCGGCCAAAAAAAACGGACAGATTCCAAAAGAGGACAAACAGCGCGAAAGAATAAAAGCCAAAGGCGGCAACAGCAGGAAAGCCTCCGAATATAAGCAGAAGAGACACAAGGGAGATTGTCGGCAGCCAACGCATGTTATCAGTTTTAAGATATATAAACGTCGTCCAAAGGAGCCAGGGGATCCACATGGAGGTGGTAACCTGCTGCCAGTACATCCACGCAGTATTGAAGCCGCACAGCATAAAGACAACACCGCCCCAGAGGGATGGCAACCAACTTACGAAGGCCCGTAGGAGCAGGAAGCCGCCAAAGCCGGCAATGACGAGCTTCATTAATAATACCAGATAAAAGGCAAGCGCATTATCTTTTATGATAATAAAGAGAAGGAACGTAGGGTCAAAAAGCTCTAAGGCGATTGGCTGACCGCCGGCTCCGTTTGGATACCACAAGGCGCCCCGTCCTGTTCTGATATTGTCCTTGAGCGTTATCCAGACAGGGAGCAATGAATCAAGGATGTCGCTTGGTTGTGTATTGATCTGATGATCCGTTTGATACATCGACCAACCGGGCGGTATCATCAGCATGTTAAAGGGCCCCACAGTCTGACCGGCAAAGGGATTGGCATTCAGGGTATATATGGATAGGCACAGTATAACAAGAAAGGCGGAAAGTGTTTGGTGCCGAGATAATAAATTGGGTTTTTTGCTTTCATCGGATGAAGCGCCTTCAATGCGCGCACCATATTTCCTCTTCTTTTTCATTATTTTCCTTCAGTAGTGTCCGGTTAATTGAAAATTCTCGCGTCAGAAAATAAATATTACCGAATAATTAAGGACGGCCTCGTAAGAAGTCACGCGGCGATTCGGACATTGTAGCGCATATTTCCAGTCGCCGGGTTAAGAATATCGCTGAGCCGGCGCCCCATGCTCAGGAAACGCTCTTTGACAGCCAAAATAGCGGAACAGACAGCGGCGGCAAGTGTTCCAGGGGGGCCGCTGAGGGCATCCAGAGCCCTTTTCACCCTTGCCGCCCGGTAGAGGTTGACGCCGATGGCCTTTAGACGGGCGCAGTAGCCCACCGCGGACAAACCTCGGACTCTGAGTCGTTTGACCCCGGTCTTTTTGTCCATTCCGGAAAAGGTCGATTCGATCCCGGAGCGCCATCGGTATTTGTCCTTGAACTCCGGGGTATGCTCCCTCAAAACTTCTTCCGGGGCAAGCCCCCCTTCCTTTGTCGATTCCAGGGCGGGGAGCAGGGCGTGGACGTCGCTGACATGCGCCGGTTCAACCTCTACATGGGTGATCAGATTCAGCGTCTTCTCCCGAATCGTTTCATCGGGGGAATCACAGTAGGTCTCCATCACCTGAACCTGGCATCCCTGACCCTTGTGGGCGTCATACCCGGCGTCCGGATCGGAAGGGTTCTGGAG